>JAIENA010000372.1 GCA_019751755.1 Burkholderiaceae bacterium | reverse complement strand
GGCGGGCTGGCGGTGACGATGATCTTGCCACTGCTGACCACTTGCTGAACTGCAATCCCTTGGGGCCTGGCCCCTTTAATCCCTTGGGGCCTGGCCCCTTTCGTACTATCGTTCGCCTTGACTCCGATAGTGCTTCACTTTCTCTTGGGGGCCTGGCACCTTTAGCACTATCGTTCGACATGCGTCCGATAGTACTGGGGAGGCTGGTAAACTAGCGTCATGAAAACGACCTCCTCCCGCTTTGACCTCCCGGGCCATCCGCCCGCCACCATCACCGAATTCGAAGGCGTGCGTTCGCTGCACCTGGGCACGTCCTGGGTGCAAGGCGCCATGCGGCTGGCCAAGCCCGACACCATCGAGCTGGAATACGTGCAAATGATGATGATGTGGATGCTGTTCATGGAAAAACCGCGCCATATCGTCCAGCTCGGCCTGGGCAGCGCGGCGCTGACCAAGTTTTGCTACCAGCGCTTCCCGGACGCGCGCGTCACCGCCGTTGACCTGAACCCGAACGTGATCGCGATTTGCCAGGCCCTGTTCGGCCTGCCGCCGAACGACGCGCGCCTGAACGTGGTGGAAATGAATGCGCTCGATTTCGTCATGGACCCCGCCAACCATGGCAAGGTCGACGTGCTGCAAGTGGATTTGTATGACGAGGAAGCGCGCGGCCCCGTGCTCGACACGCCCGAGTTTTACCAGGCCTGCGCCGACTGCCTGACGCCGGGCGGCATCATGACCGTCAATGTGTTTGGCGACTATATCAACTACGACAAAAACTTCCAGCACATGGAGCTGGCGTTTGATTCCGTGGTCTGGCTACCGGAAGTGCATGACGCCAATATTATCGCCGTGGCCTTCAAGCAATCACCCACCGTGGATTTTGCCGAACTGTATGAACGCGCCGGCATTATCAAGAAGCAAATGAATCTACGGGCAAAAAACTGGGTCGATGGCTTGAAGTCGTGGATGCATGATCACGCCTGAAGCGGTGCGTAAGCGCAGACGGAAGATTGCTTTTCGAATATCAATTAGCACTCAACCTCGCAGAATACGATATCCCACCGCACAAATCATCAGTGTTTCACAAATAAAGTATCGTTTATTCAGCGAAATCACTTTATTACAACACCGAACAACTTAAAGGAAAGATAAGGCTTTGCCGGGCCAACCGTGCGGGGTAGTATTTTTGCGCCGATGTTTACCCAACAGCATTGCGCGTACAAAAATTACAGTAGAGAAACGGAATTCCCCATGCAAAGAGCCACCAAGCACGCCCTCCCGCCCCTGTTCCAACGCACCCTCATCGCCAGCGCCATTTTGCTGGCAGCGATCCCGGCCCATGCCCAGACCACCGCTGCTTCCTCGGGAGACGAGCAGACCGTGGTCGTGCTGGGTTCGCGTTCGACGGCCAAAACCGCCCTCGACACATCGTCCCCGGTCGGTCTGATCAACCTGAAAGACATGCAATCCGCCGGCCCGCTGGAACTGGGCAAGCTGCTGCAGACGCTGGACCCGTCGTTTAATTTCTCCAGCACCTTCATCAGTGACGGCACCGACATCATCCGTCCGGCCACGCTGCGCTCGCTGGGCCCGGACCAGTTGCTGGTCCTGGTCAACGGTAAGCGCCGCCACCAGCAAGCACTGGTCAACGTGCAGCAAACCGTGGGCCGCGGCTCGGCCGGCACCGACATCAACGCGATCCCGATGTCCGCCATCCACCATATCGAAGTGCTGCGTGATGGCGCCGCCGCGCAATATGGTTCCGACGCGATCGCCGGCGTGATCAACATCGTCTTGAAGAGCAACGTCAACGAAACCGCCTTCAGCGGCACCCTCGGCACCACCTCCAAAGGCGACGGCGACCTGTATTCGGCCAGCATCAACCGCGGCTTCGCCCTCGGTGACAACGGCGGTTTCCTGAACCTGACGGCGGAAGCGCGCGTACGCGGCGAAACCAACCGCGCCGGTCCGGACTCCCTGCGCGTCAGCCCGGCCCGCGTGACCCAGCGCATCGGCGACTCCGACGCCCAGGACGCGTACCTGTGGTGGAATGCCGCGCTGCCGATCGACAAGGACAGCGAGTTCTACGCCTTCGGCGGCGTCTCGAAACGCCGTGGCGACTCGTCCGGCTTCTACCGCTCGCCAGGCGACGGCCGCACCGTGCCGGCCGTGTACCCGAACGGCTTCCTGCCCAACATCCGCACCACGGTGCAAGACTTGTCGTACGCGTTCGGCTACCGCCGCGACCTGGCCAACGACTGGAAATTCGACCTGTCGATCAACCATGGCGCCAGCCAGCTGGCGTTCCACGAAAAACAAACCATCAACGTCTCGTACTGGTACGAACCGAAACCAGGCGGCGGCATCTATGCGGAATCGCCGCTGTCGGCCGACACCGGCAAGCTGAAGTTCAACCAGACCACGCTCAACGCCGACATCAAGGGCCCGGTGAAACTGGGCGGCACCGAGATCTTCCTGGCGTCCGGCTTCGAATGGCGCCGCGACAACTATGAAATCGTCGCTGGCGACCCGGTCTCGTACCAATACGGCCGCACCAACAATCCGAAGATCGTCATCAAGGACCAGGCCGGCGGCATCGCGGCGTCCGGCACCCAGGGCTTCCCCGGCTATACCCCGGCCACCGCCGTCGATTCGGGCCGCCACAACATCGCCCTGTACCTCGACGCGGAACACCGTCCGGTGCAAGAATTGCTGCTGGCCGGCGCCGTGCGCTACGAAGACTATTCGGACTTCGGCAGCACCGTCACCGGCAAGATCAGCGCGCGCTGGGACCCGTCGAAACAAGTGGGCGTGCGCGCGTCCGCCTCGACCGGCTTCCGCGCCCCGGGCGTGCAGCAAGAGTTCTACAGCTCCGTGTCGACCAACCTGAACGCGGCCGGCCAACTGACCGAGACGCTGACGGCACGCCAGGGCAGCGCCGTGACCCGCGCGCTGGGCATTGCACCGCTGAAGGAAGAAACCTCGCGTAACGCCAGCCTGGGCCTGGTGCTGCGTCCGGCCTCGAACATGTCGCTGACGGCGGACGTCTACCAGATCAAGATCAAGGATCGCATCGTCTTCTCCAGCAACATCGCACCGGAAGCCGGCGGCGGCCCGATCGCCAATGTGCTGACGCCGCTGGGCGTGGGCCAGGCACAGTTCTTCACCAACGCGGTCGACACCAAGACCCGTGGCCTGGACATCGTGGCCGACCACACCACCAAGTGGCCCGGCGCCACCCTGGTGCTGTCCGGCCAGTTGGGCTTCAACAAGACCGAAGTGACCAAGCGCCACTCAACGTCCAACATCCTGACCGGTGCACAGTTGTTCGACCAGGCGCAAGTGACGCTGATCGAGCACGGCCAGCCACGCAAGCACCACGTGGTGGCCGCCGATTACACCACCGGCCCATGGAACGTGAATGCCCGCGCCAACTACTATGGCGAAGTGTCGGGTGAAGGCTTCGCGCCGCTGCAAACCTGGTCCGGCAAATGGCTGCTGGACTTGACCAGCCGCTACAGCTTCAGCAAGAAGACCAGCGTGTCGGTGGGCGTCAACAACGTGTTCGACACCTATCCGGACAAGTGGGACACCGTGAAAGGCGCCCCGTTCCCGCAACTGGGCTTCACGCACTGCTGGGAAACCTGCCCGTTCGGCATCAATGGTCGTTCGATGTTTGTCCGCTTCGACACGGCGTTCTGATCGTTACCTGAACGGTTGATGTAGATGTAGATGTAGGGCGGATTACGCGGGCGACGCCCGCTCATCCGCCCTATGTTTTTTCACAGTGCCTCCGCCGCCAAACTGGCCGCCAACTTCGCCGCCAGGCTGTCCATCGAGTCGGCCGGCACCTGCGCATACCCCAGCATCAAGCCCCGGCAGCGCGGCGCTTCGCCCACAGCATGCAGCGACAACGGATGCGCCACGATGCCGTCATCGAGCAGGCGCGCCGCCACCGCATGGTCATCGCGTGCCGGGTCGGTGAAGCGCAGCGCCAGGTGCATGCCCGCCGATGCCCCTTGCACCAGCGCCGTGCCATCGAGATGGCGGGCCAAGGCCGTCTGCAGCGCATCGCGCCGCTGCCGGTACAGCCGCCGCATGCGCCGCAGATGCAGCGCGAACTGCCCGCTGCGCAAAAATTCCGCCACCGCCAACTGTTCCGCCACCCTGCCCCGCGCCGCCGATTGCGCGCACATCTCCGCCAGCGCCGGCGCCAGCCATGGCGGCACCACCATGAAGCCGATGCGCAACGACGGGAACATGGTCTTGCTGAACGTGCCCAGGTACAGCACCGGCGCATCCGGCGCCAGCCCCTGCATGGCCGGCAACGGCGGGCCGTCATGCCGGAATTCACTGTCGTAATCGTCTTCGATGATCAGCGCCCCGGCCGCGCGTGCCTCGCCTATCAGCGCCAGTCGGCGTGGCAGCGACATCACCGTCCCGAGCGGATACTGGTGCGACGGCGTGGTGTAGATCAGCTTCGGCGGCGCATCGCGCCAATCCGCCGGCTGCGGCGCTATCCCTTCGTCGTCGAGCGCCATGCCGCGCACTTTCAGGCCTGCGCCGCGAAACGCGGCCAATGCGCCCGCATAGCCAGGGTCTTCCAGCCACACCGTATCGCCCTCATCGGCGCAGGCCCGCGCGCACAGGTCCAGTGAGCTTTGCGTGCCATCCGTGATCAACACTTGCGACGCGTCGCACAGCACCCCGCGCGAGGCGCGCAGATAGTCGGCCACGGCGGCGCGCAGTTCGGCTTCGCCGCAGGGATCGCTGTAATTGAGCTTGCGTGGCGTGATGGCGCGCCACGCCCGTTCCAGCATGCGCCGCCACAGCGCCAGCGGAAAAGCGTCCAGTGCCGGGACCCCGGCCACGAACGGCCCCATCATGTCGGCCGCGCCAAACACCGGGCGCAGCTTGCGCGCGCGGCGCGACAGCAATGGCTGCTGGCCGGTGTCCGGTGGCGCCGCCGCCTCGGCCGAGGCCTGGCTGGCAATCGCCGCCACCACCGTGCCGCGCCGGTCGCCCAGCACATAGCCTTCGCACGCCAGCTGTTCATACGCATACAGCACCGAATTGCGCGCCACGTTCAACTCCGCCGCCAGCGTGCGCGAGGACGCCAGCCGTGTGCCGGCGGCCAGCGTGCCGTCCCGGATCGCGGTGCGCAGGCACTCGTGCAACTGGCGCTGGCGCGGCCAGCCGCGGTCGGCATGGCGTTCAGCAAAGGCATCAAACAGCAGGGCGTAATCCATTGTGGCTCCAAAATAAATCATATTGCTGGACCTTATGGAAGGGCCAGATGACTATTATAGTTGCCACTCAACCAACTTGAGATGAGCCGATGAACACGCCACCCACCACCCGCACCCGCGTTCGCCGCGTTGCCACCAACGCCGCCTATGACAGTGCGACCTTGCACGCCATCATTGACGATGCGTACATCTGCCACATCGCGTTTACCGACGACCATGGCACGCACTGCATCCCGACCGCGTGCTGGCGCGAAGGCCCTCACCTGTACATCCACGGCTCGAACGGCAGCCGCATGCTGAAACGCTTGATGGAACAGGATGTGTGCGTGACGATCACCCATGTCGACGGGCTGGTGATGGCGCGCTCCGCGTTCAGCCATTCGATGAATTACCGCTCGGCGATGATCTACGGGCGCTTTGCGCCGGTGCCGGAGAGCGACAAGGCGGCCACCATGGCGGCGTTTATGGAATCGCTGGTGCCGGGCCGCCAGGCCGACGTGCGGCCCGGCAGCGCCAACGAACTGGCCGCCACCACGGTGCTGCGCATTACGCTCGATGAGGCGGCCTGCAAGGTGCGCAGCGGTGGCGCCAACGAAGAAGAAGGCGATGAGTCGCTGCCGCATTGGGCCGGCGAGCTGCCGTTGCGCCGGGTCCGTCAACAGCCGCTCCGCAACGCCGATTGCAACGCCGCCCTGCCCGGCTATATCAGCCGCTGGCTGGAGCAATCGTAATACGGAGCAGCGAGTATCGTAGGGCGGATTACGCTACGCTAATCCGCCCTACGCGGCGCCCGTTGCCAAGCCCCCCGCTTGCAGCGCCACCGTCAACTCACCAGCGGTGGGATAAGTGCAGCACGCCAGCGCATAGCCGTCGCGGACATCCTGCTCATCCAGGCAAAAATCGGCTTCGCGCCGGCAGTCGCCTGAGATGATCCTCAGGCGGCAGCTGCCGCAAATCCCGGAGCGGCACTGGCTGCGGATCGGCACCCCTTGCTGCTCCAGGTTGTCCAGCAAGCTCTTACCGGGATCGGCGGTCCAGCTCAGCGCTTGGCCCGCGATGGCGATCACCGCGCGCGCCGGCATCGCTGTCGGCGGATCCGGTGGCATGTTGATCGGCGCGTTCAGCGCTTCGTTCAGTGGCAAATCAAGCGGTATATCAAGCGGCATCGCCGCTGGCGCACCGGCCGGCAGCTGAACCGGCATCGCCAGTGGCACACTGGACGGCGTCGGCGCTTTCGCCTTCGGCGCACTGAACGATTCAATCAGCAATTGCGCATGCGGAAAGCATGCGCGCACGCGCAAGCGCGTCTCCAGCGCAAACTGGTGGCCGCCGCACAGCAGCACGGCGTCCGGCAAGGGCAGCGCCGCCAGCATCTGATCCGATGGGCGGCCGGCGCGGAAATGGCGCGAATCCGAATCGATCGGCTGGCGCGTAATAAACACCTGCATCGCGAACCAGTCGCACGTCAAATCGAGCTCCAGCAATTCATGCAGGAACGAGACATCCTGTACCCTTGGGCAGCACAGGTATAAGGTCACGCGCGGCACCGGCCGGCCATCGCGCGCCAGTTGCGCCAGTTCGCGCAACAGCGCGATCGGCAAGGTCACGCCGATGCCACCGGCCCACATCAGCACCTGGCGGTGCGCCAGCACGGCATCGACGGTGATGTCGCCGCCGGTGTAGAGCAGCGTGACGGCGGCGCCCTGCTCCAGGCTGGCGTGCAGCCGGTCGGCGACACCCTGGGTGCCGGTATGGCGCACGGCAATTTCAAACACGTCCGGCGCCGGCTTGCGCGTCACCGAATACATGCGTTGTTGCATGCCGCCCGCCATGTCGGCATATTCGAGCGCGACATAGCGTCCCGGGCCGATGTCGTGGCACAGCCCATGCGAGGCAGGCAGGCGCAGTGCAAAGACCTTGACGTTGCCCGCCTCCAGCGCGGTACTGTCGCAGCGCACGCTGACACGGGCATTCATGACACCCCCGCCAGCGCGTCGCGGCGCTCTGCCAGCTCCGGCGCCGCCTCCAGGCCGATGCGCGCGATCAGCGCCTGCACCGAGCCGGTGTACACGCCGATTTCATTTTCAGGTCCGACATCGGCCAGGATATCGACCGCGTGCGGGAAGTTCAGCATCGCAAACACCGTGCTCCACGCCCCCATTTCATTGTTGGCGAACATTTCCACGGTTTTCAGGATCACGGCGCGCAGGTAGCTGCGCTCGTGCCGGCTCAAGCCGTGCACCAGGTCGGTGGCGACGAAGCTGAACACGCTCGAGTGGCTCCACTCATCCATCGCGTGGGTCTTGGTGGTGCGGTGGCATACGCTCTGGATGCTGCTGTCCTCGGCCATGGTTTTCAGGTAATCGGTGATCAGAGTTTCGCTGGCGCAGGCCATGGCAAAGCGGGTCAGGCGCCGCTCCCACTCGGCATTGCAGCCGGCCAGCACGGCGCGCCGCCACTGCACCAGGTTAAACGCCGTGAATTCCAGCGGCGCCAGTCCGCGCTGGGCGTAGATGTAATTCGACGCCAGCAGCGACATGCGGGTATGCAGCGCCTCATCGAGCAGCGCTTCCGACATCACATCCTGGATCACGCCACGATTGCGGCTGTTGACCGGCGCCACCTTGATCAAGTCTTCGCAGGCCGGTGTGACGACATCGCATTCGATATAAATGGTTTTCAGGTTGTAGATGCCCCAGGCATAGGACAGACAACGCGACTTCAATGCCGCCGGTGCGCTAAGCCACGCGTCGTGGCTGCGGAATGGCAGCAGCGACGCGCTGAAATCGTGCTTGGCAGGATCGAACGCCAGGTCCGCATACTGCAGCGGGCCCTGGTTGACTGCCGCGCGCTGCTGCCACAGCACCGACAATTTTTTCAGCATGACGGCAACGCTTTCGCCTTGCCCGATTGGTTGGGTATTCATCAGTATCACCTCCGTTCCTGGTTATGCGGCAGGGCTTGTGCCAGCCATGCACGAAAGAAGCGGCGCGCCTGTTGCTGCAAGACCGCGCCATGGCGCTCGGCGCCGCGCCGCAGCGCCGCCAACTCGACGCCGGCGCCGGCGATTTCCGCCGCGTGACCGACCAGCCAGTGTTCCATCTGATCGCCCTGCGCTTCCAGGTGAAACTGCAGTCCCAGCGCGCGGGGACCATAGGCGAACGCCTGGTGGCGGCACAGGCTGGTCGACGCCAGGTGCACCGCACCGGCCGGCAAGGTGAAGGTGTCGCCGTGCCAGTGCAGCACCGCCACCCGTTCACCCGCAAGCTCATTGACCAGCAGACGCAGCGGCGAATCCTGCCCCGCATCGGTCAAGGTCAGCGGCGCCCAGCCGATTTCCTTGACACCGGACGCATACACGTCCGCGCCCAGCGCGGCCGCCATCAGTTGCGCGCCCAGGCAAATGCCGAGGGTGGCCTTGCCGGCCGCCAGCCGGTCCTTCAGCAGCGCCTTTTCCACCCGCAGGAAGGGATAGCGCTCTTCTTCATAGACGCCGACCGGACCGCCCAGCACCACCAGCAGGTCGGGGTCGATCGCTTGCACCTGCGCGGCCAGGCTGGCGTGCCAGGCCGGCAGGTAGTGCACCGTATAACCTTGTTCCACCAACACCGCTTCCAGCGATCCCAGGTGCTCAAACGCGATGTGCTGGATTGCGACAACGTTTTTCATCAGTCACTCCTTAGCGGTTGCGGCCGGCGGCAAATTCGCCGTGGTACATCATCAAGCCGTCGTCCATGCTGTAGACCTTGGTGACGGTGTCGGTCTCGGTGTCGATCTTGATCAGGTGGTTGGAAATAAAACTCGACACATACACGGCGTCGCCGTCTTCGATGGCGCTGGCGGTATGGGCGTTACGGAAGTCGGCTGGCAAGCCCTGGCCCGGCGCCAGGCGCTTGATGAATTTGGGCGTATCCGGATCCGACACATCCCAGATCGACACATAGCCATCGCGGCCATAATCGGTGGCCGGCGCATTGGGCAGGCGGCCCCACGAATCTTCTTCCGCGACATACAGCTTGTCGTGCGCCAGCGCCACATCCGACGGTGAACGCAGCAAACCGGGCCGCTGACCTTTCTGCATGCCGATGACACGGGTCGCCTTCATCTCGTGCACGTCGATCAGCCAGATGCTGGGTTCGATCACCTGATGGCCGGGCTTGGTCAGCGAGGTCGGGCCCTGCTGCATGGTGCCGATGTAGGCATAGCGGTCCGTCAACCAGACCGCATAGTGCGCCATGGCGCCATACCTCTGTTCGGTGCCCAGCTTGATCTCGCCGATCACCTTGACCTCACCGGTCTTGGTCTTGGGTTTGTACACCCGCACCGTCCCCATGTCGTAGTCGTAGCCCACACCCAGGCCGCGGGTACCTGAATTGTTGAAGTTCACGCCATGGGTTTGGCGGGTCAGATCGCCGTCTGCATACACGGCAATCGGATGCAATTTGCCGTTGCCTTTCATCTTGAAGCCGCGCACCCGGTTATCCGTGTAATGGGTGACATAAAAGAACTTCGAGTTCGGCAGGAATGTCGGGCCGTGGGTCTGGGTGAAGGCGGGACGGGTCCACGGCATGATCGGCTGCTGCGGCACAACCTGCATGACGTTCTTGAATTGCGACGGCGAGCCGGGCTGCGCCAGCGGCAGCGTTTGCAGTACTTTGGCGTTGATGGTGCCGGCATCCCAGTCGATCTGCTTCAGGTGCACCGTCACCACCGAGGCCGTGAACGGCGGCACCGCGTCGGTCAGCATATAGACCGTCTTTTCATCGTGGCTGATGGCCGTATGCTGGCAGGTGGCGGCTTGCCAGCCATACACGGTCGGCAGCGCCACCTTGGCCATCTGGTCGGTTTCCGCATTGATCAGCAACAGTTCACAGCTCTTCATGTTCACACCCGACAGGATGTGTCCCGCCAGCGCCGCTCCCGGCCATGCCGTCAATCCCACCGCCGCCGCGAACAGCCCGGATACCGCTAATGTCATCGTTTTCATGTGTCGCCCCTCTGTCTTAAATGAAATGGCTGGCATCTCAACGTTATAAGAAATGCCATCAACAGTATGGAGTCCTAATAAAACTGTGTCAGTCAGTTGGACGACAATTTAACAATCTGTGTGAAATTACAAACTCATCCACAAGAATTTCGATGGAACAGCACTTAACGGGGTGCTTCCGCCAGCAACTGGCCGATCAGCGCCCCAAGCGCCAGATCATCGACCTGGCCGGTCTGCTGGAACCGCAGCGCGCCCTGGCGATCGATCAGCACCAGCGTGGGGGTGCCGCGCATGCTGTAGCGGCGCATGGTGCGCGGTACGCCGCCGTCGCCGTCCGGCTGGTCGACGGCGATGGGAAACGTCAGCCGGTTTTCATGGATAAACGCTTTCAGCGCGGCCGGGCCCATCACATCGTGGTGTTCGAACACTGTATGCAGGCCGATCACTTCCACATCGTCCCGCTCGAATTGCGCCTCAATGCGCTGGGCTTGCGGGATGCCATGCTGCACGCAGCCGGGGCACAGCATTTGAAACGCATGCAACACCACCACCTTGCCGCGCAGGCCGCTCAATGCCAGTGCCGTCGGCGTGTTAAACCATTGCGCCACTTCCAGCGCGGGTGCCTCGATCATGTCAACCTCCTGTCACGTTACAAAAACCAATAAAAAACCGCGCGTGCGGCTGCGGGCCGGACGCGCGGTCGTCAAACGCTGCTGGTGGCCGGACTTACGCGCCCTTCACGTCCGCCATCGATGCGCCGAAATTGATGTGGAACACCCCGCCGTCGAGCACCAGCGCCGGTACCGATTGAACGCCGAGGCTTTCGGCTTCCGCGATGCGGTCGCGGTCCTTGCCGAAGTGGACGACTTCCAGGTCAACTTTGCTGGTGTCGATGGCGGCGACCAGCGCCGCTTCGGCGGACACGCAAACAGGGCAACCGGCATGGTAGAAAGTGGCTTTGCTTTTCATGATGAAACTCCTTTCATTGGGTACTACAGTGGGTAAAACATCTGCGCGGCGCGCGCTTACTCGGCTTTGCCCGGCATACTCAGGTCGCCGGACGCCACATCGAATACATTGGCCACGCACAGCAGCGGCTGGTGAGGGCTGGCGCCGACGCGCAGTCCGGCCGTGACGCCGTCGAACGCGACACCCTTGAAATTGCTGACATCGTCGAACGGCACCCGCACCGTGACGGTGCGGGCGGCAAAGCGCGGCGCGTAACCGGGGCTATCGATCAGCAGCGGCACGCCGGGCCAGGTTTTCGGCAATTTGGGCTTGGTTCCGGGCGGAATATCCTTGACCTTCAACGCGTCCTTGCCACACGCGTCATCCGGCGTCAGCACCACCCAGTGGCTGTGCCAGTCGCCGCCCTTGGTGTTGAACAACGGCGTGTCGTCAAAATCCGGATGGATCGTCACGGCCAGCGCCAGGATGCCGGCGCCCGGCTCAAAGCCCACTTCGGCCGGGTCGAGTTTGGTCGGCCACACGTACGAAAACACGTTGCTGCCTTCAAATTTTCCGGTCTTTTTCGGCTTGACGGCGCCCGCCGTGCCGGCCACCGACATGGCAAACACCAGCTGGTTCTTGGTGGCGTCGACCGTGATGTCCGCCGTGACGATATCGAAGCTGGCCTGCCTGGCATTGCCCTTTTTTGCGCTGAGCGGGTGCGCGCCGACCGGCTGGCATGCCAACGCCATCCATGCACACAGCACGGTGACAGTAAGGTGGTTTCTGTTAAACATAAATTAGGACTCCTAACTATATAGGGTAAAAAAAATGGCGCGGTATTGCCCTGCGCCGGGCCACGCGATGCGCGTCAGCCCACCTTCCGGATCGGCACCACTTTTTGTATCCGCGCCACGTGCTCCGGACAATCGAGCCGCAAATGCCGGTCCGCAAACGGCGCCCCCACCAGGTTGCAATAATGCGGCCATTGCGGATCGTCATGCGGCTGGTAATAACTGCACGTCACACACATGCGCGCAGTGGAAATCTCGCCGCGCTCCTGCATGTTGCGGATCAGCTTGACGATCAGCGCCAGCAGCGTACTTTGCTCGTCCGGCGTCAAGGCCAGCAAACTCATCGCCAGCAAGCCGCCGCTGTCGCCGCCCGCCGCCGCCAATTCCCTGCCCCGCAGCGACAGCGACAGCGCCACCGCACGCCGGTCATCCGAAGCCCGGCCCTTGTCGACCAGGCCTTTCGCCACCAGCGTGCTGACCGCCTCGCTGGCGGTGGCCGGCGTGATGGCCAACTGCTCGGCAATCACGGACAGCCGCAACGCTTCCTGCCGCGTGCTGAGCAAGGTCAGGATGTCCGACTGGGTCGGCGTAATCCCTTCGGCAAAGGCCCGCGCCCACGCCTGGCTGCGCATCACGGTGGCGAGTCGCGCCAGGCCGGTGGCGATGGTCTGCTCTATCGGCGCGCTGATGGTATCGAACGGATTCATGCAAGGCAATTAGTTAGTTATCCTAACTATATGCCGGTACCGCGCCGCTGTCAAACACTTTGACGATCGCGGTACCAGAGCGCCAGCATGGCGGCGGCAAAGGCCAGCGCCAATGGCCAGGCCGGCAATGGCGTGGCAGGCCGGGCGCCGGCCGGCCCGGCTTCAGTGCTGGCCGCCTCCGTGCTGGCCACAGCCGTCCTGGCCGCATACAGGCGGGTCGCCTGCTGCCGCAAGCCCTGGCGCCACTGGGGCCAGTCGCGTTCACCATAGACATACAGCGCATGCCGCGCCGTGCCGCTCGCTAACGCGTGCCAACCGGCGCGCGCCGGGATCCACGCGGCGCACACGCCTTCGGCACGGTCGGCCCGCCGCTGCCAAGCCAGCGCGGGCAAGCCGTCGATGCCGAGTGGCGCGGCCGGCGCCACGCCCTGTGTACACACCTGCGTGCGCAGGCCCGCCACCGGCATCGGGTCCGGCTGCTCCCACACGACTTGCCGCGCGCCACCCGCACTATCATTAACGGCCGCATCAATCAGCGTTTGCCACCAGGCGCCCAGCACGGCGGGCGCTGTGATCGCATGACGGTGCCAGTCCGCCACACCGACCCACACAATGCGGCCCTGCTGCCAGTTGCGCTGCCACAGCCACGGCTTGCCATGGCTGTCGGCGGCCAGCACCCGCCACGCGGCAGCGGCCTGCGCGGCCGGATTCAAGCCGGCCGGCGGCAAGGAAAATTGCTGTGCGCCGGCGCCAAAGACGCGGGCGTCTTCTTTTTCCGTGGTGGCCGACTGCGGCGCCAGCGGCAATCCCAGTTCGCGCTGCCACAGCGCCGCCTGCCCGGCATTGCCGCCCAGGACCACCAGCGGCAAGCCTTGCGCCACCTGCCCCAGCAGCGTGGCCCGCGCGGGCGCCGGCGCGGCTTCAAACCAGGCGGCGTCGATGAACTGCGCATGCGGCCGCGCCAGCGCCGCCGACGCCGCTTCCGTGCGCGACAGGCCTTTACCCAACGTGGTTTGCCAGTCGAGCATGGCGCCGCTGGCGGTCAGCAATTCATTGAGCACGCGCGTATCGAACGACGGCGCGCCAAAGCGGCCGATCACTTGCAGCGGCACCGGCTCGGTGACCAGCAGCGGCACCGGCCCTTCGGCCACGACCTTGCCGTTGCGCTCGAGCAGGCGGGCCCGCAACACCAATCGTTCCGCCAGCGGCGGCAGCCAGGTCACGGACAGCTGCGCCGCCATGGCCACGGCTACCGGCGGCGCACTGGCCGACGACAGCGCCGACGCCACGGTTCCGGCCTTCTGCGGCATCGGCGCTTGCCCTCCCTCCTGCGCCGCACCGGCGCTGGCCTGCGCCAGCACCTGCCCATTTTCCGCCACCAACTGCAAACGCCATCCGGGTGCCGGCTGCGACCGGTGCACGGTCAGCGTAAAGGCGCGGCCCAGCGGCACCGTGCGGGCAAAGTCGAGCGCCAGCACATCGCCTTTCGGCACCTCCCAGCGCAACGGGCGCGCCGGCAGATCCTGCCATTGCGCCTGCGTCAAACCATGCCCGGACAGGGCCAGCGCCCCGGCGTCCGGCACCGCCAGCAAGGCGCGCGCCAGCGCATCACCGGGCGTGTCGGAGGCAATCGCCAGTTCATCGGCGGCGCGCGCGGGGCGCGCCGGTTCCGACAATAACGCCGCCAGCGCCACGGCCGCCGTCAACACCAAGCAGGCGTCGAGCCAGCGCCGCTTGCGGCCATACAGCGCCGCGCTGCACAGCCCCGCCAGCAGGACGGCGGCGCCCAGCCAACTCCATGTCCACTGTATCCCTTGTAACGATATCGCGTTCATCGCGTCTCCTTGCCGCGCCACGCCTGGCGGAATGGGCTGTCGGCCTGCGGCCGTGCCTGCAGCACGGCCGGCAGGTCGGCCAAGGTGCCGCGCAGCCAAGCGCGCAACACGCCACGGCATTCGACGCAGCCATCCTGCACATCCTGCACCGCGCGCTGCGCGGCCAGCCGGTCGTCATCCGAAGCCATGCGCGCGGCAATCACGTCGCGCGCGGTCTTGCTCCACAGCGCCGGCAGCGCGCCATCAGCGCCCAACGCCTGCACCAGTTCACGCACGTCCTTCGGCGCACCGCCCGCCGCTTCGCCCTGCGCCCGTTTTGTGCTCTGGGCCCCGACGATATCGCCTGTCATGCGTTTTTCTTCCTTGATGGCGGGCGGCACGAAGGCGGTGCGGTGCAGGTAGACGCGTTCGGCCTGCTGCAATTCCTTGATGGCTGCCAGCGCCTTGTACTCCGGCGCCAGCGCCGGTGTTGGCGTTATCGCGCGCAAGGCCTTTTCCGCGTCCCACATCGCCTTCAAGGCGCGGCGCAGCACTTCCTTGGTGACCGGATCGAAAATCGTCGCCGCTTCCGATTCATCGTGCACGTGGCCGAATTGCGCCAGCACGTTGTCCATCTTGCCGAACGCGCCCGGCTCGGCCGGGGCCGCGCCGCCCTCACCGCCATGGCCATGGCCGTCATCGGGACCATGTTCATCGTGCTCGTCGTCGCCAAACAGCGACGACTCCTCGCCCAGGAACTGGCCATAGCGCAGCCGCAGGCGGGACTGATCCATGGCGATCGCTTCGCTGCGGCTGCGCAGCGCCTGCGGGCTCAGTTTCGGCATCTCCGCCACCAATTGCTCGGTATCGATAATGATCTGGCGCTGGCTGCGCAAGGTCTCCGGTTTCACCAGCGACGGCAACGCCGACGACTCCAGGCTTTCCGATTGCGGTCCCGGCAGGCGCAGCGTATAGGTCGGCGATTGCACGGTGTGTGGGTGTTCCGGCGCGTTGTCGGTGGCGCGGATAAAGTAATACAGTTCATCGCCCGGCTCCATGCCCAGTTCGGCCAGCGCCCACTGCTTGCTCCAGCTGCGCACGCGCGGGTCGGTCGATGCCGGCAGCGGCACTTCCTTGTCCGAAAAACGGATGTTCTCGCCGCTGCCGCGCGCCAGCGTCAAGTGCAATGTGGCGCGCACGATGCCGTAGTCGTCCTTGGCGGAGACGGCCAGTTGCACCGCCTGCGCGCCCGGCGCCAGCACGTGCACGGTTTCCACCGGCGCGACGATGGCCACTTGCGGCGGCTGGTCCGGCGTCACGCGGATGTTGTAGCGTTGCTTCGGCAAGTGGCGCGCACGCCAGAACAGCGATTCATCGGCTTGCCATTGCGCACATTGCGCGCCGACCGCCAGCACCTTGCCGTCGCCCAGCTCCACCGCCGATGCGGGTTCGCCGGCGCGCCGGAAGCACCAGCGCACATCACTGTACTGCGGCACCTGGATATCGCGCGCCTGCGTGTCAAACGGCGCGACTTTGGTGTACGGTGGCGGCGTGACTTTCAGCAGCAACTCGCCCGGCTGCGCCGGTGGCAATGCGGCGGCGACCGGCGCCACCGGCGCAGCCGCCACACCCTGCTGCTGCCAGGCCCAGGCTGCGCCGGACAACAGCACGCTGGCGAGCACGGGCAGCCAGCGGAAGCCGGTGCGCAGCGCGGCGATGGCGCGGTAGTCGTCCGCCTGCAATGCGCCGTGGATGCGCGCTTCGAGCCGCTTGCGCTGCAATTGCGCGATCGGCGACGCCGGTGCTTGCGCCAGCAAGGCGCTGCTGTCTTCCAGCACCGGGATGGCGGCGTCGAGCCAGTGTGTCCATTGCGCCTGCATGCGGCGCCGCAGCGCCTGGCGATCCCACACCAGCCACGCCAGCCACACCACCAGCAGGGCCACGCCCGGCAACGGCGCGGCGACGCGCAGGCCTGCCGTCAGGACCACCAGCACCGGTAGCAACGCCACTCCCCACAACGGCGCGCGGCGCAGCAGCAGCGCGCGCCACAGTTGACGGCGAATGGCGGACGAATAATCAGTGGCGTCAGCGGCGGCGGACATGGGTCACCAGGCGTTCAAACATAAACAGGAACAGCAGCGCATAGGCCAGCCAGGCATCGGGACGTGTGTCCGGCATGGCCAGCGCCGAGGTGCGCTGCGGCGGCAGCACTTGCGCCGCCAGCGGCCACGCGTCCGGCGCGAAGTGCAAGGCGTGCCAGGTTTCATACAAGGTGCGGGCACCGTCCGCATCCTGCGGCGGCCACGCGTCGGATGCCCACAGCCGGCCACGCGCACTGTCGGCCACCTGCAAGGCCAGGCCGTCCACCCGCAGCGCCTGCACCGCTGCAGGGTCGACACCGGCCACCAGCGGCAGCGTGGCCGTGGGCAGCCACCATAACGGCGCCTGCCAACCGGGTGGCGGCGGCGCGGCGCGGTCCCATACGATCAGCGCGGCCCGCGGCGGTGCTTGCGATGGCGCCTGGGTGCCATCGAATTCCGTCACGACATGGCGCACCGCGCCGTTACCAGCCGCATCGAAAGCGGCAAACAGGGCATGCCAGGCCGCCTTGCGTTCAGGCGGCGCCACCAGCGCAATCGGGAGTGCGGTGGGTGGTGCGGTGGGGAGTGCGGTGGGACGCGTCACCGGCGCTGCCGGATCGTGCATGCCATTGCCAGCCTGCGCCACCGAGGCGGCCCCCGCTTGCTCGGGAACGGCAGTGGCGGCCGGCGCGATCCGGATCTCCACCGCATGCGCCAGCTTCGGCAACTGCGCCGGCAGCGCCACCTGCTGCGCCAGCACCAGCAATTTGGCATCCTTGCGCCACGCGTGTTCATGCGATTGCAGCCATGGCAGCACCGCATTGGCGGGTTCCGTCAACGGCAACGCCATCCGCTGCGCGCCCGCCATGCCCGCTTGCGCCGCCTGCTGGTCGGCCCATGCGGCCGGCACATCGGGGCCAACGAATACGGTGTCTCCGCGCCATGGCAGCGCCACCGCCGCCAGC
The DNA here is from genome assembly GCA_019751755.1 of Burkholderiaceae bacterium. Lineage (GTDB taxonomy): Bacteria > Pseudomonadota > Gammaproteobacteria > Burkholderiales > Burkholderiaceae_D > Rugamonas. The sequence goes on along the minus strand of JAIENA010000372.1, from coordinate 2,862 downwards.
CACGCGATCAGCGCCAGCAGCAGCAGGCAGCGCAGCAGCAGCAACGGCACTTCGTCCCAACGCCAGATGCGCCGGTGCTGCGGCGGCGCCGAGGGTAGAAAACGGGCCGTGGCCAGCGGCTCGGCCTCGGTGCGACGACGTTTTTGCCGGTGCCACCAGAGCGGCAGCAGCAACACCGGCAGCGCCAACCACCATAAGGGCTGCGCGCCCATCATGCCGGCCTCCGCGTCGCCAGCTTCAGCCAGCCGCGCAAGGCGTCTTGCAACGGGTCTTCAATCACGGCGCTCAAGTATGGAATGTCATGGCGGCGGCAATCGCCGTGCACCGCATCGAAATGCGCGCCCAGCGCGGTGCGATAGGCGTCACGGTCAGCGCCTTGCAACCGGTGCAAGCGCTCACCACCGGATGGATCGGCTTCAGGGTCGCGGTACGCCAACCCTGCTTTGAAATTCGCGTTGACTTCGGCCCGCGTGCGCAGCGCCAGCAGGCGCACGTCATGCCGCATATGGCGCAGCCGCAGCAGCGCTTCGGACAGCGGCGATGGCCAGTCCAGCGCATCGGTGGCGGCCAGCACCACGCTCGGCGCACGGGCAAAATGCAAACACTTTTTCAGCGTCTCGGCGTCCGGCAGCACGCCCTTCGGCTGCGCCGCCTTCAACGCCGCCAGCACGCGCTGCAATTGGCGCGGGCCGCGCGAAGCCGGGGTGAATTCGGTGCGGCCGTCGGTACACACCACCAAGCCAAAGGCGTCGCCCTGGCGCTGCGCAATGGCCGCCACGCACGCCAGCATGGTGCGGGCAAACCACAGTTTGTCCAGGCCCGTCACTTCACGGCTGGGCTCCGCCATCGACGCCGTGGCGTCCAGCCACAGCCACACCGCGACGTGGCTGTCGCGCTCCGCTTCGCGCACATAGTAACGGTCGGCGCGGGCCAGCAATTTCCAGTCAACGCGGCGCCACTCGTCGCCCGGCGCATACGCGCGGTATTCGGAAAACTCGACGCCGGCGCCCCGTTCGCGGCCCGCATGGATACCGTGGCCAAGGCCGGCCAGCACATGGCGGATGACGAGGTCCAGCTTGCCGGCATGGGCCAGCAGCGCAGGGGTTTGCAACATCGGTGGCGGTCCCCGCGTTAATCCGGACGGATCGCGTCGCGCAGGGCGGCCAGGATGTCGGCAATCGCAATGCCATCCGCTTCCGCTTCGAAATTGCGCAGCACGCGGTGCGCCAGCACCGGCAACAGCATGGCGGTGATATCGTCGCGCGTCACCGCCAGACGGTTGTGCATCAGCGCCCGGGCCTTGGCGGCCAGCACCAGCGCCTGTCCGGCGCGCGGACCTGCGCCCCAGCCCACATGCTTGCGCACCGCGTCGACCTGCGTTTCGCCGGGACGGGTGGCGCGCACCAGGCGCGTCGCATACACCAGCAAGTGTTCGCCGATCTCGATATCGCGCACCAGTTGCTGCAGGCGCAGCAAGGTCTCGACATCCATCACGGCGTCGGCGTCGGCCAGCCCGGCGTGGGTGGTGGCGGACACCATCGCGACTTCTTCGCTTTCCGTCGGATAACCGACATCGATGCGCAACAGGAAGCGGTCCAACTGCGCTTCCGGCAACGGATAGGTGCCGGCTTGTTCGATCGGGTTTTGCGTGGCCAGCACAAAGAACGGGCGCGGCAATTTATGGGTCTGGCCGGCGAACGTCACCGAGCGTTCCTGCATCGCTTCCAGCAGCGCCGACTGGGTCTTGGGCGGGGCCCGGTTGATTTCATCGGCCAGCAGCACTTGCGTAAACACGGGCCCCTTCTGGAAGCGGAATTCACGCTTGCCGGTGGCATGGTCTTCTTCCAGGATTTCGGTGCCGACGATATCGGACGGCATCAGGTCCGGCGTGAATTGCACCCGGTTGAATTGCATGGCCGTCGCCTGCGACAGCGATTTCACCAGCAAGGTCTTGCCCAGCCCCGGCACGCCTTCGACCAGTGCGTGGCCGCCGCCCAGCAGGCAAATGATCAGCGAGTCGATGACATTCTGCTGGCCGATGATGACCTTGCCCATGCTCGCTTGCAGCGCGGCGACCTTGGCGCACAGCGCGCTGATTTCGTTTTCATTCCACATGCTCATGCACCCTATGCACCCAATGCGTACTGAATAATGTTAATGGCAAAGCGCGTGTTGTCCACCGCCAGCCAGCGCTTGTTGCGGAAGTCGTAATCCCACTCGCAACCGTAATCCTTGTTGCTGTACAAAACCCGCACCCTGCCGCCAAACTCGATGGCTTTTAAATAGTCGTGCACGAGATCATCGCCCCAGCCGTTCAACTCGACGCTGGTATTGGGCGGGCCGTCGAACTTGAAGAAGCACGAATACAGCGGATGGTTGTTGGGAATCTTGTGCAGCGCCTTCGGCCCAAAGATTTTGGCCAGTTCCGCTTCCAGCGATTTCGCGAACAAGCCGTCGATATCGTGGTTGCAGTCATCGATAAAAACAAAGCCGCCGCCCTTCACGTAACGCTCGAAGTTCTTGCGCTCGGCGGGCGTGAATTGCACCAGCTTGTGCCCCGCCAGATAACAGAACGGCGCTTCCAGCATCTTCGGGTCCGACAGCGCGACAATGCGCTCGACCGGGTCGACGCGCAGGGTCGTGTATTCCACCAGCGAATTGAGGATGTTGCTGGGCATGCGGATATCCACATCCCAGTCACCGGATTCGTAGGTTAAACGCGTGAAGTAAAAGTCGTAGGTGGCCATGGCGATGGCGGGCCAGTCGGCCCGCCCGGAATTACACGGCGTCCGACAGCGACGTGAAGTTGAAATCGCGGATCTTCATGGCCGGCAACAGCATCTGGAAGCGCGACGTGGTGCC
>JAIENA010000445.1 GCA_019751755.1 Burkholderiaceae bacterium | reverse complement strand
TCTTGCGCGGCATTTCAAGCAAAAGAAATGACTGTCTTATCTTTCGTTTTGCTTTCGTTATTGACTTTTGAAAAGCAGAACCTTATGCTTTCATCCAATCGCCACTTTTACTTTCTTTCGATGACACAACTTCTGCAACGCGACCGGCAAAGCTGGTCCGCCATCGGTGGCCTGTCCACCGCCGAGGAAATCGCCCAGCAACCGGCGGTCTGGCGCGCGCTGGCGGCCAGCCTGGAGACGGAGCTGCCGCGCGTGGCGGCCTTCCTTGGCGATTGCCTGCGCAATCCGGCCCAGCGCGTGATCCTGACGGGCGCCGGCAGTTCCGCCTATGCCGGTGAAATCATTGCCGACACCCTCGATGCCGCCTGGCCGGCCCGCGTGCGCGCCGTGCCGACCACCAGCTTGCTGACGCATGCGGAGCTATACCTGGACCCGGCCTCGCCGACCTTGCTGGTGTCGTTTGCGCGCAGCGGCGACAGCCCGGAAAGCGTGGCGGCGGTGGAATTGCTGCGCACTACCGTGCCGGGCGCCCGCTTCCTGCATGTCACCTGCAATGCCGACGGCGCGCTGGCGCGCCAGGCGAATGACGACGCCCAGGTCTGCACACTGCTGATGCCGGCCGCCAGTTGCGACCGTGGCTTTGCCATGACCAGCAGTTTTACCTCGATGGTGCTGGCCACGCTGTGCGCGCTGTCGCCGCAGCCGGCGGCGGCATCGATTGAACAGGTGCATCAACTGGCGGCGCTGGCCGAACAGGGCCTGGCCGCATGGAGCACGCCGGTGGCGGAACTGGCAGCACAGCGCGTCGAGCGCGTCGTGTATCTGGGCGCGGGACCGCTGGAAGCGCTGGCCAAGGAAGCCGCGCTGAAAATCCTGGAACTGACGGCCGGCCAGGTGCAGGCGATGGCCAACACTCCGCTGGGCTTCCGCCACGGCCCGAAAGCGGCCGTCAACGGCGCCACGCTGGTGGTGCTGTTCCACAGCGCGAAAGCACTGGCGCGCCGCTATGACGCCGACTTGCTGGCGGAACTGCGCCGCGACGGTATCGCCACGCACTGCCTGACGGTGGGTTGGGACGCCGATATCGGCTTGCCCGCCGCCGACAGTGGCAATGCGGGCTTGACCGATGCCTGGCTGGCGCCCCTGTGGCTGCTGATGGCACAGCAATATGCGCTGCACCAGTCGGCGCTGTTGGGACTGCGCCCCGACAACCCGTTCGCCGGCGGCACCGTCAACCGTGTGGTGCAGGGAGTCACCATTTATGCATGAGCACATGCCCCGCGCCTGGCACGGCATCGATATCGGCGGCACCAAGATCGAGCTGGTGACCTATGCCGAACAGGGTGCGCAATTGCAGGAGCGGCACCGCGAACGCATCGCCACGCCAGGTCACGATTTCACCGAATTCATGGCCGCGATGACGGCCCTGGTGGCGCGCGCCGATGCGGCGCTGGGCAAGGACAAGCCATTGCGGGCCGCCGTCGGGGTCGGCCTGCCGGGCATTATCGATAGCGCCAGCGGGCGCCAGGTCAGCTCCAACGTACCCGCGCTGAACGGCCGGCTGGTGGCGCACGCGCTGCAGGATGCGCTGCAGCGCCCGGTCGCGATCGGCAATGATTGCCAGTGCTTTGCTTTGTCCGAGGCGCAGGGCGGCGCGGCCGACGGCTTGCCCACCATGTTCGGCGTCATCCTCGGCACCGGCGCCGGCGGCGGCTATTGCGTCGAAGGCCGCCTGCAGCGCGGCTTGAACGGCATCGCCGGCGAATGGGGCCACTGGAGTATTCCAGCGCCACTGCTGGCGCGCCATGGCTTGCCGATGATCGACTGCCCGTGCGGTAAACAAGGCTGCCTGGAACGCTATGTGTCCGGTCCCGGCATGAGCCGCCTGCACGCGCATTTCGGCGGCGACGGCGCGGAGCCACTGGCCATCGCGGCGCGCGCCCATGGCGCGACAGCCTCCGAGGTCGCGGTGCATACCGAAACGGTACACCTTGATTTGCTGGGCCATGCGCTGGCCGGCCTGATCCTCAGTTACGACCCGCACGCGATCGTGCTGGGCGGCGGCCTGTCGAACCTGCCGCACCTGTACCGCGATTTACCGGGCGCCGTGCGGCGCCACCTGTTCCGTGGCGTGCAAGTGCCACCGATCCTGCCGCCCCGCTTTGGCGACGCCGGCGGTGCGCGCGGCGCGGCGCTGCTGGCGCGCCAGCAAACCATGACTTCCATCTTTTAAATCGATAGTCCGATCCATGACCCAGACCGAAACCCTGTCTCCCGTCCAGCAAATCGTCAAGGCGCACCGCCGCGGTGAGGCCGTGGGCCTGTACAGCGTGTGTTGCAGCCACCCGGTGGTGCTGCGCGCCGCCATCCGCACCGCGCAGGCTTATGGCACCGTGTTGCTGGTGGAAGCCACCTCCAACCAGGTCGACCAGTTTGGCGGCTATACCGGCATGACGCCGCCGCAATTCCGCGACTATGTGCACGCCCTGGCGCACGAATTGGGATTCCCCGCCGGGCAACTGGTGCTGGGCGGCGACCACCTGGGACCGAACGCGTGGCAGCATCTGGACGCCGCCACCGCGATGGCTCATGCGGAAACCCTGATCGCCGCCTATGCGGCGGCCGGTTTCCACAAAATCCACCTCGATTGCAGCATGCGCTGCGCCGACGATCCGGCGCAGTTGCCCGATGAAACCGTGGCGGCGCGTTCGGCCCGGCTGTGCGCGGTGGCCGAGCTGGCGGCCGCCGGCGCGGGCTTGCCGCCGCCGGTGTATGTGATCGGCACCGAGGTGCCGGTGCCGGGTGGCGAAGCGTCGCTGGCGCAGGCGCTGGCGGTCACCGCCCCCACCGCCGCGCGCGCCACGCTGGACGTGCACCGCCGCGCCTTTTTTGACGGCCAATTGCACGACGCCTGGCGCCGCGTGATTGCCATGGTGGTGCAGCCGGGCGTGGATTTCGACCACAGCGCGATCCAGCATTACGATGCGGCGCAGGCGGCCAGCCTGTCGGACTTCGTGGCCGGGCAACCGGGCCTGGTGTTCGAAGCCCACTCCACCGACTACCAGCGCGAAAGCGCGCTGCACCAGATGGTGCGCGACCATTTCGCGATCCTGAAAGTCGGTCCCGCCGCCACCTTCGCGCTGCGCGAGGGCTACTATGCGCTGGAACAGATCGAAAGTGAACTGGTGCCCAAGGCGCAATGCTCGAACCTGATGCGCACGCTGGAAGACACCATGCTCGACAAGCCGCAACACTGGCGCAAGCATTACCACGGCAGCGGCGCCGAGCAGCGCTTGCTGCGCCGCTATGCGCTGTCGGACCGCTGCCGCTATTACTGGGGCGAGCCGGACGTGGTGCAAGCGGTGGCGCGCCTGATGGACAATCTGAGCGACCTCGCGATTCCACTGCCGCTGCTGTCGCAGCACTTGCCGGAACAGTATCTGGAAGTGCTGCAGGGGCAACTGGAAAACCGTCCGGCCAGTCTGCTGGAACACAAAGTGGGCCGGGTGCTGGCGCAATATGCGCGCGCCTGCAACCGCAACCAGGCCGCCGCCATCGCCGCGATGGCGGCCCTGGACAGCGGGATCGCGGCTGGCGCTGGCGCCACGGCGGCAATCTGGTAAGCTGCCGTTTTTCCAGCCCACGCCCATAGAGCCCGACCATGCGCAATACCAGCCAACGCCGCGAAACGATCCTGCAACTCCTGGCCCGCCAGGGTTCGGTGCAAGTCACCGACATGGTGCAGCAGTTCGGCGTCTCCGCCGTGACGATCCGCAGCGACCTGTCGGCGCTCGAGTCGCAAGGGCTGGTCACGCGCAGCCACGGCGGCGCGCTGCTGGCGCGCACGCCGCCGCCGGAACACAGCATCCGCCAGAAGGACGCCATCAACCATGAGCAGAAGGAACGCATTGGCGCGGTGGCGGCCAGTCTGGTGCAACCTGGCGATAACATCATTATCGATTCCGGCACCACCACCATTTCGCTGGCGCGCCAGCTGCGCGACGCCGACGGCGTGACGATCGCCACCAATGGTCTAAATATCGCGTGGGAATTGCAGGACGCGCCGGGCGTGGACCTGATCCTGACCGGCGGCCTGCTGCACAAGAAATCGCTGTCGATCCAGGGTAGCCAGGCCGAATCCTGCCTGCAGGCCTACAGCTTCGACAAGCTGTTCCTCGGCGTCGACGGCTTCGACCTGCAATTCGGCGTCACCACCCACCATGAAGCCGAGGCCAGCCTGAACCACAAGATGGTCGAGCGTTCGCGCAAGGTCATCGTCCTGACCGACGCTTCCAAGTTCGGCCGCGTCAGCCTGCACCGCATTGTGCAGCTGGACCGCGTCCATACCGTCATCACCGATGCCGCCATCAGCCCCGAATACCGCGAGGGCTTGCAACGGCTGGGCATCGAATTACTTATTGCGGAATAGCGCCCTGTGTTGAACCAGATAAGCGGCAACATCCTGACTCCCTCCGGCTGGATCCATGGCACCATGGCCTTTGACCAGCGCATCCACGCCATCGGCCATGATGCTCGCCATACTGCCGGCGCCGATGGCACACTGACCATCCTGCCCGGCTTTATCGACTTGCACGTGCATGGCGCGGCCGGCACCGACATCATGCAGGGCGGCGACGCCGGCGCCATCGTCGCCCGCACCCATGCGCGGCACGGCACCACCGCCCTGCTGGGCACCACGCTGACGGCGCGCGAACCGGCGATCCGGCGCGCGCTAGAGGGCCTGGCCGGTGTCATCGCGTCACGCCCGGCAGGCGGCGCGCGCATGCTGGGGGTTCACCTGGAAGGCCCGTTCCTCAATATCCACCGCCTCGGCGCGCAGCCGCCGGACGTGATGGTGGCCAGCCTGGCGCAGGTCGAGGCGCTGCATGCGATCGCGCCGATCCGCGTGCTGACCATGGCGCCCGAGGTACCGGGCCACCTTGAGTTGATCCCTGCCCTGCGCGGCATGGGCATCCGGGTCCAGATCGGCCATAGCGCCGGCACTTACGATGACGGCGTGGCCGCGCTGAACGCGGGCGCGGCCGGTTTCACCCATTTATATAACGGCATGACCGGCTCCGGCCACCATGATCCCGGCATGGCCGCCGCCGCGCTGGCCCATGCGGAATATGCCGAAATCATCCCCGACCTGCAGCACGTGCAGCCGGGCGCGATACGCGCCGCCCTGCGCGCGATTCCGCGCCTGTATGGCGTGACCGACGCCACCGCCGCCACCGGCATGCCGGACGGCGAATATGCGCTGGGCACGCAACGGGTCTTCAAATGCCAGGGCTGCGTGCGGCTGGCGACCGGTTCGCTGGCCGGCAGCGTGCTGACGATGGACCAGGCGCTGCGCAATTTTGTCGGCCTGGGACTGGACCTGGCCGACGCCTCGAACCGCCTGTCGCGCTATCCGGCCGACTACCTGGCCGAAACCGAACGCGGCCGTCTGCAGCCGGGCGCCTGGGCCGACATCGTGGTGCTGGACCGGGACTTGCGGCCCGTCGCGGTCTACGTCGAGGGTGAGGCCATCGATTTAACGGAACCCGTCACGCCAACGCCGTAGGGAGGTTGGCGCACAGCGGAAGCCGCCATGCATGCGCCACCAGCGCGCCTGCTTGTCCGCATAGTTATCATTTAAATAATAAAATACAATCTGGAGATCCCATGCAATCCGCACCACTGCACCCAGCCACCTCCACCGCCCCGCCGCCATCGCGCGTCTGGGCCATGCGCTACATGTTGTTCATTGCCGGCATGGGCGGCCTGTTATATGGCATCGACGTCGGCATCATCGCCGGCGCCCTGCCTTACCTGGAATCGACGGCATCGCAGGCGTGGCAACTGAGCGCCCAGCAACTGTCGTTTATCGTGGCGGCCGTGCTGCTGGGCTCCGTGCTGTCGTCGCTGTTTGCCGGTGCGCTGGCCGACGCGATTGGCCGCCGCTGGGCCATGGTGCTGGCCGGGGGGCTGTTTACCGCCAGCATTCCGCTGATCGCGCTGTCCGATGGCTACACCGCGTTGCTGCTGGGACGCCTGCTGCAGGGCGTGTCGGGTGGCCTGATCGGCGTGGTGGTGCCTTTGTACCTGGCCGAATGCCTGCATGCGCGCCAGCGTGGCCGTGGTGCCGCGCTGTTCCAGCTGCTGTTGACGATAGGCCTGGTGGCCGCCGCCGTGATCGGCTATGTCGAGGCGCAAGGCGTGGAAGCGGCCGTCGAAGCGGCCAAGGCGCTGCCGGAATCGGCCCGCGCCGCAGTGCTGTTCGATGCCAAAGACAACGCATGGCGCCGCATCTTCTGGATGTGCCTCGCGCCCGGTGTGGTGTTTACCGTGGGCAGCCTGCTGCTGGCCGAGTCGCCACGCTGGCTGGCGCGCCGGGGCCGCATCGCACAGGCCCGCGCCGCGCTGCTGCGCACCCGCAGCGAGGTCGAAACCGAGGCCGAAATGCGCGACATCGGCGCCGGCCTGGCACAGGCGCATGCCAACGCGGGAGCAGCGCGCGCCAGCGATCCGCTGCTGAGCCGGCGCTATGTGTTGCCGTTCCTGTTGGCGTGCCTGATCCTGGCACTGACGCAGGCGACCGGCATCAACTCCATCCTGGCTTATGTCGTCACGATCCTGAACCAGGCCGGGCTGCCGGGCGCCACCGCCAATATGGCGGACGTCGGACTGAAAGTGCTCAATGCCGTGATGACGGTGGCCGCCGTCGCCCTGGTCGATACGCGCGGCCGCAAATTCCTGCTGATGCTGGGCAGCGGCGGCATCGTGATTGCGCTGCTGGCGGCCGGTTTGCTGTTCCGCAGCGCCGAAGGCACGCAGCGCGATGTCACCGCGCAGGTGCAGGCGATGGTGGCGGCCGATGGTTTGACATTGCGCGCCGACGCGGCCACCTTGCAAGCGCTGGGCGGAGCCGGTGCAGGCCCCGGCGCTGGCGGTCCGGCGCAACTGACGGTGGCCTATGCCTATGGCCCGTTCACCAATGTGCAGGCGCTGCGCAGCGACGATCCGGCCCTGCCCACGCTGGCCGTCTCGCGTGATGCGACGGTGCAGCAGGACAGCGTGATTGGCGCGTTCTTCCGTCAGTTGCACCTCAATCCGTTTGCCGATCCGGCGGCGGCACAAGGTGCCCCGCTGCGCATCGAACAGGCCACGCTGGGCGTGGTGCCGCCAGCATCGCACGGCTGGCAAGTGGCGCTGGCGATCTGCCTGTTCGTGGCCAGCTTCGCGGTCGGCCCCGGCGTCTGCGTCTGGCTGGCGTTGTCCGAACTGATGCCCAACCGCATCCGCTCAAACGGCATGAGCATCGCGCTGCTGATCAACCAGTTCGTCTCCACCGTGATCGCCGCCGTGTTCCTGCCCACCGTCGGCCGCCACGGCTACTCCACCCTGTTCTTCTATGGCGCCGCCTGCACCGTCCTCTATTTCCTCGCCGCCGCGTTCCTGCTGCCGGAAACAAAAGGCAAAACGCTGGAAGAAATCGAAGCCCACTTCGCCCGCTAACACCCCGGGGGTCAGGCGTGCATTGATGCACTTTATAGCTGGGGTCAGGCGTGCATTCGTGCGTTCGCAAGCGACCTGTGCAATAGCCCTGCTTGATACGGCGCCTGCTGTTGCAGGCTAATTGGAAATCCGGTGCGGCAGATGCGTGCCTGACGCGACGCCTGCCAACCATGGTCAGGCGCTGCATTTTGCGCATAGTTCGATGCTCTGCACGGGCAGACAAACGCACGAACGCACGCCTGACCCCGCGGTTTTTATGCACGAATGCACGCCTGACCCCAGGGTTGACCCCTGGGTTTCAGCGCAGGGTTTGGGTCGGCTGGGCTACCGGGGTGACGGGGACGCCGCCGCGCACCGCGCGTAGCGTCACCAGCTTGACCGGTTCCAGCGCGTTTTCCGGTTGGCCATCGGTCGTCACAGCCAGTGCAATCGTATTGTCGCCGTTGGCGTTCAACACGCCCGGCGGCAGCACGAAGGTGCGCTGGGGGCCGATGTGGCTGATGAAGTTGCCCATGTTCCAGCCATTGACGAACATCAGTACGCGCGATTTCGTGGTTGACCTGGGCTTGCTGGTGTCGCCAAACGCCAGGCCCAGCTGAATGTCATGCTGCTTCGGCAAGTCCAGCTTGAATTTCGTGCGCAACCAATACGTGCCCGCTTGCGGTGGCGCCGCGCCGGGTGATGCCGCGCTCCAGCCATCGGCCACCGCGGCACCGGCCGTTGGCAAATACCAGCCCTGCCGTTCGCCATACAGGCCGCCATTGTTCATCGGCCCGCGCACCAGGTCCGCAATCCGCTCCCCGCCCCGGTTGCCTTGCAATTTCCAGGCAATCGGCGTGCCGAATTTCGCTCCCTGCGGCGCGGCCAGCGACGCGCTGATCAAACCGCGCGCTTCCTTGTGTTCATCATTGGCCGCCAGATCCCAGTTGTGCGAGTTATTGCGCACCATGACGGACAACACGTGCGGCCCGGGTTTCAGCGCGTCCGGCGCCAGCGTGAAGGTCGCGGTGGCGGTGGTCTTGGGCCGTGCTTCACCGGTTGGTACTTCGCTGCTGCCGAGATACACGCCATCGAGCCACGCCTGCAGCATGCCCGCGCCGCCCCCGCCATACGCCAGTTCCAGCTGCGTCGGCAGCGCGTGGCCGGCGGCCAGCTCAAAGCGGCCCCGGTACCAGACATCGCCATGGTGGAAGCCATAGTCGCTCATCGCCAAGACCGGCTGTCCGGCTGGCGGCTGGGTGGCGGTGGTCGCGGCGCTAACCGTCACATCCGCCTTGCGCCAGCCGCTGTCGTCGAACCCGGGCATGGCTTCCGGCGAATCCAGTCGCCGCCCCCAAGGCAACGCCATCAAGTCCGGCAACTGGTACGGCGCCGGTCCCGCAATGCCGCTGGCGCTCACATAACCATCACCGCCATCACCGCCATCACGACCAGCCGCCAGCGTCAACGCCTGGCCATTAAACCGCACGCCGCTGGCGGCGCGCCCGGCCCACAGTTCAAGGCTGGACGGCGCGGCGCTGTCACCTTCCACCGCCAGTATCCCCTGTTGCCATGCGGCCGAACGCACCAATCCCGGGGAGCGCAGCAACACCGGACCGTGCGCGGTATCGACCTTCCACATCTGGCGCCCCGTCGCATCATCGGCCAACAGCAACAACAACGGCGTCCCACCGACCGGCGTAATGCGCACCACCGCCAAATCCTGGTGCACATAGTTCAGGCGCAAGTCACCGCGCGCCGCGTCATACACCTGCGCCACCCGCCCCCGCAAGACCTCCACCTTGGGCGCCTTCGCATAACGCAGCACCGTCTCGCCATCCTCGCCGGCGCGGCCATACAACAGCGCCAGGTCACGCGCTCCCTGGCGCAGGTGCGTCTGGGTGTCGGACGTGGTGTACACCAGTTGCTGCCGCTCCAGCGCATAGTCGGCCAGCAGCAGCTTGGCGTCATGGCCATTGAGCGCCAGCGTCCCCTGCTGCGGCACCGTATAGCTGCCCGCCTTGAGCTTCAGCGTAAAGCTGAACGGGTCCCTGGTGGTGGCGTCGGCCGGGACATGCTGCGCATAGATCAGCCGCGCGCCCGTATCCGGACTGATGTTGTGGTACAGCTTGATGCGCCCGGTCGACGCCGTCAAAGGCTCGGCCTTGTCCATCTTGGCCAACAGCCCTTCGGCCGCCTGCACGAAGTGCCCCATTTGCTTCAGGGTCAGCGCCTTTTCCCGCAAGCCGCGCCCTTCATCGATGGCCGCGCCGTAATCGTAGGACGTGTACACCACCGAGGCCGGCGACCAGCCCCACGACGTGCCGCCATACAGCATGTAGACGGTGTGGATCGACAGCGCGTTGACCAGACTGGCGCCATAAAACACCCGCGTATAGCTCGAACCAATGCGCTCGGCCGTGCATTCGTACGACCCCACGCTGCCCCAGAAGTCAAACCAGCCGCCACCGATTTCGGCCGCGAAGCCCGGCGTCTTGGGCGACGCCAGCGCACCGATCTTGACCGGACCGGTCGCGCCAGCCGGCGGCATTTCGCCGTACATGCCCCAATTCGGCACCGTGTTCGGTTTGCCCGGGGTGCGGGTGTTGGTGCAGCCGCCGCCCGGATAGCCGTCAAACGCATACAAGTCCACCGGCCCCGGCACCGCAAACGGCGCGCTCGATTCCGGTGGCGTCCAGTTGGGCAGGCGGCCCGCCGAGTTGTGGAACAATGGCACCGTGATGCCGTCGGCGCGCGTCTTGTCGTGCAGGTAGCGCATATAGCGCTGGTGCGTGTCGGTGGTCTGGCTCAGTTCATTTTCCAGCTGATACGCGATGACCTTGCCGCCGCCGGTGGTGATCTGGTGACGCGCCACGATGGCGTTAATCTGCGTCAGCCATTCATCGGCGGCGCCGATATAGTCCGGCGCATCGGTGCGCGCCACGGCCTGCTGGCGCGCCAGCCAGCCAGGGAAGCCGCCGCGCGTCAGTTCCGCGTTGACGTAGGGACCGACCCGCATGATGACGTACATATCCAGCGCTTCGGCCATCTCGATGGCGCGCTCCATGTTGCGGATACCCGTGAAGTCATACTCGCCGGGACGCGCCGTGTGGTAGCCCCAATCGAAATAAAACGACACGGTGTTCATGCCCATCGCCTTCATCTTTTGCAGCACATCGCGCCACAAATCCGGCGACGGCAGCCGGAACGGGTGGATCTCGCCGCCCCAGATCATCTTGCGCTGGCCGTCGAACATCAGCGAATGCCGGTCCCACGTGATCCGCTGTGGCTTGCCCTTGGGCGCGGTGGCGGCATCGACCACCTTACTCGGTTGCGCCAGCACCGTGAAATGGCGCGCGGTGCCGGACATCGACGCCAGCTCGGCTTTCGGGCTCCAGGTGCGCAAGTCCGGGCTGTCGCTGGTGTAATAGTGCTGGCCACCGTCGCCCTCAAAGTACAGACGCCAGCCACCGCCATCGAGTTTCAGCAGCGACGGCGCGCCGAGATTGGCGCCCCAACCGGCCCAGTCGCCGGTCTGCTCGAACGTCCACGGACCGGCTGGATCGTTGGCCTGCGCCAGCTCCAGGTGACCAGTCGCCTGCTTGCGGGCCAACAGCCGGAACACGGCGCCATCCTGTACGGCGAAGGCATCGACATAACCATCGAGCCCGGCGAGGCGCAGCGGCTTGCCAAAGCGTTTCATGCCCGGCCCGGTGGCCGTCAACAGATAGTTCACGGCGGCGCCATCGCCCTGCGCGGCCGACACGATCACGTGCAGCTTGCCATCGCGCCCCTTCAGCCACTCCGGCGCGCGCGCGCCCGGCAGCGCAATGTTCGCCACATGCGCCCAGTTGCGCAAATCGGTCGAACGGGCCACGGCGAAGCCGCCCACCTGCTGCGACGTATGCGCCACATAGGCCACATAGTAATAGCCGTCATCCGCATGAACAATCGACGGATCGCGCACGCCACCGGGCGGCGCATAGGTTTCCGACGCCAGCGACGTGAATAGCTTGCCGTCATATCCGCTGAACAGGCTCAGGGAGGGCGTTGCGGTGGCGGGAAAGGCCGCCGCGAGATAGGTGGTGGCCCCTTTTAGCGGCGTCACCTTCAAATGCGCGCCGTCATGGGTCTGCTGCGCTCCCGTGGTCTGCACCTTGTTGGCCGACGTCAGGCCCATGGTGTCCAGCAAGGCATCGCCGGTATTGGGCACGGCGGCCGGTGGCGGCGGCGGGGTAACCGGAGTCTGGCCCTGCGCCAGCGCGCTGCCGGCCGCCATGGCCAGCGCCAGCAACGTCAGGCGCCCCGGGTGGAAGGAAAGTCTCCGGTGATCGTTATGCTTGCTCATCGTGGTGTTCCGTCACAGTCACTGTCATGGTCGGCCATGATAGAGTTTTCCGGCCAGCGCCACGGCGGCGCAACTGAAACACTCACGGTATTGATCAGGAAATCAGGAAAGCGGAACGCGCGTCAATGCCGGGGTGGCCGGCCACTCTTGCTAGGCGACGATCACGCCCAACTCACCGAGGAAGGCCGCCGCCTGGCCATGCGAAATCACGGCCCCCTTGAACAGCCCCGCCTCACTGAGCTTTAGCCCTTCCAGATTCACGCTGCGCAAGTCGGCCCCGGCAAATTTCGCCTGTTTTAATACCGCGTTGCGCAGGCTGCCCCCTTCGAACACCGCATCACGGAAGTCACAGCCGGCCAGGTAGGCATCGGAAAAATCGAGCTGCTTCAAGGTGGCCGATTTAAACGAAAAGCCGCGCAAGTCGGCGCCCACCAGCAGCGACTCCTCGAACGTCGCGCCCAGGTGCGCGGTTTCTTCCAGCGACGCGCCGGTCAGCTTGCAGTTGGCAAAGCGCACCGACGCCAGCCGCGCGCGGCGCCACTTGGTGTTATTCAAATCGCAACCATCGAATTGTGCATCCACCGCGTCAACCGCCTCGAAATCGGCCCCGCCCGCGCGGCAGCGCAGCCACACGGTGCGTCCCAGCTTGCAGGCAAACAACACGGTGCCGCCAAAGGTGCAGCGGATAAATGAACAATCCTGCAAGTCCAGCCGCGACAAGTCGAGGTCATCGAAAGCGCAGCCGTCAAAGGTGCGCACGCCGCGCGCCAGGGCGGCGCTGACGCCATCGCGGTCCGGCGCCATGCCGGTCAAGGTGGAAGGGGTGACGACGCGGTCCATGTGCAAGGGTTCCTTTCAATACGGGCGCCCCGGGGTCCGGATCCGGGGGCCGGGGATTGTAGCGTGTCTGCGCACAATCGGGCATCGTCTATTTGCGCCAGCGGCCGCCACCACGCCATGGGCGTTGCATATCTGATATATAAACAATTGCACACATACAATACTTAGCTGTCATGCGCTATGATCGGGGTCATCCCCCATTCACTCCAAGAAGGAAACCCCATGCGTACTTTGTCTTCCCTGCGTTTGCTGTGCGTGGCCGGCGCCCTGGCCTTTGCCGTCAATGCCAGCGCCGACAGCACCTCGTCCGCCTCCAGTGCCGGTTCCGCGTCCAGCGGCAGCGTGTCCGATTCGATCGGCGCCTCCAGCAACAGCTCGTCCGGCGGCGGCAACAAGGTGGCCGATGGCGCCTACCACATCATCGATATCGCCCAGGCGCCCGAGCGCAAAGGCATGACCCGCGTCACCCTGCAGGCCGACCAGGGCAGCTTCGTGCTGACGCTGCCGCAGCAAACCTTCGACCAGTCGCACCTGGCCAAGGGCGACGCGGTGCTGGCGAAGAACCTGGAATTCGGCGTGGAATTCGCGCGCGCCGATAACCGCGAAGCGTTCTTCCTGGCGATTGCCGACGAGGTATATGGCGAACTGGCGTCGCGCAAAGTCACGCTGTGATGCCACGGTGACGTCTTTGAATGCCGTCCGCGCCCTGCCGGGCGCCGGGCTGCTGCTGTTGCTGGCCACAGGCGCCGCGCATGCCGCCGCGCCCAATTCCGGCCTGTCCCGCTTTTGTGATGCGGACCCGTCGCTGAGCGTGGCCGAAGAAAGCCGCTTGCTGCGCTTTGCCGCCATCGTGCGGCAGGAATTGTCGGCCGGCGACAGCGATATTGCCCTGATCAGCCGTTCCGGCCTCGACCTGTCCCGTTTCGGCATCCGCTATTCGCACGCGGCGCTGGCCTGGCGCGCGCCATCGGGCACGTGGTCGGCGCGCCAGCTGTATTACGCCTGCGATGAAGGCAAGCCGCGCATCTTCGACCAGGGCGTGGCGGGATTCACCATGGGCACCGACAATCCCGCCCTCGGCTATATCTCGGCGCTGCGCCTGCCGCGGGCGGCGGCCGATACCTTGCGCCCGGCGCTGCTTGACGGCCCGCGCGCACTGGGACTGCTGGCCACGCAGTACAGCGCCAACGCCTATGCCTACAGCCTGCAATACCAGAACTGCAACCAGTGGGTGGCGGAAATGCTGGCGGTGGCGTGGTCCGGCATGCCGGAAGGCCCGGATTTGCGGGCCCGCGCGCAAGACTGGCTGCGCGAACAGCGCTATGCGCCGGCGCCGGTGCCGGTCGGTTCGCGCCTGCTGATGTGGCTCCCCACCTTTGTACCGCTGCTGCATCTGGATGACCACCCGTGGCAAGACCGCGACGCGCTGCAATTGCAGGTCAGCCTGCCCGCCTCGCTGGAAAGCTTCATGCAGCAGCGCATCCCGGGCAGCGAGCGGGTCGAGATTTGCCACAACGAGCGGCAGATCGTGGTGCGCCACGGCGGGCAACCGATTGCCGACGGCTGCCAGTCCGGGCCCGGCGACCGCGTGGTGGCGCTCGACTAATGGCGCGCTGCAAGCGCGCCATTAGTCGAGCGTCTGCACAGCGCCATACACTGCCCAATGCACTACGCAATGCAAGGCGCAATACCCTGAGCAATACGCTGATACAAACCCTGCGTTGTGGTAGCGGCGGGCGCTGTGCTATCGTCGCCCACTTGTTCCATTCTCTCTCCAACTTACCGATGAAATTCCGTCTTTCCGCGCTGGCCCTGCTGTCCGCCACGGCAGGCTGCACCACTGTGCCACCCCAAGCCACCCAGCCGGTGCCGCTGGGCGTGGCGTCGTTCAACATGGCCTGGGCCGGCACGGAGGCCGATTTCCAGGCCCACCTGGCGCTGTGTACCGCCGTCGAATGGTGCGACACCCGCCCGCGCCGCAACCGGGGCGAAAGCACGCCAACGCCAGAAGCCATTGCCACCGCCAAGCGCTGCGAAGCGGCGATCGACGCCTTCGCCGGCGGCGCGCCACAAGCAATGCGGATCGCGCCCTGCAATGCGTATAAATCGAAGAACACGGCCGACGTCACACTGGCCAACTACCAGAAAAAAATGGCCGGCCTGCGCGCCACCATTGCCAGCCTGATTGAAAAAGACGGCGTGCAGGTGATCGCGTTCCAGGAAGTCAAATCGGACCAGGCCGTGCGCGACGTGCTGGGCAGCCATGCCGCCACCTTCGAGGTCTGCTTCGCGCCGCACAACGCGTTCCAGACCGTGGCCTTTGCCTGGAACAAGGCCGCCACGCAAAAGCCCGGCCAATGCGCGTCGCGCACTGAGCTGGCGGTGTCGGACGATCCCACCAATCCCGCCAACTTGCGCACCGTGCGTCCGGGACTGGCGCTGGAATTGACGGTCAATGGCCAGCCGGTGACGTTCATGAATGTGCACTTGAAGGCCTCGTGCGCCAACCTGAAACCGAACGGACCGTTCCAGCCGCGCAAGCTCGATGATGCCGACGCCGCCTGCCGCGTGCTGAACCGCCAGGTGCCGGCGCTGGAAGACTGGATCGAGTCGGTCGGCGCGAAGAGCCCCCGCTTCGTGCTGCTGGGCGACTTCAACCGCCGCATCGACGAGGAAGCGGCCGAAGCGGTGCCACCGTCGCAGGTGCGCAGCGACGGCAGCGATCCGGCCGGTCCGAACAAGAAGGATGCGCTGGGCTACGTGACCACCCGCTACCTGTGGCAGGAAATTTCGGATGGCAGCCCGACGCTGTTCCAGGTCCCGCTGTCGGGCGCCGACAGCGGCTGCAAGGGTTTTACGGGCCTCGACCACATCGTTGTCAGCCAGGCCTTGCGCAGCGTGCAACCGGACGCCACGTTTGGCTCGCGCAAGGTGCCGGTGGTGAATGCCCCGGGCCAACTGATCGAGACCAGTGACCATTGCCCGCGCATTATGACGCTGACGCTGTGATGCTGTGACGCGGTGGCGCCACTCCCGGCAAATCATGCGCGGCGATCAGCGGTATGGCTCATCCGCAACAGTCTGACCCGGCAAGCAACCGAATCAGACTGGCGCGCGCTGGCAACTTCAGTCATGATGAGGTGATCGGAGGTGCACATGACGAAGGTAACATTGCAACCTGATCAACAGGAACGACAGGAGCCGGCGCGCACGCTGATGCCGTTTCGCACCCTGCTGTACCGCTTCATTTTTTTTGACTGGCTGTTCCGCGACGTCAGCGCGGCGCGCAACCTGTTCGAGCGGCACGCGGCGCTGCAGCACAACAAAGACATGAGCCGCTACCTGCCGCTGTACTTCCGCCGCTGGACCGTGCTGGCCACGTTTGATTTCGGCCTGGGATTCGTGTTTGAACGGTTTTTGCAAACCACCATGCTGTCGGCCTGCTTTTTTACCTGGTCCTGCATGACCATGGTGGGCATGGTCATCATTGCCGTCGCGTGGGTGTTCCTGACCTATGGACGGCTGTCCTAGCGGTTTAAAGGAACGGCCACTTGAGGATGCCCCTGGCGTGCAGCACCGGGCGGACAACAAAGTACGCCAGCACAAAGCTGAACGCCAACACCGCGCGCACATCCAGCATGAAGGCGAAAAACACGCCCGCCACCATGGCCATGGCGACCAGCACCAGCAGCCACACTTCAATACTCTTGAAAAAGCCGGCCGACGCGCGCCACACATGCGCCGTCAGCGCGCAGGCATCCTTGAAGGTTTTTACTTCGGAATTCATAGAACTTGTAACAATCTTGCAAATTAGGACGGAAAATAAAAAAGCCGCCGGCATGCGGCGACTTGCAAGCGCATAGTAACACAAGGCGGGCACCGCCCGCACGGTCACTTCCCGTCAACCGCCCCCGCCGCCAGCACTTCGGCGCTGGCCAGCAAATCGAGCGCATCGAGCCCGCCCACCAGCATCAGGCCACCACCGGGCAATAGCACGGCCGAATGGCTGAAGCGTTTGCGCAGCGGGACGGCGGCGGCCACCCAGCGGTCCGCGCCCGGGTCATACCATTCAGCGGCGGGCATGGCGTTATTCGCCAGCACGCCACCATCGGCCAGCACACGGCCGCCCGGCAGCAAGGTCGCCGTATGCAAGTGGCGCGTGGCTGCCATGCTGGCCGCCGGCTTCCAGGCTTTCGCCCCGGCGTCATACAGTTCGGCGCTGGCCAGCGAACGGTTGGCGCCAAAGCCGCCCGCCGCCAGCACTTTGCCGTTCGGCAGCAGGCTGGCCGTGTGCGACCAGCGCGCTTCGCGCAGCAGGCCGCCGGCCGACCAGGTATTGGTCACCGGATCATACAGCTCACACTCCTGCAAGCCGCCGAATTCGCCGGCGCCACCACTGAGCAATACCTTGCCATTGTTGAGCAAGGTGGCCGCATGCAACTGGCGCGCGGTGCGCATCGGCGCCACCTTGGTCCAGGTTTGCGCGCGTGGATCGTAGAGCACCGCCGTGGCCAGCGCCATGGTGTCTTCGTATTCATCGTCGTCCGGATAGCCATGGCCACCGGCGATCAACACCCGGCCATCGCGCAGCAGCGTCGCCGTATGGCCGGCGCGCAGCGCTTCGCTCATCGGGCCCAGCGCAAACCAGGTGTTGGCGTCCGGGTCATACACTTCGGCGTGATTGCGGAACGTGCTGCGATCCATGCCGCCGGCGACCAGCACATGGCCGTTCGGCAGCAAGGTGGCGGTATGCTGCGCCCGCGCCACGGTCATGGTTTCCGCTTCGCTCCAGCGGTTGGTTTTCGGGTTGTAGATTTCCACGTGGGTGGTGGCCGCGCCATCACGGGCCATGCCGCCCGCCACCAGCACGGTGCCGTCGCGCAGCACCGTGGCCGTGTGGCCCTGGCGCGCCACCATCATCGGCGCCACTTCGCCTTGTGTGACCAGCGGTGCGGTCAGCGGTGCGGCCACGGATACGGCTGGCGTCACCGCAGCGGCGGCGACCGGCGCCGCGTGCAACGGCCGCGCCGCCAGCGTAGCGAAGGTGGCCAGTGTGGCGAAGGTGGCGCCGAACAGCAGCGCCGCCAATTGCTTCAATTGCGACGCCGTCATGCTCATTGCTTCCGCTGGCGACGCACCGCGCCGGCCAGCGCCAGCCCGGCCAGGAACAGCGCCAGGTTGTGCGGTTCCGGCACCGACGTGACGCTCGCGCCTTGCAGGTCGGCCGGCAGTGCGTTGCCAAAGGCGTCGCCCAGCAGCACGTCACCCAGCGACAGTGCGCTGCTGCCCACGGCGGCGCCGGAAAAATACAAGGTGGCCAAGGTGAAGGCGTCCTGCTGCGCCGACAAATCCGACAACAGCGAGATTTCCGACAGGTTGAACTTGCCGGCGGCCGTATTACCCAGGCTGATGTCGAGCGCTTCAAACAAGCTGGTGTCGCCCAGCGAGGCGCCTAGCGCGTAGCCGGTCAGGTTCAGCAGCGAGGCGTCGAACAGCACGTTCAGGTCGAACGCGCCCAGATCCGTGCCGGCGCCAAGGCCGGAAACGCGGACATCGACGGCGACATTGCCGCCAATGCCGACATTGGCGGCGGATGGGCTGAAGCTGATGGTGGTGGCCATGGCCGGTGCCGACAGGATGCCGGCCGCCAGCAGGCAGGCGCTCAATGCCGTCTTGATTTGTTGCTGTGCACGGTTGCGGAGGGTGGTGATCATCGATTTTCCTTGTGATTGAGCTTGGTGCTTGGTGCTTGGTGCTGGGTTATTGGGCAATCGCGCAATTGGCGCTGCTGCAGATGGTGGCCAGCTTGCGGGCGTCCAGCGCGGTGATCTTGCCGTCGTTGTCGAGATCCGCGCCCGGCAACTGCAGCGCGTCGCGGTTCAGGTTTTGCGTGACCAGCGCCACGTCGCGGCTGTCCACCACGCCGTCGCCATTCAAGTCGCCGTCCCGGCTCTGCGCCACGGCAAATTCACCGCCGCGATTGACCACGGCCCAGGCGGTGCGGGTGGCGGGGTCGACGCCATAGGTGCCCAGCGCATAGCCGGCTTTCCATGGGCCGACCACGAATTTCGCGCTGCCGCCGAGATTGCGGCCGGTGGCGGCGTCCCAGTTGCTGCCGTTGAACGGGCGCGCCACGATGGCCAGCGGGCCGCGCGCGTCGGCGCCATAGGTCAGCGACAGGGTGTACGTGTCGGCCTGTTCGCTGCCGATGGCGTTTTCCATGCCCCACAGCGTCAGTGCATCGCTTTTCAGCCTGGCGGCGCCGCTGCTGTCGGCGTCGGTGCGGCTGACCCAGCCGGTGTTGACGTCCTGGATCGCGACGCGGCCGTCATACAGCGTGGTGGAGACGGCGTTGGCGCCGTCCAGGATGGCCATTTTGGTGCTGCTCCAGCCGCTGCCGGCCGGGCTGTTGTCGGCAATGTTGGCGAAGCTGGCGCCCGGCTGCACGATGAATTCCTTGCCGTTCAGGCTATAGCCATAGCTTTCGCGCTTGGCAAACGCCAGCGCCGGGGTCTTGGTCAGGTCGCAGTCCCGGCCAGCGCCGAGCGAACCGCCGCAGCCATTGTCGGAAGCATAGTGGTCGACCGTCAGGCGCGGGCCGTCCACAGTGAAGATGTAATAGCCGATGGTGAACAGTTCCTGCGCAATCGGCATTTCCTGGCGGTTGGCGGCGTTATACACCTGGTCTTTCGACGGCACCGACGGGATGTAGAACTTGTAGCTGTCCGACGCGTGGATGATGTTTTGCACGCTGCCGGCGCCGTCCGGGCTCTTGACGATCGAACGGTGGTGCATGTGATCATGGCCGCCGAGGAAGTAGCGCGCATTGTTGCGGGCCATGGCCTTGATCAGCGTGTTGCGCTCGGCGGCATTGGCAGCCGGGTTGGAACCCAGCAACACGTCGGCGTGGTTCTGGCCGATCAATTCCTTGTGGGCGAAAACAAACCCATGGCTGGCGGCGGGTTTGCCGTCAAGGCGCTGGCCGACCCACGTCAACTGGTCCAGCGCCGCCGAGTTCACCGACGGCGTGCTGCCGGACGTGCGGGTGTACTGGTCGATGGCGATGAAACGGGTGTTGCCATAGTCGAACGAGTAGGTCAGGCCGGTCAGGCCAACCGGCGTGGCCGGGCTGGCGTGGTTGGTGGCGCCGGCCACGTTGGTGCCGAGGCCCTGGGTTTGCGGGAAGTTGGTCTTGAAACGGTTGGCGGCGTTGGCCGATGGCTCATGGTTGCCGCGCACCGGATAAAAGCCGATCTGGTTGCTGTACAGCGTTTGCGCCGCCACGTTCCACGTATCGAGGCCGCCGGTGCTGCCGTTGTCGGTCAAGTCGCCGACCTGCACCACAAACTTCACCTGCGCTTCCACGAACTTCGGCAAGATCTGGTTGATGATGCCCAGCGCCACCGTATTCGGATTGTTGGCGGCATCGTTGGAGGTCCATTGGGTATCGGCCATCACGCCGAACTTGAATGGTTCGGCGCCGGCCGGCACGGCGGCCAGGGTGGCCATGGCGGACAACGCCAGCAAGGTGGCGCGGCACAAAGGACGGTGCTTCAGGTTGAAACGGACAGGCATGGGTCGGCTCTCGTTGTAGTGGCGTGTAAGTGGCGTGGTGGTTGCGTGGTGGTTGCGT
>JAIENA010000325.1 GCA_019751755.1 Burkholderiaceae bacterium | reverse complement strand
ACCATCGATGCGCTGTACGGCGTGCACCAGGCGTTTGCCGACATCCTGGTGCGCGAGCGCGGCTACGACGACCAGCACTTCCTCAGCAAGGCCTATCCGGGCACGGATCACAGCGAGAAGTCATGGGCGGCGCGGCTGGCGACGCCGCTGGCGTTTTTGTTGGGGCGTTGAATATTTTCCTTTAATCAATAACACGCGGATAACAGGCGGGCTCCTACACAATCCCCGCCGCCATTCCGACATGGCATACTACCGGCTCGCGCTAAGCTATCCGTCCTTGATCTGACGAAGGAGATGCCATGGTTGACTCGAAGAAACCTCCACCTGCTCCCGACAGCGCAGACGCCAACCGCCGCCACCGCACATCGGAAAAAGCCGATGAAAAAGCCAACGGCGGCGCCATCGGCGAAACCGACCGTCACCAGCGCTTGCCGCGCGATGACGACGGGGCTTCCGGCACTGCCAAACAGCGTCGCCCCGACCACTAAACCCGGCCACTCGGCGCGGTTCTTTGGCAACACCACCCGGGCAGCTTGCGCTGCCCGTTGCTGTTCCGACGTCCCCTCGCTAGAATCCGCGGCACAACTCCTGAATGAATACCATGCCGCGCTCCCCTCTTTTCTCCGCCACATCGCGCGCTTGCGCCGCCATTGCCGGCG
This sequence comes from Burkholderiaceae bacterium, assembly GCA_019751755.1. GTDB lineage: Bacteria > Pseudomonadota > Gammaproteobacteria > Burkholderiales > Burkholderiaceae_D > Rugamonas. The sequence continues at coordinate 19,279 of JAIENA010000325.1, read as the reverse complement.
GCTATGCTTTTGCCGCCAGCGCTAGCGCCTTGCTGGCGCTGTGCCTGCCGTTACCCCGTGCCGATGCGGTGGTGACGGCCACCCTGCTGTCGTTTGCCCTGTATGCCGCCGCCGCGCTGCGCGCCTTTGCCGCGCCCAGCGCGTGGCGCGCGTGGGCTGAATTGCTGTTGCCGGCGCTGGCGATGGCGCTGGCCGCCAGGGGGCTGGCATGAGCGGCTCGTTGCGCCAGCGCATGGCGTCATTGCATACCTGGGCCGGCTTGCTGGTGTGCTGGCTATTGCTGTTGATGTTCACGTCCGGCAGCGCCAGCTATTTCCGCGACGAGATCACGCTGTGGATGAAACCGGAACTGCACGGCGCCGCGCTGCAGCCGGCGTCCGCCACGCAAGCAGGAGAAAGCGCCGTGCAGGTGCTGCAACAGCGCGCCGCGCACGCCAAACACTGGTTCATCACGTTGCCGACGGCGCGCACGCCCTATAGCCGCGCCACCTGGAGCGGAGCGGATGGCAAGCTGCAGACCGCGCTGATCGATCCGGCCACGGGCATGGAGTTGCCGGCCGCGCGCGACACCCACGCCGGCGCCTTCCTCAGCCGCCTGCACTTCGACTTGTACTACGTGCCGCCGCAAACCGGGCGCTGGATTGCCGGCCTGTGCGCGATGGTCCTGCTGGTGTCGCTACTGTCCGGCATCATCATCCACCGCCGCATCTTGCGCGATTTCTTCACGTTCCGCCCCGGCAAAGGCGCGCGCTCATGGCAGGATGCGCACAATGCCGCCGGCGTGTTCGCCTTGCCGTTCCACCTGATGATCACCTACACCGGGCTGGTGGCATTGATGTTCCTGTACATGCCGTCCGCCGGACAGGCCGTCTACCGGGGCGACAAAGGCGCGCTGCTGTCCGAGATCTACCCCAGCGTCGGCAAGCCGGCCAAGGCGGCCGGTATCCATGCGCCGCTGGCGCCGATCGGCCCGATCCTGGAACAGGCGCAGCGCCACTGGCAAGGCCGCACGGCCGGCTCCATCAGCATCGCCAATCCGAATGACGTCAACGCGCGCATCGGCGTCACGCGCGCGGCCGGACTTGAGCTGTCGAACAAGCAGCCGGCCATGCAATTCGACGGCACCAGCGGCGCCCTGCTGGCGTCCAGCGGCGACACCACCAGCACGGCGCTGGCCGCACACGGCGTGCTGTATGGCCTGCACATCGCGCGCTTTGCGGAACCGCTGCTGCGCTGGCTGTTCTTTATTTGCGGGCTGGCCGGCACCGCGATGGTGGCCACCGGCGCCCTGCTGTGGGCCGCCAAACGCCAGCGCCAAAGCAGCATTGGCACGCGTCTGGTGCAGGGGCTGAACATTGGCTGCATCGCCGGCTTGCCGATTGCGTATGGCGCCTACTTCTGGGCCAACCGCCTGTTGCCGCTGGCACTGGCGCAGCGCGCCGACCGCGAAGTGGCGATCTTCTTTGCCGCCTGGGGCGCCGCGCTGCTGCTGGCGCAATGGCGTCCGGGCCGCGCCATGTGGCGCTGGCAACTGGCTTGCGGCGCCTGCTTGCTGGGCGGCCTGCCGGTGCTGAACTACCTCACCACCGATAGCCACGCGCTGGCCGTGCTGTTGACGCAGCAGGCACCGCTGGCCGTGGCGGCGTTCGATCTGACCGTACTGGCGCTCGGCGCCTTGCTGGCCGCGGCTGCGCTACAACTGGGCCGCAAGCCACAGCGAACAACGGCAACACTGGCGCCGCTGTCGTCCATGCAAGGAGAGGCAAAATGAATGCACTGGCGACCTTTGCGCTGGCCTACGCGGGACTGAGCGCACTCAGCCAATCGATGGCGCGCCACCATGCGGCGCTGGTCGCGTACCAAGTGCCGCGCTCGCCGCGCTTGCGGATCGCACTACGGCTGGGCGCAACGGCGTGCTGGCTGCTGGCGCTCGCCACCGCCCTGCGCCACGCCGGCGTGGCGCAGGGCGTACTGCTGTGGACCGGCGCGCTGGCGGTGATGGCGCCCGCCGTCATGCTGCAACTGGCCTATGCGCCCCGCACGCTGCGCCCCGGCACCGGCCTCGCCAGCGCGGCCGGTTTGCTGTGCGCGCTGTTGGGCGCGGCATAATAATTGGTGGAACGCGCCGGGCGCGACGCGGCATTTGTCACACCGGACTATTTTCAAGACGGAATTCAGCGGTCGCCGGTGTATATTACGCGCTTTATAAAAACACAAGGAGACTGCGGTGACCCACCCCCTGTACCTGAAAGCTCTCCCCATCGCCGTGATGCTGGCCATGGGCACATTCCAGGTTGCCCATGCCGCCGAAGCGGCCAACGCGACGAACGCGATGAAACCGGCAGCGACCAGCAAAGCCGGCAAGCCGACCGTGGCGGAGGCCGAACGCTTCCTCAACGAGACCGAAGCGAAGATGGAAAAACTGAACCTCGACGGCGCCCGCGCGCAGTGGGTGGCGCAGAACTTCATCACCGATGACACCGAAGCGCTGGCCACGTATTTCGGCGAAAAACAGTTGTCGCTGTCCGGCGAAGCCGCCCTGACGGCGCGCCGCTACAATGGCCTGAAGCTGAAAGACGATTACGCGCGCAAGCTGAAGTTCCTGCAACTGACCTTGATGCTGCCGGACCCGAAAGAGCGTGAAGCCTACGCCGCCAAGCAGGCCGCGCTGAACGGCGCCTATGGCAAGGGCAAATACTGCCCGCCAGGCCAGGAATGCATGCCGCTGGGCGAACTGGAAAAAACCCTGGCCAGCAGCCGCGATCCGGCCAAGCTGAAGGAAATCTGGACCGGCTGGCACGCGCAAGCGCCGGCCTACAAGCAGATGTACGTCGACTACGTGGCGCTGTCCAACAAGGGCGCGCGTGAAATGGGCTTTGCCGACACCGGCGCGCTGTGGCGCTCCCAGTACGACATGACGCCGGACGCTTTTGCCGCCGAGATGGAACGCATCTGGCAACAGGTCAAGCCATTGTACGACTCGCTGCACACCTACACCCGCTACAAGCTGCGCGAAGCCTACGGCCCGGACGTGGTGCCGGCCAGCGGCCCGATCCCGGCCCACCTGTTCGGCAATATGTGGAGCCAGAGCTGGGAAAACATTTATCCGCTGCTGAAACCTGCCGCCAATGCCGGCAACTATGATCTGACCAAGGTGCTCGAAGAGCGCAAGACCGACGCCAAGCAGATGACGCAGTATGCGGAAAAGTTCTACACCTCGCTGGGCATGCGCAAGCTGCCGGACTCGTTCTATGAGCGTTCGCTGCTGACCAAGCCGCGCGACCGCGAAGTGGTGTGCCACGCCTCGGCCTGGACCATGGACGGCAAGGAAGACGTGCGCATCAAGATGTGCATCCGCCCGACCGACGAAGAATTCAAGGTGATCCACCACGAACTGGGCCACATCTATTACGACCTGGCCTACAACAAGCAATCGTTCCTGTTCCAGGGCGGCGCCAATGACGGCTTCCATGAAGCCATCGGCGACACCGTGGCGCTGTCGATCACGCCCGATTACCTGAAGAAAATCGGTCTGATGGAGCAAAACCAGCAGCCCGGCGACGACGTGTCCGAGCTGATGCAGCGCGCGCTGGCGAAAGTCGCGTTCCTGCCGTTCGCCTACATGGTCGACAAATGGCGCTGGGACGTCTACGCCGGCAAAGTGCAGCCGGCCGACTACGACAAGAGCTGGTGGCAATTGCGCGAGCAGTACATGGGCATGTCGCGTCCGGGCGCCATCTCCGCCAACGGCTTTGACGCCGGCGCCAAGTACCACGTGGCGGCGGACGTGCCGTATGCGCGCTACTTCCTGGCCCACATGCTGCAGTTCCAGTTCCACCGCGCACTGTGCAAGGAAGCGGGTTACACCGGCCCGCTGCACCGCTGCTCGATTTACGGCAACGAAAAAGCCGGCGCCAAGTTCCAGAAGATGCTGGAAATGGGGGCCAGCAAGCCATGGCCGGAAGCACTGAAAGCCATCTCCGGCGAAGAGCGCATCGACGGCCAGGCGCTGGTTGATTATTTCGCGCCGCTGAAAACCTGGCTCGATGAACAAAACCGCCAACTGGCGGCGGCTGCCAAGAAGTAATAACGTAGTGAAGTAAAGCCAGCGGGCCGGTGCAAACCGGCCCGTTTTTCATTGGGCGCGGCCATGCGGCGCTGCTACACTGCCGGCCATGACTACACGACGTTTATTAGTGATCGCCGCAGTTGCGGCAATCGGCGTATCGGCTTTCGGCCTGTGGCGCTCACCGGCCAATCAGGCAGCGGATGTGGCGGCACACAACCGCCAGCGCGCGCAGGAGGTGCTGCGCAAAGTATGCCCGGTATCACGCCAGCCGGACCAGGTGCGCAGCATCGGCGCGGCGCTGGCCGCGAACGAATCGGCGCGCACCCTGATCTGGTCCGGGCCCGCGCTACTGTATGCCAGCGATCCCGCATTCACGGTGCAGGCGCCATTGCTGACCGGCGCGCAACGCGCGGAAGCGGGCTGGGTCGGCTGGGCGGAAGTGGATTTGCCGTGCGGGTTGTCGGTGCTGCGGTTTGAGCAAAGCGAGCCTGCGCCACCATCTCACTGACCGGCGTCAGCACGCCCGCCTTACACACATAACAAAAAACCCGCCACTTGCGTGGCGGGTTTTTCGCACATTATCCGTCGGGAGTAACGGAAGCAGTAAGGCTCAGCTTAGAACTTGTAGTTCGCGCCCAGCAGGATGGTGCGGCCGTATTTCTGGTATTCCAGCTGCTGGTTGCGCACGCCGGTGTAGGTTTCGTAAGCCGCGTTGCGCAGGTTGTTCACTTGCGCCACGATGCCCAGGCCTTTCAGCGAACCCGAGTTGAAGGTGTAGCCGATCTGGAAGTCGATGATATTTTCACCCACCACATAACGCAGGGCGCGGTCATTCGAGAAGTTGCCGATCTCACCGACGAAGTCCGAACGCTTGCGCTGGTTGATACGGGTTTCGAAGCCATCTTTTTCGAAGTACACGGTCAAGTTGGTCGTGTGCTTGGACAGGCCTGGCAGCGGGATCTTGGAACCGATCGAGCCGCTCGGATCTTCGATGGTGATCGAGCTGTCGCTGTAGGTGTGGCTGGCCTGCACGCCGAAACCATCCAGAGTTTTAGTTACCAGGTTCAGTGGCAGCGATGCCGACACTTCCGCGCCCTTCAGCGAACCACCGGTGCCGTTGTATGGCGCGGTGTAATCACCCGTCGCTTGCTTGGCGATGGTGCCAGGAATGAACTTCGAGAAGTCGTAATCCTTGGTCTGGGTGAAGATGTAGGTGTTCAGCTTTTTGTAGTACGCGGCCACGGCGAAGTAAGCCTTCTTGTCGAAGTACTTCTCATACGACAAGTCGAAGGCGTTGGCGCGCCATGGGTCCAGCTTGGCGTTACCACCGCTGGCGCCTGGTTTAAACGTGGTTTCCGATACGCCGAAGTCCAGTGCCGAGCGCAGCTGGTCAACCCGTGGACGGGCGATCTGCTTGGCCGCCGCAAAGCGCACGGTCTGCTGGTTGTCGAAGCCGAACGCCAGGTTCAGGCTAGGCAGCACGTCGGTGTAGGTCTTGCCGTCATGCACAGGCTTGACTTGCTTGCCCGCTGCCGCGGTGCCATCCCAGTAGTTCGAATCCGACGACTGGTCGGTACGCTGGACTTGCACACCGACGTTACCGCGCAGGGTCACGTCACCCAGGTCCGCTTCGATATTGCCCTTGACGAAGGTGGTCGTGATTTTCTCATTCACGTCCCAACCCTTGGAAATCAGGTAATTCAGGGTATCGGTTGGGTTGAAGGTCATGTACTTGGCGACCATGGCAGGCACGTTCCAGGTTGGAATCGAGCCGGCGCCGGCAAAGCTCAGGTCCGCCGCGTTGTACAGGAAATCGCTGCCCAGGCTGACCGGGTTGCTGCCTGCCAGGTTGATGTTGCCTTCTGGCTGACGCTTCTTCTTGCTGCGGTCGCTGTAATTGAAGCCACCGTCAAAGCTGGAGAAGAATTTTTCCAGTGCGGCAGGCGCCGGGGTATTGGCCGTCAGTTTGAAGCTGGTCAGGCTGTCTTCCACGCGCGGGGTCTTGCCGTAGCCGGAACCGTAAATGGTTGGGCCGATGAACAGGGTGGCAGGGTTGCTGTAGATGCGGCCCGGTGCGATGGTGGCGAAACCACCGGTCGGGAAGGACAGCTTCACGTTGTCCAGGTAGGCATTGCCGGCGCCGTCATTGGTGCCACGGCCATTGCCCAGTTGGGCATTGTTTTCCAGGCTCAGTTCATTGCGCTTGGCTTTGGAGGTGTTCACATCGGCGAACAAAGTCCAGTCATTGACTTTAAGGGTGTTGCTCCAGCCGATGGCGTGGATCTTGTCCTTGCGGTCGGTGTACATGCCGCGCACCAGCGGGTACACATTGGTGGCGGTTGCCGAGTTCAGCGCGCCGCTGACAATATTGGCGCCACTGTAGGTAAAGTCTGGTTTGTTATTGCCGTTCCAGCCACCCAGGTTCACTTCAATCTGGTTCGCGGTTTCTTCGCGGTGGAATTGCGACGCGTACACGTCAACAATGCTGGTCCACTGCTTGTTGGGACGGTATTGCAGAACAGCCATCACGCCGTCACGCTTGTTCATGCCGCTGCGGGCCACGGCCTTGGCGCCATCCATAATGTAGGTGCCGCCTGGGACGCCTGGACGGGAATCTTTTTTCCATGGCTCGTACAGGCCGGTTTCGTTATCCAGCACGGGCGAGTCCAGGTGCGCAAAGCCCAGCGCGATACCGATCGTGCGGTTGGCGAACTGGTCAATGTAGGACGCGGAGAAACGGTTGCCGGTCGACTTGGCATTGGCAATCGAACCCAGCGAGTTTTTCTCGCCACGGACATTCATGGCCACGGTGCGGCCGCCAAAGGACAGCGGACGCACGGTCTGCATATCGATGGTGCCGGACAAGCCCTGGCCGACCATACCGGCGTCCGGGGTTTTGTAAATGGTGACGCCGCTCAGCAGCTCGGAGGGGTACTGGTCGAATTCCACGCTGCGGTTGTCGCCGGTCGAGACTTGCTCGCGGCCGTTCAACAGGGTGGTGGAGAAGTCCGGGGACAAGCCGCGCACGGAAATCACCTGGGCGCGGCCAGCCACGCGCTGCGCCGCCAAGCCTGGCAGGCGGGAAATGGATTCTGCGATGGAAACGTCTGGCAGTTTGCCGATGTCTTCCGCCGAAATGGCTTCCACGATGGACGACGCGTCTTTCTTGACCGAAATCGCATCTTCGATACCGCGGCGGATACCCGACACGGTCACTTGCTGCATTTGCCCATCGGAAGCGGCGGCGCCAGTGGTCTGTGCCTGGACGTTACCGGCAAGGGCGGAAACAAGCACGGCGCACGCGGCGGCGACCGGGCTCAGTTGCAGGGCTGTGCGCTGGCTGCGCTCAGTTGCGAAATTCTTCATCAGGTGTCCCCTCTTCATCACAAGTAAAAATTCCCGCAACTGCAACCGGTCGAGGCTTTATTTCGACTACACGGGATCTGGGAAAGCAAACGTTCTATCAGACGTTCTGAGTAGAATTTTGTATTAAAACTAGATCCAGTGTCAATCAAAGTTGTTCAATACTACGGAACAACACTGTTTTGAAGCCCTGATTTATAAGCGAAGCAGCCGCTATCGTTGTATTTGAGGTACAGGCTGGGCAGGAGGGGATTGTAGTGGGACTACAGAGTTCACAAAAAATTTACAGAATGCTAAACACCTGAATTCAGCAACAAAAACCGCAAGGGAATATCCACCCGGCTGCGCCACGCGGCTTCGCTGTGATCGGCGCCGGGGTAGACCTTGGTGATCACATCGATACCCTGACGGTACCCCTTTGCGCGCAAAATCGCATCCATTTGCTGCTGGTACGGCCCATACAAGGCATCGAGCGTGCTGTCACCGTGGTCGAAATACAACTTCACTGCCCCGGCGCGTGGCAGCGCCTTGCCCAGCCAGTCGAACCAGGCCGACGCGATCCGCACCGGGCGCATGTCGTTCTGGTCGAACAACATGTTGAAATTGGTGGTCAGCGGCCAGTGCGTCGACAGGCAGGCGGCGCCGCCAAACACTTCCGGATGGCGCGCCACCGCGTACAGGGAAACCAGGCCGCCCATCGACGACCCAAGGATAAAGGTGGCGGCGCGCTCTTTGCGCGTGCGGAAGCGGCTGTCGATGGCCGGTTTTAATTCCTCCACCAGGAAGCGCAGGTACTGATCTGATAACGGTGGCAGGCCGCCGGGAATCGGCGGGTCGCCCAGCAGAGACGCCCGCAAGTCCGGCGCCAACCGCTCCACCGCCACGGCCGGAGCATATTCGCGGGCGCGGTCGCGGTTGCTCCAGATGCCGACAATGATGGCGGGCCGGGCGGCGCCGGCGGCGATCAGCGCCGCCAGCACCTTGTGCACTTCCCACGCCTGGCCGCCGATCGCGGTGCTCGCTTCGAACAAGTTCTGGCCGTCGTGCATATACAGGACGGGATAGCGCTGCGTGGTGCCGTCATAGCCGGGCGGCAGCCACACCATAACTTTGCGCGCAGCGACATGCGTGGACGGGAACGCATCGAGCGTGACGAAGGTCCCATCACCACTCTGCGCCAGCACCGGCGCCGCCGCCGCCACCGTGCACGCCACCGCCGCCTTCAATACCACCCGCCGCCGAACCGCCATATATCGCTTTCAAAACAGGAAAACGACAGCATAGCGCGGCGCAGGCAACCTCCCGGCAATGTAGCTTAACTAGCTTACTAAATACGTTGCACGCACACAAACTCCCTTTCATACTATAAAGTTAAAAGAGTGCATGTAGCACAACTACCATCGGAGACCCTATGCAACGCACCGTGCTGGCCATCTTGACCGCAGCCGCCTGCCTGGCTGTGCAGGCCAAGGACTATCGCATCGAGCACCTGGAACCAGCGTTCTGGTGGACCGGCATGCAGCACAAGACACTGCAGTTGATGGTGCACGGAAAAAACATCGCGGACCTGGCGCCCAGCCTCGATTACGCCGGCGTGCGCATTACCGCCGTCAAGCAGGTCGCCAACCGCAATTATCTGTTTATCGACCTCGCCATCGATGCGTCGGCCCAGCCCGGCAAGTTTGATATCGCGTTTGCCGCGCCCGGCAAAGGCTCGGTAATCGTCAACTACACGTTGCAGACGCGCGCGGCCAGCTCCGCCCAGCGCAAGGGGTTTTCCAGCGCCGATGCGATTTACCAGGTGATGCCGGACCGCTTCGCCAACGGCAATCCCGCCAACGACACGGTCGGCGGCCTGAGCGAGAAGGCGGACCGCAAGAACCCGTCCGGCCGCCATGGCGGCGATTTGCAGGGCATGACCGATGCGCTCGGCTATATCGCCGACCTGGGCTACACCATGGTGTGGCCGACGCCGCTGGTGGAAAACAATATGCCGGCCTATTCGTACCACGGCTATGCCGCCACCGACCTGTACCAGATCGATGCGCGCTATGGCAGCAACGACGACTTCCGCGCCTTTACGGCCCGGGCGCGGGAAAAAGGCATCGGCGTGATCCAGGATGTTGTGCTCAACCATATCGGCCTGCGGCACTGGTGGATGCGCGACTTGCCAACGCCGGACTGGATCACGCACCAGGGAAACTATGTGCCGACCCAGCATCACCGCATGGCGGTGCAGGATCCCTATGCGTCGCAGGCCGACCGCAAGGATTTCACCACCGGCTGGTTCTCGCCCAACATGCCGGACCTGAACCAGGCCAATCCCTATCTGGCGACGTACCTGATTCAGAACAGCATCTGGTGGATTGAATATGCGGGGCTGGCCGGCTTGCGCGTGGATACCTATGGCTATTCGAACACCGCCTTCCTGGCGGACTGGTCGCGCCGCATCCTGGCCGAATACCCGAACCTGAACCTGGTGGGCGAAGAGTGGAGTGCGCACATCGCGGTGGTGGCGCACTGGCTCAAGCACAAGCAGAATGTCGATGGCTATGTGTCGCACATGCCCAGCATGATGGACTTCCCGCTCAACGACACCTTGCGTAAAGTGCTGGCCGGCGACGAGGGCTACCGCCTGACCTCACTGTATGAAGCGGCGGCGCAGGATTACCAGTATCCGGACGCGGCCAACATGACCCTGTTTGAGGGCAACCATGACATGGCCCGCATCTTCAGCGTGGCCCAGCACGATGACGCGCTGTTCCGCATCGCCATGGCGTATACGCTGACGATGCCGCGCATCCCGCAACTGTATTACGGCACCGAAATCCAGATGACCAGCACTACCAAGGGCCGCGACGACGCCTCGTACCGCCAGGATTTCCCCGGCGGCTGGGCCGGCGACAAGGTCAATGCATTTACCGGCCAGGGGCTGACGAAGCAGCAACTGGCGGCGCAGGCTTACCTGAAAAAACTGCTGAACTGGCGCAAGCACCAAAGCGTCATCCATCACGGCAAGCTGATGCACTTCGGGCCGGAAAACGATACCTATGTCTACTTCCGCTATGACGGTGCGCAGGCCGGCGCCAAAAAAATCATGGTCGCCATCAATATGAACCAGCAAGCGATGCCGCTGAAAACCGCCCGCTTCAGTGAAATGCTGGCCGGCGTGGCGGAAGGGCGCGATGTCATCAGCGGCCAGCGCTACCGTTTAACAGACGAGGTCACGCTGCCGGCCCGCTCGGCGCTGATCCTGGAACTGGATCAGCCGCGCGGCGCGGTGCGCATCCTTGACGAGATCGCATCGCCACAACTGGGCAACGGCCGCACGTTGCGGGTCTACCTGCCGCCCAGCTATGCCACCCGCCCCGACTTGCGCTATCCCGTGCTGTACATGCACGACGGACAAAACCTGTTCGACGCCAAGACGGCCGCCTATGGCGTCGAATGGGGCATCGATGAAACCATGGACCGCTTGATCAGCGAAGGGAAAGTGGCGGAAACCATCGTGGTCGGCATCGACAATACGCCGGACCGGATCGCCGAATACACGCCGTGCTGCGATCCGCAGCACGGCGGCGGCAAGCTCGATGCCTACGGACGCTTTATCACCGACACCGTTAAACCCCATATCGACCGCACCTTGCGCACCCGCACCGGCCCACAGGATACCGCCATCATGGGCTCGTCACTGGGTGGCATCGCGTCGGTGTACCTGGCCGCGCAGCGGCCGGATGTGTTCAGCAAGGCCGGCGGCGTATCGAGTTCGTTCTGGTGGGGGCAAGGCAGCCTGATTACCAAGCCGCCGGCGCCGGGCGGCGTGCGGTTTTATCTTGACGCCGGCACCGAGCAGGATGGCGTGGAAGATACCCGCCGCATGCGCGACGCGATGCTCGCCAACGGCTTTACGCTGGGCGGCACTCCGCTGGGCGGCAACCTCTACTACCACGAAGCGCAAGGCGGCGCCCACAACGAAAAATCGTGGGCGCAGCGGGTGCATCTGCCGCTGCAATGGTTCTTCCCCGCTGTCGCGCCGTGATCCTTAATTGAGCAGCGCGCGCGGCGGGCGCGCCTGCAGGCGCTCCTGCTCATGCAATTTGAAGAAACTGACCGCATCAGCCAGCGCGTGGGCCTGCTCTTGCAGCGAATCGGCGGCGGCCGCCGCTTCCTGCACCAGCGCGGCATTTTGCTGCGTCGTGCTGTCCATCTGGCTGATGGCCTGGCCAATCTGCTCGATGCCCTCTTGCTGCTCATTACTGGCCAGCGCGATTTCGCGGATCACCGCCGTGACCCGCGCCACGCTGGCCACCACCTCCGTCATGGTGGCCCCGGCCTGCGCCACCAGTCGGCTGCCCTGATCGACCCGCTCCACGGAATCGCTGATCAACTCCTTGATTTCCTTGGCGGCCGATGCCGAGCGCTGCGCCAGGGAGCGCACTTCCGACGCCACCACGGCAAAGCCCCTGCCCTGTTCGCCGGCACGCGCCGCTTCCACCGCCGCGTTCAACGCCAGGATATTGGTCTGGAAGGCGATGCCATCGATGACGCTGATGATGTCGACGATCTTGCGCGACGAATCATTGATGCCGCCCATGGTTTGCACCACTTCCTGCACCGTGTCGCCGCCTTTCTGCGCGACCTGGGAAGCGGTCTCGGCCAGCTGTTGCGCCTGTCCCGCATTGTCGTGGTTCTGGCGCACGGTTGACGTCAGTTCAGTCATTGACGCGGCGGTCTGCTCCAGCGAGCTCGCTTGCGCATCCGTGCGCGACGATAAATCCACATTGCCCGACGCGATTTGCGTGCTGGCGGCGGCAATCGCTTGCGTCCCGTGGCGCACGTCACCGACTATGCGCGCCAGGTTATCGCTCATGCGGCGCAGCGCGCGCAGCAAATCGCCGATCTCATCGCGGCGCGAGGCCTCCATGTCGCAGCGCAAATCTCCATCCGCCACCGTGCGCGCAATGTCGATCGCTTGCGCCAGCGGACGGGTAATGCCCCGAATCAACCAGACCATCAGGACACTGCCGGCCAGTATGGCCAGCACCAGCATCGATACTTGCCACAGCACGGCGCTGCGGTAGGTCGCCTCGGTTTCGGCCGCCATGTCCTTCTCTTCGCGCACGGCCTGCTTGCCGATGTAGGCCACGATTTCATCAATCTTGGCGGTGGGCGCCCGGTCCATGCCCTTGACCAGGCCATCGACGATCTTATAGCTTTCAGGATTGGCGCCATCGTATTGCTTCAGCGCTTTCAGGTAATTGGCGTTCAGCTCTTCATGCGTGCGCAGCGCTTCATCGACCAGCGGTGTCGACAAGTTCAGCCTGGCCAGCAAGACTTTCAGTTTGCCCAGCTCGCTATCGACCTCCTTGCCTGTCTTGGTAAAGGCCTGGCTGTATTTATCGAAGCTGGCCGCATCATGGCCACGCAGCAGGATGTTCTTCCACTCCTGTACCTGAATCTTGAAATCCACTTGCGAGCTGCGCGCAATATCGACCGCCTGGGTCAGCATGGCGGCACGCTGCATGCCTTCCTCGTTGCGCTCCTTGATCACCACCATCGCGCGCCAGCCCGCGATGCCGACGGCCAGCAATGCAATCAGAAAAAAGCCACTCAGCAAGCCAAGACGCACGCCTATTTTCAGGTTTGCAAGTTTCATCAGATTTGCGCGTGAAACCTCGGCCTTCAGACCGGGGAGGCAGAGCGCGGAACGCGCAGCGTTCCAGGCTTGGGTGGCGTGCCTGTCACGTCCATATTAGCCACCGTTAAACAAGTACCAGGCTTTCCACCTGGATGGGTCTTGCGACTCTGCCCGTAAGGGCCTGGTGACGGGGCCTTGCGGCCCGCTCCCCTCGATCATGTTGCACAGCAGCTTAGGCCGGTGACGGTCTCCCGTACTCCACCGATGGCCTGGCAATACGCCGTTTCGTGCTTACCCTATCGCTTGTCTGCTCGAACTGTTTCCTGAGCTACGGACTGAGGAAGCATCCGTAGGTGGGTCTGATACTTCTGCGCAACGTAGCGCCCGCTCTACTCGGCAATGAAGCCCGGATTAAAAGCATCCGGGGCGCTCGATCTGGTCAACCAAAGCTTGCGATGCCTTGCAAGCTCCGTCCTTCAGGGCGGGGTAGTTGACTTATTACCCCAGGAAAAGTATGTGTTACCGGACTCGGTTGTGCGCCACGGGTTTTGGGAGGCGGGGATGGACTTTATACTTGCATACAGAGAACAACGTCCAGCTACGTCACATCATGCGCCCCACTGTATCAAAAGCCAAGCGAGGGGCGCGATTGTGTCTTGAGTTTTGCAAGCTTGCAACAATTTCAGGCCACTAAAAATCCAGCCGATACAGATTGCTGCTACCCTCATAGCCAGGCAGTGATTTGCGCTCGATAAATTGCAGACCCAGGTCTTCCAGCAGCGCAATCGATACTTGGTTATCCGGATGCGTAATGGCCATCAGGCAAGGCTGTTTCAAGGTATCGCGGGCATAGGCCAGCACGGCGCCGGCCGCCTCGCGCGCATAGCCGCACCCCCAATAGCGGGGCGCCAGCGCATAGCCAATATCGATGCCCGGCAAGAAATCGCGCTTGAGCAAGCCGCACAGGCCCAGCGGCGCGCCATCGCTGCGCCGCTCCGCTAAATACAAGGAATAACCCAGCCGCAGCTGCATCGCCACCGGCCCCTCCAGCAAGGCGGTGCGGGCCGCTTCCACGGTCCGGATGCCACGGTCGCCGATGTTGGCGATCCACGACGGGTCATTGATCAGTTCCAGGTAAAACGGCGCATCGCCGGCCTGCACGGTGCGCAGGTTCAAGCGTTCGGTGGACAGAATCAGCATGGCGCTCACAATGAAAGTGAATGCAACTATATTACCGCGAGAAACGATCCGCTGCGCTTGCCTGCCGATGCTGTAGCGCGTTCATCAGCGCTGCCATATAGGTGCGGCTGACGCGCATCGCCGAGCCGTCGCGCAGGCGCAACAATGCGTCGCGATTGGTCAGGGCGCGCAGTTCGCTGACCCGGTCCAGGCGCACGATGGCGCCCCGGTGGATGCGCTGAAAATGCGCGGGATCGAGCCGCGACGCCAGCGCATGCAAGCGCTCCCGCAACAGGTAAGCTTTGCCCGCCACATGCAAGGTCGCATAGTCGCCATCGGCTTCGATCCAGTCGATGTCGGCGCTGTCCACGATGACCGTGCGCGCGCCCACTTTGACGCTAAAGACAAGGGGCGGCTCTGGCGGCGGAGCCGGCGCATCGCCTTGCCGGCGCCGGTAAGCATGGGTGTGCCGCGCGCGCTCCAGCGCCTCGTCAAAGCGGTCATCGTCGACTGGCTTAAGCAGGTAATCGAGGGCCGCCAGCGCAAAAGCCTGGACCGCGAAATGGTCGTAGGCGGTCAGCAGGATGGCCATTGGCCGCGCCGCCGGCGGCAGCCCGGCCAGCACATCCAGCCCGCCTTTGCCCGGCATCTCGACATCGAGGAAGACCAGGTCCGGCCGCAAGTCGGGCAAGCCCGCCGCCGCGTCATCGCCATGACCATATTCCGCCACGATGACAAATTCCGGACGTGCTTGCAGGCGCGCCCGGACGGCCAGTCGGGCCAGCGGTTCGTCATCGATGATCGCGACCCGGATCATGAGGTCACCGGCGCTGCGGTGCGCAGGGGCAGCGCCAGCCGCACATGGAAGCGGCCGTCGTCGCGCCAGCCGGCATCGATCCGCTGCATGGGACCGTACATGCTGCGCAGGCGCTCGGCCACGTTCGGCAAACCGATGCCGCCACTACCGGGCGCCAGCGGCGGCGCGCCATCATTGCGCACCTCCACCAGCAATTGTTCGCCATCGCACGTCACGCCAATATCTAGTTGCCCGCCGCCCTGGCGCGGCACTATGCCATGCCGGATCGCATTCTCGGCCAGCGGCTGCAACAGCAGGTAAGGCACGGCGGCATCAAGCACGCCGGGACCGATACGGGTCGACACGCGCAAGCGCGCGCCCAGCCGCACTTTCTCAATCTCCAGGTAGGCTTCCAGCAACGCCAACTCTTCGGCCAGTGCGTGTTCGTGGCGACCGTCATGGGACAGCGTGGCGCGCAGGAAATCGGAAACGCGGCCCAGCATGCGGTTGGCATCGCGGTTTTCATGGGCCGCCACCAGCGCCGATACCGCGTTGAGCGCATTGAACAGGAAGTGCGGATTCAATTGATAGCGCAAGGCGCGCAATTCCGCATCGCGCTGGGCCGCCGTGGCTTGCGCCAGCCGCAACTGGGCGCGCTGGTAAGCCAGGTAATACACGCCCACCGCATGGAAGGCACAAAACGCCACCAGCGCCAGCCAGCAACCGTCGAGACCGCGCAGCAAACTGTCCCAGCGGTAGCCCGTCTCCAGCCCCAGCGCCATGGCCAGGCGCTGGCCCAGCAGATTATTCAACACCGACATGGCGTAGCTGACCGCCAGCAGCACCGGCGCCATGACCAGCCAGGTGCAGCGGCGGCGCCACAATGCGCGCTGCAGCAGCGCCAGCGGCAGTATCCACACCATGCAGGCGACGAAATACAGAATGCGGAAGGCGGCGGCATATTCCAGGCCGATCGCGGGCAGCCCCAGGATCACCATGCAGACCGACACCGGCAATGCGGCCAGCACGGGTACCAGCAGTGGCGTTTCGTCTTTCGTGTCCAGCATGGGGGTTCCGGGTGCTTAAAAGCGCCATTGTAGTGGCCAGCGGCGCCGCGCTCTCAACGCCCGATGGAAAACACCATGGCGCCGATTTTCCAGCCCTGTTCGTCGCGCACCATCTGCCACGCTTCGCTGCCACGGTTGGTGACGTTGCCATCGCTGAGGAAGTCGAAGTCAAAATACACGGACGCCACGGCGCCATTGGTTTCAATGCGCACGTTATAAAACCGCTCTTCCAGCGGCACCTTGGCGCTTGAGACAAAATCGGCAAACGCTTTCCAGGTCGATGCATGGACCTTGGCCACCTTCGGGTCGCGGGCTTTGGCTTTCGCGTACTCGGCATCATCGAGCACCGTCAGCCAGCTGTTGTGGTCCGCCAGGAACAGGCGGCCCAGGGTTTGGCCATCCTTCGCGATGATGGCGGCCTGGAATTGCCGGACCACGTCCTGGATCGCGGCGACATCAGCGGGCGCGGCCGGTGTGACGGGCGTGGCCGGTGAGGCGGAGAATGCCGACGCTGTCAGGCACAACGCACAGCACAAGATAAGGGAGCGGATCGGACGCATACAGGTTCTCGCTTCAAAAAGCGCCCACGCTACGCGCCGCCCCGGCCAGTGTCGACAGCCATGCGCCGAACCGTGCATGGCGTGCGGTGAAACGTTGACCCACTAGCGCTGGCCGGCCTGCGTTACAGGCGGAAATCCACGCAACCGGGCCGCCCAGGCAAGTGCAAAGTAGCCCCGGTGCGCGGCATTTCACTGACTACCTTGCCACGCCGCATGACCAGGCGGCGCGCGGCGCGCAGCCGGATCGCGTCCACCGGATTGGCCGCGTCGAGCAGCACCAGGTCGGCATAACAGCCGGGCGCCACGCCATAGCCGTCCAGCCCCAGGATGCGGGCCGGGGTCGCCGTCACCGCCGTGAAGCAGGCGCGCATGGCGTCCTGCCCCGTCATTTGCGCCACGTGCAGCCCCATATGGGCCACTTCCAGCATGTCGCCCGAACCCAGGCTGTACCAGGGGTCCATCACGCAATCATGGCCGAACGCCACGTCGATGCCGGCCGCCAGCAATTCCGGCACGCGGGTCATGCCGCGCCGCTTCGGATAGGTATCGTGGCGGCCCTGCAAGGTGATGTTAATGAGCGGATTGGCGATCGCCGCCACGCCCGCTTCGCGCATCAGCGGCAGCAATTTGCTGACATAGTAATTGTCCATCGAATGCATCGACGTCAGGTGCGAGCCGGCCACGCGGCCATGCAGGCCGAGACGGTGGGTTTCACTGGCCAGAGTTTCAATGTGGCGCGACAGCGGGTCGTCCGACTCGTCGCAATGCATATCGACCCTTAAACCCTGCTCGGCCGCGAATTCGCACAGGATGCGCACCGATTGCGCGCCGTCGGCCATGGTGCGTTCAAAATGCGGGATGCCACCGACCACCTCGACGCCCATCGCGATCGACCGTTTTAGATTGGCCAGCGCGGTCGGGCTGCGCAGCAGACCATCTTGCGGAAACGCCACCAGTTGCAAGTCCAAATAAGGCGCCACCTGGCGCTTGACGTCCAGCAGCGCTTCGACCGCCAGCAGCCGGTCGTCGCATACATCAACGTGGCTGCGGATCGCCAGCAAGCCCCGGGCAACCGCCCAGTCGCAATAACGCAAGGCGCGCGCGACCAGCGCTTCCTGCGTCAACTGGGGTTTGAGTTCGCCCCACAGGGCAATCCCTTCCAGCAGCGTGCCGGACTGGTTGACGCGCGGCAGGCCGTAACTGAGGGTGGCGTCCATGTGGAAGTGCGCATCGACGAACGGCGGTGCCACCAGGTCGCCGCCCGCATCGATTTCCCGCGCGCCGCGCAACGCCAGCGCCGTCCCCACCTCCACGATGCGCTCGCCCTGCACTGCGATATCGACGCCCTGCCGGCCATCGGGCAAGCTGGCATTGCGCACCACCACATCCACATTCACGACATCCATGCGGCTTCTCCTGGTTAAGTTCATTGAATTGTAAAGGCAGCAACCGGAAGCAACGAACACAAAGCAATTCCGAAGTAATTTGTTGTTGCTTTGCTGCACCGCATTATGCGCATTCCACTACTACTTTCCACCATGCCGCCGGCATGCAAACGCTTGTATAGTGCAAGCTGGGGCGGTAGTGGAAAAAATAACTTTTCAGCGCCGAAAATCACCGCTAGAATGATTTATATTGCAGCGCAATATAACCGTTTCCAGGAGAAGTATTGATGAACGCTTTCACCGATCAGTTTTCCGCAGCCACCGCGACCGCCAAGTCGCAACTCGAATCGCAACTGGATCTCGCCAGCCACTACGCCAATACCGCCTTCGCAGGCGTGCAGCAAGTGATTGCGCTCAATTTCAGCACGACCCGCGCTTCGGTGGAAAAATCGTCCGCCGTCGCCAAGCAATTCCTGGAAGCGCGCGATCCGCGCGACTTCGTGGTGCAGACGCCGGACCTGGAAAACCTGCTGTCGTATAGCCGCGAGCTGTACAGCATCGCCAGCAAAACCCAGGCGGAATTGCTGGAACTGGTCAAAGGCCAGTTCCAGGAAGCCACCGCAACGGCCGCGTCGGTCGCCGCCAAACCGCTGGCGCTGGCCGCCAAGGTCGCCAGCCAGCCAGTGCCTGCCGCCCCGGCTCCGGTTTCCACCCCAGCCGCCCCGGCGCCTGCCGCTGCTGTTACCGCTGCTGTTGCCGCAGACAGCGAACCGGCGGTAGCGGAAATCGTCGATGCTCCGGTTACCGCCCCCAAAGCCACCAAGGCGGAAGCCAAATCGGAAGGCAAAGGCAAGCCTGCCGCCAAACCGCTGGCGGAAGCCGTTGCGGAACTGAGCGGTCGCGCTGCGGAAGAAGACAAGCCGGTCGCCGCCGCAGTGGCGGTCGAGCCGACCGAAGCCAAGCCAGTGGTATTGAAATCGGTCGCACCGAAGAAGTAATGTCGTAGCAGGGCGGGTTCCACGAACCCGTCCTGCGTTTCAACCGTCCCGTCAGCCCCCTCACCTTCCGACCGCCGGATTCCCATCACCCCGGCAACAAACGCACTCCTGATGTATCCTACCGGGCTCGAGACAGTCCGAGGACACCATGAGTTTATCAAGGCTACTTGCCGGCTTCGTGCGACAGCACTGGCCGGCTTATGCCGCTGCGGCTGCCATGCTCA
>JAIENA010000425.1 GCA_019751755.1 Burkholderiaceae bacterium | reverse complement strand
GGGCAGTCGGGAGTTCCATTTCGGGTGATCCTTGGCAGAGAGGTGTCTTGTGCGGTCTAACGTCTCAAATCAGCGGCGCCGTAGGCGTCCGCTGGATTGCATTGTTCGGCAGATTATTTTGCATAGTTCTCGCCCCAGTTAATTTCGTCGAGGACGGCAATGAAAAGGTCCCGGTCTTCGATACTCGAAAAGTACCATTCATTAAACCCAAAATCATAATCGGTCTTCTCGAACCAATGAGAAGTCCAAATTCCAGAATGTTCATGAGGTTCTGACTCCAAGCAGACCCGATACTCCGATTGAGCTTGATAACATTCGCCGTCATTAGGGCCGAACCTTTGCCAACACCAACGATTCGCAAAATCGAGCTCAGGGTAAGAAACCTTGAGCATCACAGAAAAAGGAAAGCGCTTGATTAGCTCGTTCCGAGATGCTTCATCCGAAACTGCGTATTCACCGGGATGCGAGCACTCAGCTAGATAAGCATCGAAGCTCGACATCGCCAGGGTTCGTTGCACAGTTGTCATTGCCGAAAATTCTAAAAGGGGCCGAACGTTTTGCTAAGCGGCAGGTCGCCCGTGAATTAAAAGAAAATTACAGCGTGTCCGGCCTGTCCGCTTGAGTGTTCGGTTAGGCACGCTCAGTGTCGCTTTGGCGAAGAAGTTCAATTGCGGCTTCAAGGCGCCGCTGTAGCATCAATGCTTCAATCTGGCCAAAAATTCCGCCAAAGAAACCAATAATAATAAGAATCTTCACCGCCATAGGTGCCACAAAATCAGCCATAGCGTAAACCCCGACGCCTATTGCGATGGACGAGACCAGCGATCGCATTGCATAAGAAGGGCGCGAAGCTAAAACCGCTCTGGCCTTTGATTTTCGAGCGACGTTGTCCAATAGGACTTTGGCTTCCATATCGGTGATTGGTGAGTTCATGCGAAATCCATGTGGTGGCTAACGTGCCGAATTCAGCCGCGCCGCAGGCGTCGGCTGGAATGCTGGGTTGGGCTGCAAACTCGCCACCTCTTGTAATTCAAACTTTGATCGTGCCATCACACCATCCTTTTACTAGACCAGCCACATCCGGTGAAAGATACTGAAATCTGGATTCCTGGGGATGAAATGCCCAAAGACCGTCCACGAACCGACGATAGCCGAAACCGATTCCGTCAACGCCCGGGCGTCCAACCTGAAGAAATTCTGAGTCTGCCGCCAAGGAAATTTCATTGGCAGGTTCAATCAGCCAATTCTGTTCCATTTCGCTCCAGAATCCTTCGGCAGCATAGACTGACTCAAAGTAATCTTTGCATCGAAAGTCGGCAAGGTGATCAGGTATTTTCATTCGGCCCAACGTGCCGGTTCAGCGGCGCCGGAGGCGTCCGCTGGAACATGTTGTTGGGCCAATTTACTCATAGCCAGGTTTCCATGGCAGTTCTTGCAGTTTTGCGATACGTCCAGCGGCAAGATCCTCCCACATTTGCAGAACCTCAGCGTCAGAGACGCCAGTTAAGTGCCGCTCTCCACCGTCTTCCAGATTTTCGAAAATCACGTGGCCGCCGCGAGAAACAGACATGCACCATTCAGACTCATGGGTCAACCCGACACTTCCGTGTTCAGTGTCATCGAGCCGCTCCCTTAATTCAGCCAGTAATGCAGGCAGCACAGAGAGTGGCGGTTCGGAGTCCATGCTGCCGTACCGATGTGTAATTGAGTAACTCATATAGTTCGTGTCTCGAATGCCCAACGTTTCAAGCTAACCGGCGCTGCGCGGCTTTATCGCGCAGCGTCCAGCGACCAAAGGGAGCGAGGTTGAGCGCATTGTTGGGCCTCACGGTGCGACCTCCTGGAGAGCTTGAATAGCTGACCGCCGGATATCTCTACACATAGACGAAGCCTCTCGCGGACACCGCTCTTCAGAAACCGACGCAATGGCTTCTAGCTCGTCGGTGTTTGCACTCGCGTTGATGTGTTTTAGCAAGAACGAATGAAATTTTTTGTCGTCTCTTGCAATGGACGCAGCCCTGCTGACCGAATTCCAATCGGACGCTAGAAGGTGGACAACTGCTTCAGTGAAACCCTCGGCGACGGCACCATCGTCGCAGTAATGAAAAGCTTTGAAGCCTGAGTAGATGGCATGCCAAGTTTTCATATTATCGGTAGCCGCTTCTGCGGCCTGTGCCTGTTTAGGCAAGCATTGATCAGCGGCACCAGCAGCCAGTGAAACGAATAGGATACCACTCAGAAGGGCGAGTTTCATATTTTTGATCCCCAACGTTTAGTCGACGTCAAATTGACGTTTTAACAAATTCTACCACGCCCGTTTCCGACACCTTCAGCAAAGCCCAAAACCCAACTCCCTGCCGCGCATGAGCATAAAACCTCCCAAGCCAGGCGCAAAAACATCATGCCAGCCAGAGCAATCCAAGCTGCTGAAGCAAGTCCGCGCCTTGATCCGCTCGATGCACCACCGCATCCGCACCAAATAGCTCGCCGTCGCTTGGCTGCGGGCAGGTACTTCCCCTGTTTTTCCGATCTTACTAAATCGCGCGATCCGCTAATACCGGCCGCTTTCTGATTCCCTCTCGATCTTCATCATTGCGGGAACTTAATCCTGCGGCACCTGTCCAAGTTTTAGTAACCGTTATAGCGAAGCCGCGCGGCTTCGTCTTGGGTAGCAATCGATAGCGAAATCGTCTTTTGGGAAGGAGACCACCATGTCCTACATTCACCGCAATATTCACATGCCCACGGAATTGCTCATGGCATTCAGCAAGCACACCGGCCTGTTCTGGAGTGGGGTTGAGATCGAGGGGGCGATTTGCGATGTGCTGGCCGCTGCCATGCAGCCGCCACCAGCGCAGGCACAGGCGCACTCGCAAACACCGGAGGTGGACGTGATCAACGGCTACCAATGGAAACAAGTCTTCCTGCCGGAAGGTACGGTGTTGCGCGCCAGCTTCGGGGGCCAGCCTTACTACGCCGTGGTGGAAGGTTCCGAGATCAAATATGGCAAATTCAGCCTATCGCCATCGGCTTTCGCTAACCTGCAGGGCAGTGGCAACCGCAACGCATGGAAGGCGGTCTGGCTACGTTTTCCGGGCTTTAAGGACTGGATACGAGCGGACGAATGCCGCACCCTGCGGCGGACAGTGACGGCGCGGCTGTTCGAACCGCATCTGCAGACGGAATCAAACGAGCCGGAGGCAAAACCGGCTGTCCCAATTGGGCCTCACCAGCAACGCTACACTAAGAAGGCCCCGATGCAACATGAGATCACTCCCCTTTTCCAGTTGCTTCGTGACTTTCCCGAAGACGAAACTGCCCCCACTGATCGATCTGATTCGGCCCCCGCGCGCGATGAACCCAGCCGACAAGCACGTCCTGCGCCAAACGCTCCCTCGTCTGGCAAGAAGCGCAGCAGGCGTCAGCGCAAGGCCGGCAAGAACAGCGCGAAAAAGCGTCACGGGTTGACCCGCGAAAATCCACGATGAGATTCATAAAGCCGCGTTACTTCGCGGTGCAAACACCCGGGCGTGCAGGACGGCATCGCTGAAGCCGGTGGTATTGCACGCCCGGCGGAAACCGCCTTTACATTATTTACAGGCGAGCAACTGTCGGACACAATGGCCGTCCTTGCAATAATCGAGCGCCCCAACATGAAATTGCTGCCCGCCGCAACCGCCGCCCTGCTCGCCCTGATCACCCTGTCCAGCGCCGCTGGCGCCGCGGAAACGCCGACGCAAGACGCCTACGCCCGCGCGCAGGTGATGGTCGATGTGGGTGGCCGCCGCCTCAACCTGTTTTGCCTGGGCAGCGGTTCGCCCACCGTGGTGTTC
Source organism: Burkholderiaceae bacterium (assembly GCA_019751755.1). GTDB lineage: Bacteria > Pseudomonadota > Gammaproteobacteria > Burkholderiales > Burkholderiaceae_D > Rugamonas. Next base: position 15,869 of record JAIENA010000425.1, on the reverse strand, counting down.
GAAGCCGGCAGCGGCCGTGCGGGCTGGGACTGGTTCCAGGTGCAGCCGGCAGTGGCCAAGCGCACCCGCGCCTGCATCTATGACCGCGCCGGCCTGGGCTTTTCCGATCCGATTGCCCGTCCAGCCACGGCCGCCAACGCCGCCAAGGATTTGCATTTCCTGCTGAAAAACAGCCGCGTGCCCGGTCCCTATGTCCTGGTCGGCAACTCCTATGGTGCGATGGTGGCCCAGCAATTCGCGCTGCGCCCGAAAGCCGACGTGGCCGGACTGGTGCTGCTCGACGCCCAGCATGAAGATGAACTGGCGCGCCTCGACAAGCTGACCAATGGCGGCATGAGCGAGGGCTTTGCTGGCATCGTCGCAATGAACCGGGCCTGCCTGGCCGCTGCGGAACAAGGTTTTACGGCGGGGTCGGCGCTGGAGCGGCAGTGCGTATTGGGCGCCGAAGACCGCTTTGGCCCGACACTGGCGGCGGCCGATGCCGCCATGAAGCGCAAGCCCGCGTTCTGGCGCGCCACGGTCTCGGAAGCGGAAAACATCTTTACCACCAGCGCGCAGCAATTGCGCACGGCCCGCAAATCCTTTGGCGATGTGCCGCTGGTGTCGCTGACGCGCGGCATCAGCCCCTACCTGGTGCCGGGCCAGCCGCCCAGCGCCACCAACCAGGCGATCGAAGCGGAAAACAAAGCCATGCAGGATGAAGTGGCGGCACTGTCGACGCGGGGCAGCAACCGCGTGGTCGAGGGCGCGCAGCATGCGATCCATTTATCGACACCGGACGCCGTGGTGCAGGCCGTACTACAAGTACTGGATATGGCGAAGTGAAGCGGGTGAAGTGAACAACCCGGCCGGGATTTGGCAGTTTTACGCACTTCCCGGCAAGCCCGCCTAATATAATTTGCTTGACAACCTTAAATGGCTTCCCGTACATTTGAGGCCATGTTTATGCATCTGCACCTATCCACTTTCCTGCTACCGGCATCCAGCGCCCTATCGCTGACGCCGCGTCTACTAGCACGCGCCTGAGAAGTTACCCACTTCTCAATCGGTTCCGCGATCAAAGAAGTACCCTGTGCCGGTCATAAGCCGCGCCAAGTCCTCCAACAGGAAAGTTTGCAACGATGTCCATCAAGGCTCTTATCACGCCACGCAGCATGTCCGCGCCCCGCGCGCTGCTGCTGCTAATGCTACCGACCGGTTGACGGCCCACGAACCCCGTGGCAGGCCGCCAGCCCTTCGCGCCACATCGTTATGCCCACCAGGCTTTCCCCATTCTAGAGACCCAGGAGTTCCCCATGATGTTGCAAAACCCAGCAGCGAAATACCGTGCTTTCCCACCCGTGCCATTGGCTGACCGTACCTGGCCCAACGCCGTCATCAGCCAGCCACCGATCTGGATGAGCACCGACCTGCGCGATGGCAACCAGGCGCTGATCGAGCCGATGAGCCCGGAAAAGAAACTGCGCTTCTTCGAGATGCTGATCAAGATCGGCCTGAAGGAAATCGAAGTCGGCTTCCCTTCCGCCTCGCAAACCGATTTTGACTTTGTGCGCAAGCTGATTGACGAGAACCGCATTCCGGACGACGTCACCATCATCGTGTTGACGCAATCGCGCGACGAATTGATCCGCCGCACCGTGGAAGCGGCGGCCGGCGCCAAGCGCGCCATCGTCCACCTGTATAACTCGGTGGCGCCGGTGTTCCGCAAGGTCGTCTTCAACATGTCGCGCGAAGAAATCGTCAACATCGCCACCACCGGCACCCAACTGGTGAAAGAGCTGGTGGCGCAACATCCACAAACCCAGTGGGGCTTTGAATATTCGCCGGAATCGTTCTCCACCACGGAACTCGACTTCTCCAAGCAGATTTGCGACGCCGTGTCCGCCGTGTGGCAGCCGACGCCGGAAAACAAAATGATCTTCAACCTGCCATCGACGGTGGAATGCAGCACGCCCAACGTGTATGCCGACCAGATCGAATGGATGTGCCGCAACCTCGAGCGCCGCGAAGCACTGATCATCTCGGTGCACCCGCACAATGACCGTGGCACCGCCGTCGCGTCCGCCGAACTGGCCGTGATGGCCGGCGCGGACCGCGTCGAAGGCTGCCTGTTCGGCAATGGCGAACGCACCGGCAACGTCGACCTGGTGACGCTGGCACTGAACTTGTACACCCAGGGCGTGCACCCGGGCCTGGACTTTTCCGACATCGACTCGGTGCGCAAGCTGGTCGAAGAATGCAACCAGTTGCCGGTCCACCCGCGCCATCCGTACGTGGGCGATTTGGTCTTCACCGCGTTTTCCGGTTCGCACCAGGACGCGATCAAAAAAGGTTTCGCCAAGCAGCAGCCGGACGCGCATTGGGAAATCCCGTACTTGCCGATCGACCCGCAAGACCTGGGCCGCAGCTATGACGCGGTGATCCGCGTCAACAGCCAGTCCGGCAAAGGCGGCATGGCGTACTTGCTGGAACAGGATTACGGCCTGGTATTGCCACGTCGCCTGCAAATCGAATTCTCGCGCGCGGTCCAGGCTGTCACCGACCAGACCGGTCTGGAAATCACCGCCGAAGGCATCTACAAGGTGTTTGACGACGAATACCTGGCACAAACTTCACCGTACGCCTATAACGCCCATAAACTGGTGGAAGACACCAGCAGCGATGAAACCGTGCAAATCGATATCGCGCTGACGCACCGTGGCGCCGCGCTGGCCTTGCAGGGTGGCGGTAATGGTCCGATCGACGCGTTTGTCGATGCGCTGGGCCTGGACATCAAATTGATGGACTACCACGAGCATTCGATCGGTTCCGGCGCCAATGCCAAAGCCGCCTGCTACGTCGAACTGCGCCTGGAAAACGGCCCGACCCTGTTTGGCGCAGGCATCGACAGCAATATCGTGACGGCGTCGTTCAAAGCGGTGCTGAGCGCGGTGAACCGCCAGTTGACGTCGCAGGCAGCGGCGCCGGCAGGTAACGCCAGCATTCCCGCGTAATACGCACCACGCACCATGCGGCGCCTCAAGGCCGTCCTGCCGCGCAAGCGCAGGGCGGCCTTGTTACATCAGGCGCGCCGTTTCGCCAAGCCCTTCATCCCCAATCCCCACAACGTCGACAGCACGCTGCGCCACGCATTCATCCGGGGCAGCGGCTGCTTGCCGTCGCCGATGCGCGCCAGCTGGTATTCATACCAGGTGATCGCCAGGAACGTCATCTGGTCCACCAGCTTGCTGCCGGTGGTCGGCATGCTCATCTCGATGCGATAGCCGGGGTCGTTGATCAGGCGCGACGCCATCGCCGGCGCCACCGCCAGCGGGCGCGCCAGTCCGATCAGATCGGTGGCGCCGCCGGCCAACGCGGCCTCCACTCCGGCCGAAGAACGGAAACCACCGGTCACCATCAGCGGCGTCGCCACCAGCTTGCGCACTTTTTCCGCGTATGCCAGGAAATACGCTTCGCGCTGCCGGGTCGACGCCTTGCCCGGCTGCGGCAATCCGGCCCCCACCATGGCCGGGCTTTCATAGGTGCCGCCTGAAATTTCGATCAGGTCGACGCCCTCGCGCGCCAGCGCCTGCACCACCTCCATGGAATCGGCTTCGCTGAAACCACCCTTTTGAAAGTCAGCGGAATTGAGCTTGATGCCGACCGGAAAGTCGGCGCCGACCAGGGCGCGGATGGCGCGGTAGGTTTCCACCACAAAGCGCAAGCGGTTTTCCAGCGCGCCACCCCAGCGGTCAGTGCGCTGGTTGTGCAGCGGCGACAGGAACTGGCTGACCAGATAGCCGTGCGCGCCGTGGATTTGCACGCCGGTAAAACCGACTTCCCTGGCCAGCAAGGCACTACGGGCAAATTTGCCGATCACGGCCAGGATTTCCGCGTCCGTCAGTGCGCGCGGCGTGTTGAACGTCTGTTCCAGACCGCCGCCCAGCGCAATCGCGGACGGCGCCACCGGCTCCCTGGTGAGGAACTTCGGCGTTTGCTTGCCCGGATGGTTCAGTTGCGCCCAGAAATGCGTGCCATCGGCGCGGCCCGCGTCGGTCCAGCGGCGGAACGCATCGAGGTCGCTACGCTCATCGAGCACGACATTCTTGACTTCGCCCAGGTGTTCGCGGTCCACCATGATGTTACCGCTGATCAATAAGCCAATCTCGTTCTCCGCCCACACCCGGTACAGGCGCTCCAGCCGCGCGGTGGGATCTTGCCGGCCATCGGCCAGTTGTTCACTCATGGCGGACTTGGCCAGGCGGTTCTTCAGCACGGCGCCATTGGCCAGGGTGAACGGCGCGCCGGCGCGGGCAGTGACGGATTGGTTCATGCAGGCTCCCGAAAGATAGGTTTGAATGAAACGAAATTATGACGATTGTCATAATCAGAATTGCCCGAATTATAGACACGTTTATGCCAAATGTCATAATATTCGTCCCATGACTTCAGGAACCCGAGACAAAATGGTGGCCGGCGCGGTGGATTTATTGAGCCGGCGCGGCATGCATGGCACCAGCCTGCGCGAAGTGGTGCGCCACACGGACACGCCGCGCGGCTCAATCGGCTACCACTTCCCCGGCGGGAAAGCGCAACTGATCAGCGCCGCCGTGCAACTGGCGCAACAAGACATCAGCGCCATTCTGGACGGCCTGCTGCGCACCCATGGCGCGGTGGACGGCGTGCGCGCCGCCTTCCGGCTGCGCGGCACGGCATTGCAAGAGAGCCGCTTTGAAGCGGGCTGCCCGGTGCTGGTGGTGGCGGTGGAACGGTATACCGATGATGCCAAAGCGGCGCCGGACGCCGGCACCCAGCAGCAATTACTGGACGCCGCGCATCAAGCCTTCGGCGACTGGCAAGGCATTATTGCGGCCCAACTGGCGCGCGAAGGGATCGCGGCCGCACGGGCTCAGCGGCTGGCCGCGCTGGTGCTGTCGGCGATGGAAGGCGCGGTGGCGCTGTGCCGCGCGGCCTTGAACTTGCAGGCGCTCGATGATGTGGCCGAGGAAGTCGCGCTGCTGTTGCAGGCCGCCATCAATGAAGTGGCCTAGCGCGCCAGGCGAATGCCCGTGCATTGCCACCGTGCCTGCGCGGGGAAGAAATTGCGGTAGCTGGCGCGCGCATGCCCGTCCGGCGTGGCCGATGACGAGCCGCGCAGCACATACTGGTTGACCATAAACTTGCCGTTGTATTCGCCAATCGCGCCGGCTGCCGGTTTAAAACCCGGATACGGCGCGTAGCTGCTGGAGGTCCATTGCCAGCACGCGCCAAACAATTGCCGCAAGCCGGGCAACGCCGCCGCCAGTTCCCATTCCGTTTCCGTCGGCAGCCGCGCGCCGCACCAGTTGGCATAGGCGTCGGCCTCGTACAGTGAAACGTGGGTCACCGGCGCATGTAAATCGAGCGGCACGCGGCCATGTAACGTGAAATCGGTCCACTGCCCGTCGTCGCCGCGCCGCCAGTACAAGGGATGGCCCCAGCCTTCGGCGCGCACCCGGTCCCACCCTTCAGCCAGCCACAATGACGGATCGGCATAGCCGCCGGCTTCGACAAAGGCCAGGTATTCGCCGTTGGTCACCAGCCGCGACGCCAGTTCATACGGCGCCAGGTAAGCGCGGTGGCGCGGCAATTCGTTGTCAAAGCAAAAGCCGTCGCCGACATGGCCGAACTCGGCGACACCGCCATTGACGGCCAGCCATTCCAGCGCCGCGGCCGGTGGCGCCGGCGTGGCGGCGCCACCGGCATAGGCCGGCTGCAGCGGATTTTGCGCCAGCAAATGCTTGACGTCGGTGAGGATCAATTCCTGGTGCTGCTGTTCGTGCTGCAAGCCCAGTGTCACCAGACTCGCCAGCGATGGGGCCACTTGGGCATCGATGCCATCGAGCAGGCGCGCCATGCGCCGGTCCACATCCTCGCGGTAGGCCCGCACTTCGGCCATCGCGGGCCGCGTCAGCAAGCCGCGCTGCGGCCGTGGATGCTTGTCGCCCACGCCGTTGTAATACGAGTTGAACAGAACCCGGAAGGCGGGATGAAACGGCTGAAAACCGGTTTCGTGCGGTTCCAAAATAAAGGTTTCAAAGAACCACGTGGTGTGCGCCAGATGCCATTTGACGGGACTGGCGTCCGGCATCGACTGCGCGCCGCAATCCTCGTCCGACAAGGGTTGCGCCAAGGCGGCGGTCTGGCGCCGTACCGCGCGGTATTGTGTCAGCAACGTCATGCCAGCCCCATCGCGCGCGCATGCACCACGGCAAACCAACCAGCCTCGTCGGTCCAGGTGCGGGTGGCGGCAAAGCCGGCGTCGCGCAGCAAGTCAACAAAGCTGCGCGGCGTGTATTTATAACTGTCTTCGGTATGGATGCGCTCACCGCGCGCAAAGTGCCGCGCGCCGTCCGGCCACGTGACCTCGAGCGCTTCGCGCGCTTCCACATGCATTTCAATGCGCCCTTCTTCGGCATTGAAGAAGGCGCGGTGCTGCCACTGCGCCACATCGAAATCCGCGCCGATCAGGTGATTCACATGACGCAGCAGGTTCAGGTTGAAGGCCGCCGTGACGCCGATCGCGTCGTCGTAGGCGGCGTCGAGGATGGCGCTGTCCTTGACCAGATCGACACCGATCAGCAGGCTGCATTCGCCGGCGCTGCTGGCGCGCAGCCGGCGCAGGAAGGCAATCGCTTCATGCGGCGCGAAGTTGCCGATCGAGGAACCGGGATAAAAGAAAACGCGGCCCGCCGCGCGCACCGAGTCCGGCAGCGCAAAGGCGCGGGAAAAGTCCAGCGCCAGCGCCGTCATGTCGATCGCGGGGAAGCGCTGCCGCAAGCGCAGCACGGCGTCGTTGAGAAAATCGCGCGAAATGTCGATCGGCACGTACTGCGCCGGTTGCAGCAGCGGAAACAGGCTGGCCGCCTTGGCGCAATTGCCGGCGCCCAGGTCGATCAGCGTACAACCGGGGCCCACCGCCTCGGCCATGGCGCCGCCATGGCGATCAAAAATCGCCGCTTCGGTGCGGGTCGGGTAATACTCGGGCAATTCGCAGATGGCTTCAAACAGGCGCGACCCCAGGCTGTCGTACAGGTACTTGGGCGAGATCGCCGCGCGCCGGGCCAGCAAGCCAGCACAAATTTCCGCGCTGATCGCGGCGCCGCCATGGGCCACGCCAACCGGACGTTCGGACACTTCAGGCGCTATCATGCGGATCGCCGCGCTATGGGTCAAATGCATAGTGTGCTCTTCATGTGCTCTCGTGTGCGCGTGGTGTGCACAGTGTGACGTTGATGGGCGCCACCGGCGGACCGCTGCCGATGCATGGTTTTGATATCATAGCTGAATATGAAAATGCTGTAGCCGCATATGCAACACGCGTGCGACTACCCCCTCCCCCGAGAAAACCAAGGATTCCCTGATGAAAATTTCCGCCCTGCGTACTGTCCAGTCGCTGTTTGCCGCCTCCCTGCTGTTTGCCGCCGCGCACGCGCCGGCCCAGCAAGTGTTGCGGGTGTCCGCGATCCCGGATGAAAAGCCGACCGAATTGCAGCGCAAGTTCAAGCCGCTGGGCGACTACCTGGAAAAGAAACTGGCGATGAAAGTCGAATTCACGCCAGTGACCGATTACGCAGCGTCGGTGGAAGGTCTGGTGGCCGGCAAGCTCGACATGGTGTGGTTCGGCGGCTTCACGTTCGTACAGGCCAAGGAACGCAGCAAGGGCCAGGTGGTGCCGCTGGTGCAGCGCGCCGAGGATGAAAAATTCCGCTCGGTGTTCATCACCACCCACAAGGACATCAATCAACTGGCTGACCTGAAGGGACGCACGCTGTCGTTCGGTTCGGAAAGCTCGACCTCGGGCCACCTGATGCCGCGCTCGTTCCTGCTGGCGGCGAAAGTCAACCCGGACACCGACCTGAAACGCATCGCGTTTTCCGGCGCGCATGACGCCACCATTGCCGCGGTGGCCGGCGGTAAAGTTGATGCCGGTGCGCTCAATATCTCGGTGTGGGAAAAGCAGGTCGAAGAGAAAAAAGTCGACCCCGCCACGGTGCGCGTGTTCTACACCACGCCGGGCTACTACGATTACAACTGGACCGTGCGCGCCGACATGCCGGCCGCGCTGAAAAAGAAAATCACCGACGCGTTCCTGGCGCTCGATCCGAAAAACCCGCAAGACAAGGAAATCCTCGACTTGCAGCGCGCTTCGAAATTCCTGCCAACCAAGGTGGAAAACTATGGCGCGATTGAAGCGGCAGCGGTCAACGCGGGACTGTTGAAGAAGTAAATGCAGCAGCCCTTGTATGAATTGCGCGGCCTGACCGTGCGGCATGTGGCCGCCGGCCGGGCCGCAGCGCTGGAACAGATCGACCTGCGTCTCGCGGCCGGCGAACAGGTGGCCGTGATCGGTCCGTCCGGCGCCGGCAAAACCACCTTGCTGTCGACGCTGGCCTGCAACCACCGGCCCGCCGCTGGCGTGTTCAGCGCCTTCGGCACCGATCCGTGGGCGCTGGATAACCGCACCCGCCACCAGTTGCGCGCGCGCCTGTTCCTGGCGCCGCAAACGCCGCCGTTACCGCCGCGCCAGCGCGTGGTCACGGCCGTGCTGGCGGCGCGGCTGCCACAGTGGAGCCTGTGGCGCGCGGCCGCCTCGCTATTCAAGCCGGCCGATCCGGAAGCGGCGTTCCGCGCCCTGGCCCGCTTCAACCTGGGCGACAAGCTGTACAGCCGCGTCGACCGCCTGTCGGGCGGCGAACGGCAACGCTGCGCGCTGGCGCGCATGCTGCTGTCGGAGGCGCAAGTGCTGCTGGTCGATGAACCGCTGTCGGCGCTGGACCCGGCGCTGTCGCAGCTGACGCTGACCACCTTGCAACAGGAAGCGGCCCGCCGCCAGGCGGCGCTGGTATGCAGCCTGCACCAGGTCGACCTAGCGCTGGCACACTTCCCCCGCATCGTCGCGATGAAGCAGGGCCGCATCGCCTTCGACCTGCCGCGCGCGCAGGTGACGGACGCGATGATCGCCGAACTGTACCGGGACGAAATGCCGCCCGCCAATGCCCCCCAGACCGAGCCGCCCGCCATCGTGGCCGGCGCGACTTGCCTGTAGCCCTCCCATGAAGCTGTTTAATCTTCCCGCCGCGCCCGATGGCGAGCGGCATCCCGACCCGGCCCTGCGCGGACGGCTGCTGGCCATCGCGCTGCTGGTCCTGCTCCTGTGGCCAATGCTGGTGGCCAGTGAATTCCAGCCGTGGATCCTGTTCGATGCGCAAAGCCTGGGGGCCGCCTGGCAGTTTTTGGCGACGTTTTTCCCGCCGGCGCACGATGCCGAATTCCTTGCCATGGTGGCGCGCGAAACCTGGAAGACGGTGGCGATGGCCACGGCCGGCCTGTCGCTGGCACTGCTGGGCGCGATCCCCGCGACCTTGCTGGTGACGGAGCGGCTGTCGATCTCACGCATCGGCAGCGGCCGCATGGCGCCGTTGCCGTATGTGATCCGGCAGGCGGTGCGCTGGCTGCTGGTGCTGTTGCGCTCGGTGCCGGAACTGGTGTGGGCGCTGCTGCTGGTGCGGGTGGTGGGCCTGGGCCCGACCGCCGGCGTGCTGGCGATCGCCCTGACCTATTGCGGCATGCTGGGCAAGGTCTATGCGGAAATCCTGGAATCGTCGGAAACCCATGCCGCCGACACGCTGCTGGCCAATGGCGCCGGACGGTTGACGGCCCTGCTGTATGGCGCGCTGCCGGAGGCCGCCTCGGAACTGGTGTCGTACACGGTCTACCGCTGGGAATGCGCGATTCGCGGCTCCGTCATCATGGGCTTTGTCGGCGCGGGCGGACTGGGCCAACGGATGGAGGAATCGATGAAAATGCTGGCCGGCGGCGAAGTCTGCACCATGCTGCTGGTGTTCGTGGCGCTGGTGGCGGCGGCCGACCAGGTCTCGAAATGGTTACGCCGGAGGCTTTCATGAACCAGCCTATGCACTTGCAAGGAATGCCCGCCGCGCCACGCCGCAGTTGGAGCGGCTGGCTGATGGCGCTGCTGCTGGCGGCGCTGGTGGTGGCCAGCTTTATCAGCCTGGAACTAAAATGGGCGGAATTCGCCACGCCGGGCGCGCTGGGGTCGATGGCGGAGTTCCTGGGCGGCTTCACGCCGCCCGAACTGGGCACACCATTCCTGCTGAAAACCGCCACCGGCGCGCTCGAAACGCTGGCCATGTCGGCGGTCGGCACCCTGCTGGCGGTGGCGGCCGGGCTGCTGCTGGCGATTCCCGGCGCCGGGCGCCTGGGCCTGCCGCTGCGCGCATTGGTGCGCGTGCTGCTCAATGTGCTACGCTCGATTCCGGAACTGGTGTGGGCGTCGATTCTGCTGATCGCCGCCGGACTGGGTCCGTTTGCCGGCACGCTGGCGCTGGCGGCGCACACCGCCGGCGTGCTGGGCCGCCTGTTTGCCGATGCGCTGGAAAACGCCCCGCTGCACGCCGAACACAGCCTGCGCACCAATGGCGCGCCGGCACTGTCGGCCTTCCTGTACGCGACCTTGCCGCAAACCTTGCCGCAAATGCTGTCGTACACGCTGTACCGCTGGGAAAACAATATCCGCGCCGCCGCCGTGCTGGGCGTGGTGGGCGCCGGCGGGCTGGGGCAAATGTTGAAGTACCATTTGTCGCTGCTCCAGATGCCGCCGGCGGCCACCGTGATCCTTGCCATGCTGGCGCTGGTGGCGCTGGTCGATGCCGCCAGTTTCGCCACCCGGCGCTGGCTGACCCATTAAGGAAACTATGTTAACGCTGAATAACCTGTCCAAGACCTACACGCCGGGGCATCCGGTGCTGGCCAATTTGAACTGGGAATTCAAGGCGGGAGAATTTGTCGCCATCATGGGCGAATCCGGGGTCGGCAAATCCACCCTGCTCAACCTGATTGCCGGCCTGGACCAGCCGGACCCCACCGCCACGCCGCCGATCATGCTCGATGGCGCCGCCATGTCGGCACTGGACGACGATGCCGCCACCCGGCTGCGGCGCCAAAAAATGGGCTTTATTTTCCAGGCCTTCCACGTGCTGCCGCACCTGACGCTGCACCAGAACGTGGCCCTGCCACTGCTGTTGAACGGCATGAGCCGGCACCGTGCCACTGAAATGCTGGATGCTGTGGGGCTGCGCGGGCGGGCCAACGATTACCCGCACCAGCTGTCGGGCGGCCAGTTGCAACGGGTGGCGATTGCCCGCGCGCTGGTGCACCGCCCCGGCCTGGTGCTGGCCGATGAGCCGACCGGCAACCTGGATCCGGAGACCGCGCACAGCATATTGATGTTGTTACGCAACGAAATTAAGGCCAGCGGGGCCTGCACGATCATGGTCACGCACTCGCATGCGGCGGCGGAGATGGCGGACCGTACACTGATACTGACGAGGTCGGGACTACACGTCGCAAAACCCGTCAACCCCATTGCACAAGAAAAATAATAATTTTTTTCTTAAAACGTTCCATTTATTTTCTGTTGCAGTATCATACATATAACTTGCTTGGTTATTAATAGCAGAGTCGATTCGCCATGTTGTTGAAAACGCCATCATGGCGGTATGACACAAGCCAGTGACGCCGACCTATCCACGTTATTGACTAAGGAGGAAAAAATGAGCGTGCGGCAAAAAAAACTGGAATTGATCGAGGCCATGAATCGAGCCAGGGCCATGGAGCCTTCCAGTTTTGTCCCCAACAAATTGCTCGATACGCTGATCGAAAAGTTGAACTTGAAAAATGATGCGGAGTTGTGCCGCGTCCTGGAAGTTCAGCCTCCCATCATCAGTAAAATCAGGCACCGGAAACTCGCTGTCGGCGCAACGATCCTGCTGCGCATGCATGAAAAATCGGATATCAGTATCCGTGAATTGAAAGACCTGTCTTCCGCCTCCATGCATTGAGACGCGCCAGCGACACGCAACAGCCCAAACCCCGCTGTTCGACTTCCGCCTTCGCCCCGATCCCTGCCGAAACGCCAACAGGCCGCACGATGCGGCCTGTTGGCGTTTCTATTTTGGAGCGCTCACATCAGCCAAACACCGGCGCCACCAGTTGTGGCGCAATGATCTTGTCCCATGCCAGCGCACAGGCGCCGGTCGCTCCCGGCAGGCAAAACACCAGCGTTTGATTCGCATAGCCGGCCAGCGCGCGCTGATTGACCAGCGAGGTCCCGACTTCGGCAAAAAACAGGTGATGCAGCAGGCTGCCGAAGCCGCGCACTTCCTGCTCCAGCAAGCCGGCAGTCACCTCAAACATGGTATTGCGGCGCGCGAATCCGGCGCCGCCCGCCGCCAGCACCACCTGGATGCCGGGATCGGCGATACATTCGGCCAGGACGCGGCGCATGCCGTCGGCGTCATCGGCCACGCAATCGCGGCGCACCAATTCATGCCCGGCCGCGCGTGCGCGCGCGGCCAGCAAATCCCCCGCGCCATCGCGCGTCGTGTGGCTTGTCGCCACGCTGAGGACTGCACAGCGCAGCCTCAGAGCTTCCATCATGCCCACATCGCCTCCCTGCTTACCCTGCCACGCCGTAATGCTTGGCGTAGCGCGCATCGAGGTTCGCCAGCGGCATCAACAGGAACAGGTCGGCGCTTTCGAAGTCAGGATCCCAGGCCGGTTCGCCGCAAATCCACGCGCCCGAACGCATATAACCCTTCAGCAAGGCCGGCACTTGCGCGTTTTGCGCAGGGTCCAGCTTGGTATAGGGGAACGGCAAGTGGGGCGTGACACGGTATTCGGATGGCGCCAGGTGACGGTTGACCAGTTGGTGATACACCGCCACCGCATTGTGGCCACCATCGGCCAGGCTGATGCTGGCGCAGCCGGCCAGGAAATCACAACGTTCACGGCGCATGTATTCCGCCAGACCGGACCACAGCAGCATGATCACGCTGCCGCCACGATAATCGGGATGGATGCAGGCGCGGCCCGCTTCCACGATACGCGAGCGGATCACGTTCAGGCGCGACAGATCGAATTCGCCTTCCGAATACATGCGGCCCAGCTTGTGGGCGCGCGCGGCGCTGAGCAGGCGGTAGGTGCCCACCACTTCCAGGGTGTTGCTGTCACGGACAATCAAATGATCGCAGTGTTCGTCGAATTCGTCGCAATCGAGGCCGTCGTCGCGCTTCAGCGCGCTCAGCCCCATGGTCTCAATGAACACCTTGTAGCGCAGGCGCTGCACTTCACGCAGTTCCTCGGGCGTGCTGGCCATGCTGAGCGCCAGCTTGCCCTGGGTCGTGCGCAGGTCGGCCTGTGCGTGTAACAGTTGTGGTTGCTGTTGCATGCTTGATCCTTGTTGGTTGAGACAAGGCAAGCGTAGCCACCGATTGCTTCAAGAAAATGACAGACCAGTGTCATTTTGATTACATAACAACACTGGTCAGCGGCATCAGCCTTTTTTCGGACGACCGGTTTTCAGTTGTGGCAGCGATGCCAGCACGGCTTTCAGGGACGCCATGTCGAGCTTGCCGATCAGCGATACGCCAACGCGCAGCAATTCGCTTTTCTTGATTTCAAAGCCGGCTTTCAACGCAGCTTTCTTGACGGCGCCCAGTTGCGCGTATTCATCTTCCGGCATCGTGAAGCTGTCGCGCACCAGTTTTTCCTTGGCGGCCTTGACGGGCGCCTCGCTGGCTTTCGCCGCCGCTTTCAGCGCCGATTTTGGGGCGGCCTTGCCGTAAGGATTCGCCTCGGCACGTACCACTGGCTTCGCGGCGGATTTCGTGGCGGATTTCGCGGCTGGTTTGGCGCTGGTCTTGGCGGCAGGTTTTGCGGTGGCCTTGGCACTGGCCTTTACTGCTGGTTTTTCGGCGGCTTTTTCGCTTGGCTTTGCCGCTGCCTTGGTGGCTGGCTTAGTGGCTGGCTTAGTGGCTGCTTTGGTGTCTGGCTTGACGGCTTTTTCGGCTTTTTCGGCCTTCCCGGCTTTCTCGGCTTTGACCGCTTTCGCTGGCTTGGCGGCCTTGGCCGGCTTGGCGTCGGCTTTCACTTCGGCCTTGGCGGCAGGCTTGGCCGCCGGTGCGGCGACCTTGACCGCCTTGGCTGCTTTCGCCGCTGGCACCTTGGCCGCCACGGCCGCCTTCACCACGGTTTTCGCAGGGGCTTTCTCAGCCGGCTTCTCAGCGGCTTTGACCACCGCCTTCACTGGCGCGGCCGGCTTGGTGTCGGCAGCTTTGACGGACTTGGCCGGCTTGGCGGATGCACGCGAGGCCGCCTTGGCGCCCTTGGCTGGCGCTTCGGCAGCGGCGGCTGGCGCGCTGGTGGCAGCGTCCGCAGCGGCAGGTGCGGCGGCTGGCGCGGTGGCTTCGCTGGTAACTTCGCTGGTAACTTCGTTAACGGTTTCGTTGGCGGCGGGCTTGTTCATGACAGACTCCTGAGAATGTTGAATAATATAAACAGTATATACCAATCACTCCCAAAATGGTCAATCCGACCCGCAATCCTTGTCGTGATCGCCGTATTCCTCGGCGATGCGGGCAAACGCCGCCTCGATCTCCAGGAACGCATCCAGGATGTCCGGATCAAAATGCTTGCCACGCCCGTCCTTCATGACCGCCACCGCGTCGGCATGGGTAAATGACGGCTTGTAGACGCGCTTGGAAATAAGCGCGTCATACACATCGGCCACCGCCATCAGGCGCGCCGACAGCGGGATCGCCTCTCCCTTCAACTGTTCCGGATAGCCGGAACCATCCCATTTTTCCTGGTGCGAATGGGCGATTTCACGCGCATAGGTCAGGAAGCTGTTGCTGCCACCCACGTATTGCTCGACCTGGCGGATGGTGTCGCGGCCGAACTCCGCATGCCGCTTCATGATTTCAAATTCGGCCGCATCGAGCTTGCCCGGCTTGAGCAGAATGTGATCGGGAATGCCGACCTTGCCGATATCGTGCAGCGGCGCGGATTTATACAGCAGCTCGATGTTGTCATCGGTGAGTTCGGCGGCAAAGCGCGGATGCGCCTGCAAATGCCTGGCCAGCGCCGCGACATAATGTTGCGTGCGGCGGATATGATTGCCAGTCTCGCAGTCGCGTGTTTCCGCCATGGTCGCCATCGCCATGATGGTGGCGTCCTGCATCAGCGACAATTGCCCGGTGCGCTGCTGCACCAGCGACTCCAGGTTGCGGTTTTCCGTCTTCAATTGCGTGCGCGCGTTTTTCAGCGACAGATGGGTGGCCACGCGGGCAAACAGGATCGGCGGACTGATCGGCTTGGTCAGGTAATCCACCGCACCCAGGCGCAAGCCCATGGCCTCGTCTTCCGGCTGGCTTTTCGCCGTCAGGAAAATCACCGGCACGTCAACCGTCAGCGGATCGGCTTTCAGGCGGCGGCAGGTTTCATAGCCATCCAGGTCCGGCATCATCACATCGAGCAGCACCAGATCCACCCCGCCGCCGGCCACGATCTGCAGCGCGGTGGCGCCATTGGTGGCCACCTTGGTATGGTATTTTTCCTTGAGCAGGCTCGATAACAAGGTAATGTTGTCCGGCGTATCGTCGACGATCAGGATGGTTTGGCGCGGGCCATGGATGTTGTTTCGCATAATCATGTTGCTTCTGTCTCCTTGCTTGCGGCGGCCAGCAAGCGGCTGGCCGCTTCAAACTCATAATTGTTCATATGGGTGGCCAACCGCTCGAAGTCGGCCGCCGCCAGCAGCGCCGCCAATGGCTTGCGCACACTGTCAAAGTAATCGGTGCTGTCGCCGGAATACTCGCCCAGCAACAGGCGCAACTGCGCCAGCGCTTCGGCCGGGGCCACCTCCAGCGTGTTGACGTCCGCCGGTGGCGGCGCGTTGTCAACATGGCGGTCCAGCGCCGCCACCACCAGCGCCAGCGCACTGGCCAGCTCCGCCAGCGGCACTGCCAGCGACTCAGATAGCGAATCAG
>JAIENA010000001.1 GCA_019751755.1 Burkholderiaceae bacterium | reverse complement strand
GTAACTGTTCAGCCTGAGTGAATCGACCAGAAAGCTGTTGTAAACGAAAGGCGGATAGTCCATCATTCCGGGATGCCACCGAAACTGCCCCGCCCCGACCTTTCCACGCTGCCAGAAGCGGAGAAGGACAAACTGATCGTGCACCTGATGGACACGATCGACGGCTTGTTGGCGCAGGTTTTCACGGTGACGGAAAAGGTGGAAAAGCTGGAGCGCCAGTTGGCCAAAAACAGCGAAAATTCGAGCAAACCGCCATCGTCCGACGGGCTGGCGAAAAAGCCGCCGAAGACCAGCTCGCTGCGCGGCAAGTCCGGCAAAAAAGTGGGTGGCCAGCCCGGCCATCAGGGCAAAACGCTCGAGCGGATAGCCGCCCCGACCGGGACGGTAGACCATCCATTGCCAGGGAAATGCAACCGCTGCCACAGCGCTTTGCCGCTGGGCCAGGCGCAAGTGCTGGAACGCCGTCAGGTGTTCGATGTCCCGGCCAGCAACTTCGACGTGATCGAACACCGCACCTACACGGTGGAGTGTTCCTGCGGCCAGTGGCACGACAGCACGTTTCCCGCCGAGGTAAGCGAGTTGGTGCAATACGACCCGAACGTGCGTGCACTGGGCGTGCATCTGACGCAAGGACAAATGTTGCCGTATGCGCGTGCCGCCGAACTGATCGCCGAGGTATATGGCTTGCAGGTGTCTCCGGCCACGCTGCTGGCTTGGGTCG
Organism: Burkholderiaceae bacterium; assembly: GCA_019751755.1. GTDB lineage: Bacteria > Pseudomonadota > Gammaproteobacteria > Burkholderiales > Burkholderiaceae_D > Rugamonas. The sequence continues at coordinate 18,872 of JAIENA010000001.1, read as the reverse complement.
GCGAAGCCAGTGTTGCCTTGCAAGGCACTGCCGACGTGATTGCCCGGAAACTGCACCACGCCCCGGTACTTTCCGCCGACGAGTCGGGCATGCGCGTGGACGGCAAACTGCATTGGATGCATGTGGCGGCCACCGCCACGCTGACCTGGTATGGCATGCACGAGAAGCGCGGCGTGGACGCCATGGTCGCACATGGCATCTTGCCCAAACGTCTCGGCGTCCTGGTGCAGGATTGCTGGGCTCCTTACTGGAAACTCGACGACGGCCTGCACGCATTGTGCAATGCCCACCTGCTGCGCGAACTGGTCTATGTGCAGCAAGTGACCGGCCAAAGTTGGCCAATCGCCTTGGCTGAAATGCTGCTCAATGCCCAGCGTCTGACGACGACGGCGCGGCAACAACAGCAACCCCTCGACGCCAACACCATTGCAGCCTTCGCCGCCGTTTATGACGATATCGTGCGCGAAGGCGAGCAACTCCATCCCGTCATCCTCAAGCCCAATGGCAAACCCGGCAAACAATCCGAGGCCCACAACTTGCTGCACCGCTTCCGGCTGCACACCGACGCCATCCTGCGCTTCATTTCCGATCCCGCAGTCCCTTTTTCGAACAATATCGCCGAGCGTGCCGTGCGCATGCCGAAGGTCAAACAGAAAATCTCAGGTTGCTTCCGCACCGTCACGGGCGCCAATAATTTCTGCACCATTCGCTCCTGCCTCGATACGCTACGCAAACAAGGCCACAGCATGCTCGAAGTACTGCGCCGCGCATTTATTGGCGACCCTATCATGCCTGCCGCGTAGTGGCTGAATAGTTACGTTTGATGTAGGTTAGTTTTTAAGTTTCGTGATAAGTGTTCAGTGCTTAGTAGGGAGCCACAGATGCGTTTGGCAATGCGTTGGGGAGAATCTGGCTGAAGGCTTGCGCCTGGAGCCAGTATTGAGCAATAGGCGCAGGACAAAGCAGCCGCCCCGACGTTGGCCGCTGTCTCGGTCTCGGGCGCGGGCTGGCCCGATATCATTGAAACGACTCCGTTCAGCCGGCGGCTGCCGCCACTGCCGGCGGCAATACGATACCGTTGGCGGCGGCATAGCCCGCTGCCGCCTTCAGCGATTGCTGCAATTGTTTTACATGATCGCCGAGGGCTTTCGACAGGTAGACCGCCTGAACGGCGCCCGCGCCACTGGCGGCGCCAAGCTTCTTGCGATTGCCGGCCATGCTTTTTGCAATGGCCGCGCTGTCGGACACCGCTTGCGCCAGGGCCGCAACGTCCTGGCCAAAGCGGATACGACTGTCCGCCGCCACCGGTTGCGCGGAGGCGAAGCGCCGGGTCAGCAATTCCGCCGCATCGGCCTGCTGCTTTAGCGCTTCCTCCAATGCCGCGCGCGTGGCGGTCGGCTGTAAGTCACGGCCGGCGGCGGCCACCGCTGCCGCTTCCGGATTCAGGCCCAACATGGACAACAAGCCGGACTGGGCGGCAAACGCTTGCTGGGCAATGCCGACATACTGGTTGTCATAACCGGCCGCGCCGATCTCCCCCTGTTCGATACCGTCATATTTGGCACCGCCGTTGCCCAGTTGCGCCTGGGCGCCGCCAGCCAGAGTCAAGGCGGCAGTAACAGCGATGGTGGCAATCTGTTTGTACATGGTATTTTCTTGAAAAGAATGGAATTCTATTTTATCAAGACAACATTACTGCAAAACTAACACATTCTCACCACGTTGCCGCAGCATGCGCCGATGGCGCCGCGGCCGATTGCGGCCATCCCCGGTATTGCAGCCACGCCAATGACCTCCCAGGTCATCACGCAAGAGCGCCATCACGCCAAGATATTAATTTCGCGTATATGTCATATGGCAAATGGAAATTTGCATTCAATTAAAATTTGCCGCATCATTGCACTTGTCTCCTCCAACTCTTCAAAAGAATTGGATTTTGCCCGCCTCACGGCGGGCATTTTTTTGCCTGGACCATTCCAGGTCACCGCCGACAACACTTGCATTTCGCTAACTGTCACATGCGATAATGCTTTCGCAAATTCCGATCCAGCATCAACATCAATATCAACTCCAGCGACCGAGCGGGGAACCGTGGCGGCAATTGAACGCAAACTGGCGGCCATCATGGTGGCCGACATCGTCGGCTACAGCGCCATGATGGAGCGCGATGAATCGCGCACCTTTGCCCGGGTGCGCGCCTTGCGGGACGATTTATTCAATCCCTTCGTCAGCCAATACGGTGGCCGCATCATCAAGACCACCGGCGACGGCTTCCTGGCGGAATTCCCCACCGGCAGCGCGGCATTGCATTGTGCGGTCGACATGCAGCGCCAAAACCATGCCGCGCAAGCCAGTTCCGATGAGCAGGACAAGATGCTGATGCGGATCGGCATCAACCTGGGCGACATCATCATCGATGGCGACGACGTGTCCGGCGACGGCGTCAACGTGGCGGCGCGGCTGGAGCCGTTTGCGCCGCGAGACGGCATTTGCGTGTCCTGCGCCGTGCGCGACCAGGTCCGCAATGACCTCGACGTGCTGTTTGAAGACCTGGGCGATTTAACCATCAAAAATATGACGCGCCCGGTCCGCGCCTACCGCATCAACCTGGCCAATGCGCCAGCCACCCGCAAGGGACCGCTCAAGCCGCGCTCGGGCAAGCCGCTGCTGATGGCCGGGGCCGTGATGGCGGCGCTGGCGGGCGCGGGCGCCTGGTGGCTCAGCGGACCGGTGCCCCCATCGGCGCCGAGCCCGGTTGCCGCCGTGTCGGCCGCGCCGCTGTCGATCATCGTGCTGCCGTTTGCCAACCAGACCGGCGATGCACAAAAAGCCTATGTCGCCGATGCACTGACCAGCAGCATCACGGCCGACCTGGCCCGCATCCGCGACGCTTATGTCAGTTCGCCCGCCACCGCGCAAAGCTACCGCGACAAAAACCTGGGGGCGCAGCAGATCGGCAAGGATGCCGGGGTGCGCTTTATCCTGCAGGGCAATGTGCTGGCCAGTGGCGACCAGGTGCGCATCAGCGTCACGCTGACCGATGCGCAAAACGGCGCCACCCTGTGGACTTACACGCTCGATGGCGACCTGACCAATTTGTTTGCGTTGCAAGACCAGGTGACGAACCAGATTGGCAACAGCATCGGCCGGCAAATGGTGATCGTGGCGGCCAGCGAAGCGGAAAAACGCGGCAGCAGCCCGAAGGCGGCGGACTTGCTGCTGCGCGCCGCGGCGCTGCGGCTGAAATCGCAGACCTTGCCGGTGCTGCGGCAAAGCGAAGCGCTGAACCGCCAGGCGCTGGCGCTCGAACCGGACAATGTCTCCGCCCTGACCGACTTGGCGATTGCGCTGTTCCGGCAAGCCTATAACTTCGGCAACCAGGTGCCGGACGACGTGCGGGAAAAACAGTGGGCCGAAGTGCGCGAGATCAGCGCCCGGGTCAGGAACCTCGACCCGAACCATGCCGATATACTGTACGCGCAAGGCTTCTATGCGTCGAAACACGACGATTTCCCCGGCTGGCGCAGCGCGGCCGAGGCGTACCTGGCGGCGCGCCCGAAAAGCCTGCTGCCGTACATCGGCCTGGCCAACCTGCATATCGCGCTGGGCGAACCGAAGGAAGCGATCACGCGCCTGAACCAGGCCCTTACGCTGGACCCGAAACAGCCGCCGGAAACCATTTTTACCAATATGGCGCGGGCCCACATGGCATTGGGCGACAATGCCGCCGCGCGCGACTGGTGCCTGAAAGGCACGCAAGCCCATCCGGCCTCCCCCAACTGCTATGCGATCCTGGCCATGGTCTATGCGGACCAGGGCGATATGGCGCGCCGGCAGGCCGCGCTGGCGGAATTAAACCGGATCGCGCCGCAATACCGGATTCCTGAATTTGCCAAACCGCAGCCATCGAGCCCGGCGGTCTACAAAGCGTACTACGAGGAAAAATACCTGCCGCTGTGGCGCAAGGCGGGGCTGGCGGAGTAACGGAACCGGTTCAGTCGTCGAGCCAGCGCTCGAACAGCGCCGCATCGACGCCGGCCGGCACATACCACTTCTTGCGTTTGGGATCCCAGCGCGCCCCCAGTTGCTTGGCTTCGTCTTTTTCGGCGTACGGCACTTTCAGCGTGGTGACGGCTTTCGCCGGCGCCCGCGACGGCGCGCGCTCGACGGCGGCCGGCACCACGATCACCGGCGCCGCGCAGTCCACCGTGGAACCATCGGCGCGCACGTCCACCCAGCGTTCCGCGCCGGCCCCCGCCAGCCGGCATTTAAACGGCGGATCGAAGGGAAAATCAAAGGCGGCAATGGGCGGTGGCGTGGCGGTCATGGGCGGCGGTCTCGTAATGAAGGCAGCGCATTATCGGCCACGCGACGGGCGCCCGCAAGGGATGGCGCCCGCCACAAGGACCGGCGGGAACCAGGGCTTGCTGTTACAGCGCCAGCCCCGTCAATTGTTCCGGCTTGCCGCGCGCGGCGAAATAGCAGGCGCCGGCGCCCAGTTCCAGGCCGTCGCGGTCCACTACCACAATCTTGCCGCGGCGGCATTCGATCATGCCGTCCTGTTGCAGCTTGCCGCAAGCGGCCGTGATGCTTTCGCGCCGCACGCCCAGCAAGTTGGCAATCGCTTCCTGCGTGACGGCCAGTTCGGCCGACAACGAGCGGTCAAGGCGGTCCAGCAGCCAGCGGCACAGCTTCTGGTCGATGCTGCTGTGGCGGCTGCTGACCACGCTTTGCGCCAGTTGCGCAAACATGATGCTGGTATGGCGCATCAATTGCTGCGCCACGGTGCCGCCGGCGCGGAACGCGGCGCGCAGCACGTCGGTCGGCAGCCGGTACGCGTAGCCGGCACACTGCACGATCGCGGTGTGGGTGGCGCGCTCGTCCGGATACATGGCGGCGCCGGCAATCCCTTCGCGGCCGATCATGGCGATTTCCGTGGTGGCGCCGTCTTCGTTGATGTATTGCAAAGAGATAATCGCGTTGGTGGGCAAGTACGCATAATCAAGCCGATCGCCAAAGCCAAACAGTTCTTTACCGGCAGGCAGTTGCACGAGTTCCATGTGCGGAAACAGGCTTTCCAGCTCGCCGCGCGCCAACGCCCGCAGCAACTCGTTTTGCTGGGCGCCCGTCAGGCTGACTGGCAGCGTGGTTCGGCTAGGGACGGCGATGTGTGGCGTAGTAAACATGTGAGCACCTCGTTGTTCTGCGTTGTTCTGCGTTGTTCCGCGTTGTTCCGCGTTGTTCTGATGGGGAGGAGAAATGGTTGCCATGGCATGCCTACACTGTAGGGCGGTTTGCTGCTCGACAGTATCGGAATACGTGTTCCCCTGATGTAGTACAAACGCATCCAGCGCTGTCATCTTTGTCCTACGTGAAGTAACGAACATTCAGCCCGGCCGCAAGCCGGGATAATGGGCATCACCACGGGCGGCCGCCCTCAACCGACAACAACTCAACATGGACAACTTCGCTCAAGCCCTGTACGCCCTGAAACGCCAGAAAATGGCGGTGGAACGCACGCTGGGCGCGCGTTCGACGGAAGAATGCCTGGTCGCCTCGCGCTGGGTCGGCGCCTGGCAAAAGCTGGTGCAAGCGCGGCTGGACCGCCAGGCGCCGGTGGCCGGCGCCCATCCCGGCAGCCGCTACCGTCATCCGCGCAGCGGCAAGTTGCTGCATTGATAAGCACTGCAAAAACCGCTATGAATAAACCTGCTTCGGCAGGTTTTTTTCAACGTAAAAAGTTAAGGATTTGATACAGTTTCCGCGTTGCCGCCGTGCGGCCTGTGCTAGTATCCGGCAGCGCCAAACAACACCGGCGCCCGAGTGCATTCCGGCGCCTTATCCAGGGACCGCCGGAACAAAACAGAAACTCAATAAAGAGACCGATTGGAGAAGAAGTGAGTATTTTTAGAACCAAGAACCTGGACCAGATGCTGGCCGATGGCCGCAAGCCTGGCGGCCTGAAGAAAGTACTGGGTCCGTTCGACCTGATCATGATGGGGATCGGCGCCATTGTTGGCACCGGTATCTTTGTATTGACCGGCACCGGCGCGCTGAAAGCCGGCCCGGCGCTGCCGCTGGCCTTCGTGGTGGCCGCCCTCGCCTGCGGCTTTGCCGCCCTGTGCTATGCGGAATTCGCTTCGACCGTGCCGGTGGCCGGGTCGATCTATACCTACAGCTACGCCACCATGGGCGAGCTGGTGGCCTGGATGATCGGCTGGGACTTGTTATTGGAATATGGTCTGGCCACCTCCGCCGTGGCGGTCGGCTGGTCCGGCTACTTCCAGCACTTAATTGGCGGCATCGGGCTCCACATTCCGGTCGAACTGTCGGCTGCGCCGGGCGCGCTGCCGGGCGTAAAAACCTACTTCAATCTGCCGGCCATGATGATCATGCTGATCATTACCGCCATGCTGAGCTGGGGCGTGCGTGAATCGACCCGCGTCAATGGCATCATGGTGGTGATCAAGATTGCGGTCGTGCTGCTGTTCATCGCCACCGGCGCAGGCCACGTTCAGACCGCCAACTGGGAACCATTCATGCCATTCGGCATGGGCGGCGTCATGGGCGCGGCGGCCATTGTGTTCTTCGCCTTTATCGGCTTCGACGCCGTGACGTCGGCGGCCGAAGAAGTCAAAAATCCGGCGCGTGACTTGCCGATCGGTATTATCGGTTCGCTGGCGATCTGCACCATCCTGTATGTGGTGGTGTCGGCCATCATGACCGGCATCGTGCCGTTCCGCGAATTCGCGTCGGCGCTGGACAAACCGGTCGCGCTGGCACTGACCAAGACCGGACAACACTGGTTCGCCGGCTTCGTGTCGCTGGGCGCCATCATGGGCATGACCACCGTGATCCTGGTGATGGCCTATGGCCAGACCCGCATCATCTTCGCCATGTCGCGCGACGGTCTGCTGCCACAACGCCTGTCGAAAATCCACCCGCGCTTCGGCACCCCGTTCCTGTGCACCTGGATCGTCGGTATCGTGTTCGGCCTGATTGGCTCCGTGGTGCCGCTCGACGTGCTGGCCGAACTGATCAACATCGGCACGCTGGCCGCTTTCTGCCTGGTGTCGATCGCCGTGATTGTGCTGCGCAAAAAACGCCCCGACCTGCACCGTGCCTTCCGCTGCCCGGGCGTGCCGGTGGTACCGATGCTGGCCATCGGCTTCTGCATCTCGCTGATGGCGTTCCTGACCGTCACCACCTGGATCGCCTTCGGCATCTGGCTGCTGATCGGCCTGGTCGTCTACTTCGGCTATGCCCGCAAACACTCGCTGCTGAATAAGGCGCCAGTGAAATAAGCCTGCCTGGTGTGAGGTGTTCGGCTTGAACCAAGCCTGCCGCATGGCCTGAACCCCATGCGGCAGGCTTTTTATTTATCACACCGCAGCAAACACCTGCGCCGCATCGATAATCTGGATCAGCCCCGCGCCGCTGCCCGGATTGACGACCCGCTTGACCAGCGCCGCCTGGTCGGCGCGGAACAGCGGAACCGGAGTGATTTGCGCCTCATTGAACTTGGCCACCACATCGAGGTCATCGACCAGCAGGCCGACGGTCTTGCCGTCATTGCGCGCCACGATCACCTGCGAACGCTGGGTGCGCGGGGTCGGGCGGCCGTGCAGCAGCACGCCGAGGTCATAGACCCAGCACAGGTCGTCGGCGGCATCGAGCGGGATCACACCGACGCAGGCCGCGCCGCCGCCCATCGTCACGGGCCGGATTTTGGACGCGCACTGCGCTTCCCGCACGTCGCTGGCGGCAATCGCGAACTGGCTGGCATCGACATAGAAGGTCGCAAATTCCGCGCCGGACGCGGTCATCGACATCGCGCCGGGCAAGGCCGCGCTCTGGCGGATGCGCGGCACGCCGTTGCGCAAGGCGCCCAGCGTTTCAATCACCACCGCCACCACGCCGGCGCCGGCAAATTCCCGGTAGCCGTGCGACGCGGTCGCCCCGACGATGGCGTACTGGCCGTCGTGCGCCATAAAGCCGGACTGGCTGTCGCCGCCATCGAGCGCCAGCATCGCCGGCGCCAGCGCCAGCGTGGCTCCCACCGGACGGTTCTCGTCCGTACTGCACAGCACCGTGCCGGCGCGGTCGACATAATATGCCTGCACGCCGCCCGCCTCGGTATCGCCCAGCACCCCTTGCAGCATGGCGCGCAACTCCACCGCCGCGTCGAACACAATGCCGACGCCACCGATCACCGTGGCGTCATCGTGCGGATCACGGATCGCCGCGTGGTAGATATAGGTCGGCTGGCCGTCGTACAGCGGACTGGCTTCAAACGGCGACACGTAATATTCCTGGTCGCTGCGCAGCGCCAGCACGCGCGCCAGCGCGGCGTCATCGATGGTGTCCACCGCGTGGCCGCGCGAACTGGCCAGGATGGTTCCGCCCGCGTCATACACGACGATCGTGGTGTACACCGTGTAGAGCGAATTGATGTGGGCGAGTATGCCCTGCATGGCGCCCGTTTTCGCGGCATCGGGCCCGTCACGCAGCGCGGCCGTCAGCGAGCGCAACGCCGGCGACAGCGCCCACCAGCGGCAATCGGCGACGCGCTCATACAGGTTGCGGTCAGCCAGGTCGACCAGCAGGTGCGACACGAATTCACTGTTGCGCAAGCCCGATGACAGCACGGTTTCAAACAGGTTGCGGATCGACTCCAGGAACAGCGCATTGCTGCGCGCCCCGGTTTCACTGATCTGTTCCAGGATCGCCTGCAGCCGCAGGAAGTCGCCCTCCTGTCCGGCCGACATGACCTGCCCGTTCCACACCACGCGCCGGATCATGTTGGCGGCATTCATGATCTCAAACAGCGGCGGACAAAACGAGTGCGCATGCGTCAGCAAGCCGTCGGCCCAGGCCTGGTCCAGCCCCGCCAGCACGGCGGTGGACGCGCCATGGAACGCCACGTCCAGCGGGATCATGACCTGCCCCTGCCAGCCGCGCGGCCCCGGATACCCCTAGTAGCCGGGCGAGGCGAAGGTGCGCACCAGGTATTCCCGGCCGGCAAACATCATCGGTTCCGGCGATCCACCCGGATTCATCGGCACCTGCGCGCCAACCGGGATCCACAGCGGATCGGCGCTGGCGATGACCTGGCCGCTGTCATCGAGCAGCAGCATGTTGGAGCGCTGCAGGCGGTCGCGGTGGGTCGCGAAAATGCGCGCCATTTCTTCTTCAAACGAAAAACACAGGCACAGCAAGCCCACCACCGCGCCGGTGCGTGGATGGTGGATGCGGCGCGAGTAGATCAGCGCCGAGCGCTTGTCAGGCCGCAGTGCGCTGGCGCGGAAGGTTTCCACATAGCCGTCGGTGGCCAGGGTCTGCGCAATCAGCGGATCACGGCTGCCCTCCATCGGCGTCGCCTCATCGATCTGCACCAGCACATTGCCCTCGGTGTCGAGCAGCATGATTTCATCGTACACCGTGTATTTGCGGCTGTAGGCGCGCAGCCGGCTGCGCAACGCGCCGGGGCTGCCGGACAGGCCGGCGACGAATTCACAGATTTCCGAATCGGTGGCGAGGAAACCCACATCCGCCGTCCGCTCATACAGGTTGCGCACCACGATCTCAATCACGTAATGCGCCTTGGTGTTCAGTTCAGCCAGCGCATTGCTCATCTTTTCATGGGCCAGGCTGGCCACCAGTTCCCCTTCCAGTGCACCAAAGCCCTGTCGCGTCGCCGCGATGGTTGGCAGGATCGAGCGCGCCTCCGCCGCACAATTCATCTTGGCCGAGGCCTCGATCATGCGCCACATCAGGTTCAGTTCATGCAACGAGCGTTTGCAATGCCCCACATCGTGCATATACGGCAGCAGCCTGCCGACATCTAACGTTTTGCTCATACCAGCTCCAACTGGCCGTCCAGATAAGGGAGTCCTGCACCAAGTGACGGCCCACAAACTGTGCAGGAAAGCCGGAAATCGCAACATGCAAGCAACTTCCATCGAAAACAGCGTGCCATAGTTCCATAAAGCAAGTCCCAGGCCAACCCTGCCGCGCTCATTCGAGTGAGTGATTGCGCCGGCGGCGTTGACACCCGTAGGGGCATTCCTGATACTCGACGCTCACGATTGAAGGACAACATGATCAAAAGGTGTTCGTTGCATCCACTGCTGGCCGCCACCCTGTCGCTGCTGTGCGTCGGCGTCGGCGCTGCCGCCAGCGCGCCGACCGGCGCCAGCCGCCAGGTCGAGCGCCTGGACCGGGGTACGGTCGCGATCACGCTCAATCGCCCCGACGCCGGCAGCAACGCCACTAGCAGCGCTGTCTTTGTCAGCTGGCGCCTGCTGGCCACGGATGCGCCGGGCACCACCTTCAACCTGTACCGCGACGGCAAAAAACTCAATAGCGCGCCGCTGGCGGTGTCGAATTTCACCGATACCGGTGGCACGCCCGGCGCGCGCTACAGCGTGCGCACCATCGCGGACGGCCAGGAAGGCTCCGAGGCCAGCGCCGGCGCGGTGTGGCGGCAGCCGTTCCTGGCCGTGCCGCTCGATAAGCCGCAGGATGGCGTCACGCCCGACGGCCAGCCGTACACCTATGAAGTCAATGATGGCTCGGCGGCCGACCTCGATGGCGACGGCCAATATGAATTACTGGTGAAATGGCAGCCCTCGAATGCGCACGACAATGCCCATGCGGGCTATACCGGCCCGACCTATCTTGATGCCTACCGCCTCGATGGCCAGCGCCTGTGGCGGATCGACCTGGGTAAAAACATCCGCGCCGGCGCCCATTACACCACCTATCTGGCCTATGACTTCGATGGCGACGGCAAGGCCGAGGTGATGGCCAAGACCGCCGATGGCACGGTCGATGGCGCCGGCCACGTGATCGGCGACGCCAGCAAGGATTACCGCAATGCGCGCGGCTACGTTTTGGACGGTGCGGAATTCATCACGGTGTTTAATGGTGTCAGTGGCGCCGCCATGGCCACGGCGCCTTACCTGCCGGCGCGCGGCACGGTGGCCGCCTGGGGTGACGCCTATGGCAACCGGGTCGACCGATTCCTGGGCGGCGTGGCCTACCTTGACGGCGCGCGTCCGAGCGCGGTGTTTAGCCGGGGCTACTACACGCGGGCCGTGATCGCCGCATGGGACTGGCGCGACGGCAAACTGAGCAGCCGCTGGGTCGTCGACAGCGACCGCCATGACGCACAGGGCAAACCCGGCCTGTACCACCAGGGCGCGCACTGGCTGTCGGTGGCCGACGCCGATGGCGACGGCCAAGATGACATCGTGTATGGCGCCGCCACGGTGTCCGGCAAGGGCACGCTGCTGTACAGCACCGGCCTGTGCCACGGTGATGCGCTGCACGTCGGCAAGCTCGATCCCAATCGCCCCGGCCTGCAAATTTTTATGGTGCATGAAACCCCGTCCTGCTACGGCCGGCACGGCATGGAAATGCACGATGCCGCCACCGGCGCCATCCTGTGGAGCGTCGACGGACTCGGTAAAGATGTCGGACGCGGTGTCTGCATGGATATCGACCCGGCCTACCCGGGCGAGGAATGCTGGGGCGCGATTGGCGGCTTGATGAGCGCGGCCGGCAAGGAAATTTCCGCCACCCGTCCGCGCGCCATGAACTTCGGCCTGTGGTGGGATGGCGATGCCTTGCGCGAATCGCTCGATGGGGTCCGGATCGCGAAATGGAACCCGGCCAGCGCCACACTCGACACCCTGCTGGACGGCGCCGCCTTCGGCGCGGCCGCCAACAACGGCAGCAAGGCGACGCCGGTGCTGTCGGCCGACTTGCTGGGCGACTGGCGCGAAGAAGTCGTGTGGCGCAGCCGGGACAACCGTAGCTTGCTGGTGTTTTCCACCACCGCCCCGACCGCGATCCGCCTGCCGACGCTGATGCATGACACCCAATACCGGGTGCAGGTGGCGGCGCAAAACGCCGGCTACAACCAGCCGCCGCATCCAAGTTTCCACCTGGGCGACGGCATGGCGCCGCCAGTCCCGCAACCCGTACACACACCCTGATGACCCACACCATGCCTGCCGTTACCGCCCCACGCCGCCTTCCATTTGCCGCGATGGCATTGTTCGCCGCCGTCAGCGCCGCAATCAGTGTCGCAATCGGCGCCGCCGCGCCGGACGCGCACGCCGCCACCATGCACGTCACCGTCACGCACACCTTGCAACAGGCACGTCCGGCGGAAACCATCGCCATTGCCTGGCGTGATGTCAACCGCCTGCTGCCCGGCGCGCTGTTGCAGCGCATCGCCGTGCGCGACGCCAACGGCAAGCTGTTGCCCTACCAGGTGACCAACGTGGCGCCGCAGGCCAAGGACCCGGACAACCGTGGCGTCGCTTATGGCGAACTGCTGTTCCAGCACGATTTCGCGCCCGGCGAAACCCGCGCGGTGTTTACGATTGAAACCACGGACACGGTGGCGCCGCCGTTCCCCTCAAAAGTGTCGGCCCGCTACGTGCAGGAGCGGCTGGACGACTTCGCGTGGGAAAACGACAAGGTGGCGCACCGCACCTATGGCCCGGCGCTGGGCGCGCCCGCCACCCCGGGCAGCGACAAGGAAGTGCTGGTCACCAGCGGCCTCGATATCTGGTTCAAGCGCGTCGATTACCCGATCGTCGACCGCTGGTACAACAAGGGCCATGACCATTACCACCACGACGAGGGCGAAGGCATGGACATGTACAACGTCGGCAAGTCGCGCGGCGCGGGCGGCACCGGCGTGTGGGATGGCAAAACGCTGCACACCGGCCGCAATTATGCAACGTGGAAAGTGCTGGCCAACGGCCCGCTGCGCGCCATCTTCGAGTTGCACTACGAGCGCTGGGATGCGGCCGGCGTGCCGGTGTCGGAGGTGAAACGATTTACCGTCGACGCGGGCCGCTATTTTGACCAGATCGACAGCACCTTCACGTTTGCCGGCGCCGGCCATGTAAACGTGGCGGTCGGGTTGAATAAAACCCCGACCGACAAGGGGCAGGACCCGGCCATCAACACCATCAAGGACGATGCCAGCCATGCGTTGGCGCAATGGGTCACCCAAAAGAGCAATGGCGCTTTTGGCACCGCCGTGATCGTGCCGACCTCCACCGGCTTTGCCGACGACGCGCTGAACCAGTTGATCGTCGCACCGGTGACGTCCGGCCAGCCGTTGCGCTATTACACCGGCGCCGCCTGGGACCGCGCCAGTCCGTATCAAACCCAGGACGACTGGCGCAAGCTGGTCGCGCTGGAAGCGGCGCGCTTGCGCGCCCCCGTGACAGTGACCGTGTCAGGCGCGCAGTAAGCAGGCCTCAGCACCGTCATTCACTATCCTTGACCCCATGCGCCACGGCCATCCGCCGTGGCGCTTATTTACCTTCTGTCCGCACTCGCCATGGCTCACCCATCCCGCCGCAACTTCCTGAAAACCTCCGCCCTGGCCGCGCTGCCGCTGGCGGCCACCGCCACCCCGGCCCGTTCGGTGCCAGCGGCCACGCCCGCCGCACCAGTCAAGGCGCCAGCCCGCCCCGATCCGGCGGCGGCCCACAGCGCGGCGCTGCACTGGCTGGAGGGCGCGGTGCCCGCCATCAGCCCCGGTACCACGGTCGGCGTGCCCTGGCCACAGGGCGCGCATAAGGACGGCCAGGCCTTTGTGCTGGCCGGCGCGGACGGCAAGGAAGTGCCGATGCAAACCTGGCCGCTGGCCTGGTGGCCGGACGGTTCGCTAAAGTGGACTGCGCACGCGCTGCCGGCCGGCGGCGGCTTGTCGCCAGGGTTGACCTTGCGGGCCGGGACGCCGAAAGTGGTGGCGCCGCACCGTGTCACGGTGCGCGATGATGCGGCACAGCGCGGCGGCGAGATTGAAATCGATACCGGCATCATCCGCTGCACTATCGCGCGCCAGGGCCGCGACGTGATCAAGTCGATCGTCCGCAACGGCCGCACCACGCTGGCGCAAGGCCGGCTGGTGGTGCTGGCCGATGACGGCCCCTGTGCCGAAGCAGCCACGGTGGCGCAGACCCGCTATGACAGCGTGGTGCAACAAGCGACGGTGGAACAGCGCGGCCCGCTGCGCGCCGTGGTGCGCATCGAAGGCCGCCACCGGGCGGCGGGACGCGACTGGCTACCTTTTACGCTGCGCCTGTATTTCCATGCCGAGTCCGACGCGGTGCGCGTGATGCACACGTTTATTTTCGATGGCGATGAACAGCGCGACTTCCTGCGCGGCATCGGCTTGCGCTTTGCGGTGCCCCTGTCCGACCCGCTGTATGACCGCCATGTGCGCTTTGCCGGTGACCAGGACGGCGTCTGGGGCGAAGGGGTGCGCAACCTGACCGGCTTGCGGCGCGATCCGGGCGCGGCGTTCCGCCAGGCGCAGGTCGAGGGCAAGGCGCTGCCGTCGCTGGACGGCATGAACCCGCAGGTGCGCAAGCTGATGCACCTGGTGCCGCCATGGGGCGATTACACCTTGTCGCAACTGTCGGCCGACGGTTTCCAGGTGCGCAAGCGCACCAAGGCCGGCCACGGCTGGATCGATGCGTCGTGGGGCAAGCGCGCGCCCGGCTGCGGCTATATCGGCGGCGCGTCGGGCGGCGCGGCCTTTGGCTTGCGCGACTCCTGGCAGCGCCACCCGGCCCAACTCGACATCCGCAACGCGCATACGGAGACGGCGGAAGTGACGGTCTGGATCTGGTCCCCCGACGCGCCGGCCATGGATATCCGCTTCTACCATGACGGTATGGGCATGGAAACCCATGAACAGGAACTCGACGGCCTGGAAATCACCTACGAGGATTATGAAAAGGGCTTTGGTTCGCCCTATGGCGTGGCGCGCAGCAGTGAAATCACCTTGTGGGCGCTCGACACCACACCGTCGCGCAGCGCCATGGCGCAGATGGCCGACTATATCCGCACGCCGCCGCAACTGGTGGCGCAACCGGCGCACTACCTTGCCTGCGGCATTTTCGGCGGGCTGTGGAGCCTGCCGGACCGCTCGCATCCGGCCAAGGCCGCGATCGAGGATGAACTGGAGCGGCGCTTTGCGTTTTACCAGGGCCAGGTGGAACAGCATCACTGGTATGGTTTCTGGAACTACGGCGACGTGATGCACACCTATGACGCCGACCGCCACGTGTGGCGCTACGACGTCGGCGGCTATGCGTGGGACAACTCGGAACTGTCGCCGGACTTGTGGCTGTGGTACGCCTTCCTGCGCAGCGGCCGCGCCGACATTTTCCGCTTTGCCGAGGCGATGGTGCGCCATACCAGTGAAACCGACATGCACCACCTGGGCCGCTTTGCCGGACTGGGGTCGCGCCATAATGTGCAGCACTGGGGCTGCAGCGCCAAGCAGGTGCGCATCAGCGCCGCCGTCTACCGCCGTTTCTATTATTACCTGACCGGCGATGAACGGATCGGCGACGTGATGCGCGAACTGCTCGACGCCGACATCAAACTGGCGGAAGTCGATCCGGTGCGCAAGCGTGCCGAAGAACCGGAGAAAGGCAACTATCCGGCCCGCATCAGCTTTGGCACCGACTGGGGCTCGCTGGCGGGCAACTGGCTGACCGAGTGGGAGCGGCGCGGGCCGGACGCGCGCCGCAGCCGCGACAAGTTATTGATCGGCATGCGTGACATTGCCGCCCTGCCCAAGGGCTTTTTCAGCGCCAGCCGCGCCGGCTATGAGCCAGCCAGCGGGCGCCTGTACGACACCACCAATGGCGGCGTGGCGGCCAGCCATTTGAATGCCGTGTTCGGGGCGGTGGAAATCTTCGCGGAATTGATTAACCTGACCGGCCAGCAGGAATTTGAACGGGCCTGGCTGCAATACTGCCGCATGTATAACGCGCCCAAGGAAGAACAGAAGCGGGAACTGGGCGCGGTCCATGGCGGCACCTCGGCGCTGACCATCGGCCACTCGCGCCTGACCGCCTATGCCGCCTGGCGCACCGGCGATGCCACACTGGCACGGCGCGCCTGGAAGGAATTTTATGGCCGCACGGCAGGCTCGCGGCCGGTGCGGATCGGTGGCACGGCCGTCATGAACCCGGGCGTGGAAATCGCCGACGCCAGCACCAACGACACGGCGCAGTGGTGCCTGGCGGCGATCCAGAACCTGGCGCTGATCGGCGACAAGATTGGCGGCTGACTTGGTGAAACGCATGACACTGTCTCCCATCCCTTGGCTGCTGGCGGCGGCCTTGCTGGCCGGCCCGATCCTGGCCCGGGCCGCGGACCTGCGCCGCTTTGATTTTACGGATGGCACGCCGCAGGCCGGCTTTACCGCTGTGACACCGGACACCACGTATACCGCCGCGCGCGGCTATGGCTACGACAGCGCCGCGCAGCCGGGCCGGCCGGCCTACTTTTCGGTCGATCTGCCGGAAGGTAATTACAACGTCAGCGTGACGCTGGGCGGGACGCAAGCCGGCGTCACTACCATCAAATCCGAAGTGCGCCGCCTGATGCTGGACAACGTGCGCACGGCGGCGGGTACGCTCGAACAGCGCACCTTCACCGTCAACGTCCGCACCCCGCGCATTCCGGCCTCGGCCACGCTGGCGGCGGGTGCCGTCAACCTCAAGGCGCCACGCGAAACCGTGCAGGAAGCCTGGAACTGGGACCGGCGCCTGACGCTGGAATTCAATGGCGAACAGCCGCAGGTGCGCAGCATCGCCATCAGTACGGTGTCGGCACCCACCGTGTTCCTGCTGGGTGACTCGACCGTCAGTGACCAGCCGGGCGAGCCGTATGCCAGTTGGGGGCAAATGCTGCCACGTTTTTTTAGACCCGGCATCGCCATCGCCAACCACGCGCAATCGGGCGAAACCTACCGCGATTCGCTGCAGCGCCGCCGGCTCGACAAGGTGCTGTCGGCAATGCAGCCAGGCGACACCGTGCTGATGCAGTTTGGCCATAACGATCAAAAACAGATCAAGGAAGGCAAAGGCGGCCCCTACACCACCTACCTCGACGAAATTCGCCAGCACGTGGCGGCGATCCGCGCCCATGGCGGCGTCCCCGTGATCCTGTCGTCGATGGAGCGGCGCGCCTTTGACGCCAACGGCAAAGTAGTGCCGTCACTGATCGATTACGCCAACGCGGCGCGCCAGGCCGCCACGGAATTACGCACGCCGTTGATCGATTTGAATGCACTGAGCAAGCCGCTGTATGAAACGCTGGGGGTGGAAGGATCAAAAGCCGCGTTTGCCCAGCCGCAGGGCAAGGTCGACAACACCCATCACAACAATTACGGCGCCTATCAACTGGCGCAACTTGTGGCGACCGGCATGCGCCGGGAAGGCCTGGCGGCCGCCTATTGGCTGGCCGATGGCTATGGCGCTTACGATCCTTTAAAACCAGACCCGGTGGCCACCTTTGCGGTGCCACCCAGCCCGAATTATTCGAATCAACGCCCGCTGGGCGACGAGGCTAACCCATGAAGAGATTACTGACGGTGGCGGTGGCGGCCGCGCTGCTCGGCGGCTGCGCCGCGCCGCCATCGGGCGCGGGCAAGGACACGGCGTACCTGTTCGCCTATTTCATCGGCAACGGCGAGGATGGCCTGCACTTTGCCGCCAGCCGCGATGGCTATCAGTGGGATGCGCTGGGTGGCGGACGCAGCTACCTGAAGCCGGCCGTCGGCAATGCGAAACTGATGCGCGACCCGTGTATTGTGCAAGGGCCGGACGGCCGGTACCACATGGTATGGACCTCGGGCTGGAAGGAAAACCAGATCGGCTACGCCTCGTCAACCGACTTGCGGCACTGGTCACCGCAACAGGCCTTGCCGGTGATGGCGCATGAAGCCACCGCGATGAACGCCTGGGCGCCGGAAGTCACGTATGACGCTGAACGCGGCGAATTCGTGCTGTTTTGGGCCTCGACGGTGCCGGGCAAATTCCCGGACACGGACGGCTCGTCGGAGGATCGCTATAACCACCGGCTGTATGCCACCACCACCAAGGACTTTAAAACCTTTACGCCGACCCGGCTGTTTTACGATCCGGGCTTCAGCGTGATTGACGCCACCTTCCTGGCGTTCAATGGCCGGCGCCATTTGCTGGTCAAGGACGAAACCCGCCACCCGCCGCGCAAATACCTGCAACTGCTGCCGGCATCCGGGGTGCAGGGGCCGTTCGGCCAGCCGGGCGCGCCGTTCACGCCGGCCGGAAAATGGGTCGAAGGACCGACCGCGCTGCAGGTGGACGGCTATGCGGTGGTGTATTACGACGCTTACACCAGCAAGCACTATGGCGCGCTGCGCTCACGCGACCTGGTGCACTGGGAAGACGTGACGGCGCGCATGCGTTTTCCCGACGAAGGCACGCCACGGCGCATGCGCCACGGCACCGCGCTGGCGGTACCGGCCGCGCTGGTCGAGGCGCTCAATCACACCAAGGAGACACAATGAAACAATGGATCACGGCTGCCTCATTGGCGGCCACATTAGCCACCTCGCTGACCGCCTCGCTGGCGGTATCAGGGCCGGCCTGGGCCGAACAGGCCGCTGTCGTGGCGCCCGCCACCACCATTGCCAGCGACAGCAATTACCAGCAGCGGGTGCCTTACCAGACCTACTTTGCCGACTACCTGGCGTTGCGCCAGGGCCGGCAAGCCGACATCGTGTTTATCGGCGACTCGATTACCGAACAGTGGCGCTGGGGCGCGGGCAACGCGGTCTGGCGCGCCCGCTTCGAGCACCGCGCCTTCGACTTCGGCCTGGGCGCGGATCGCACCCAGCACGTGCTGTGGCGCTTGCAACGATTCGACCTGTCGTTCCTGAAACCGAAGGCCGCCGTGATCATGATCGGCACCAACAATGTATCGGACACACCGGAAGACATCGCCAGCGGCGTACAAGCGGTGATCAGCGCGACCCGGCAAAAATTCCCCGG
>JAIENA010000457.1 GCA_019751755.1 Burkholderiaceae bacterium | reverse complement strand
ACAAGAAAGACGAGACAACCAGGCTGGACGCCGCCGTACAGTCGGCATCCAGATTCAAGTCCGACAAACTGCTAGGGCGTTGGCCAGTTCGAGTGCGCTCAGCTTGGAGGTGTCCATGGTTGATTCCATTAATTTCGGAGATGCAGAAATAATCCGTAAAGGCGGGATGAAAATCAAACTATTTCTGAAATTCCGAAAATAATGTGGTTATTTCCAGAACCAGCCTACCTCGCCGCTACTCACGTTATGGATATACAGGCGCTCGGCGGTTTCCGTCGCCCCCGTGGTCACCGGTGAATTGCCGCTCGGGTCCTGCAAATCCGCCACCATGGCGCCGTCTTCCGTGAACGCGATCACGTGGCCATAGTTTTTGGGCCGGACCCACAGCGCCTGCGGCACGCGCCACACGACCTTGCGCAGGGCAGGGTATTGCGCCATGGCGTCCAGGCCGTCGCGCATGCCGGCCAGGCCGAGCCAGATCTTGCCATTCAGGCCGCGCGTCAGATTGTCCGGGTAACCGGGCAGGTTATCGAGCAGGATCTGGGCGTGCGGCGATGGCTGTTGCACGTCGATGGCGTTGGCGGCGCTGGCGATTTTCCACACGCGGTAGCGGGCGGTTTCGTTGACGAATAAGGTGTGTTCGTCGGCGCTCAAGGCGATGCCGTTGGCGAAACTGAGGCCGTTGGCGACCACGCGCACTTGTTTGGTGGCGGGGGAGTAGGCCAGGACTCGTCCCGTCGCCGATTGTTCCAGCACGTCGAGGATGGCCGCGTTGTCCTTGCCGCCATGGTCTTTTGGTGCAAAGCGCCGGGAGGCGTCGGTGAAGTAAATGGTGCCGTCGCGGGCGACGGTGACGGCGTCGGCGAAGCGGATCGGGTCGTTTTCGGTGACGGTGTTGGCCAGCAGGTTCACTGCACCGTCTGGCGTGATGGACAGCAGACCCTTGTCGGCGTCGGCGACTATCAGGTTGCCGTTGGCGTCGAAGGCGGTGCCGAGGGGGCGGCCGCCGGTGTTGGCGACGACGTGTTGTTGGGTGCCGTCCGGGGACAGGCGCAGGATGCGGCCGCTGAGCACGGAGACGTACAGGTGGTGGTCGGGGCCGAGGGTGATGTGTTCGGGGGCGGATTCGCCTTGGAGGTGGATCTTCTGTGGGGTTGCCAGTTTGTGGTTTTCGGCGTGGGGGCCGGTGTAGCCGGGGGCGGTGGGGGCTTGCCAGGTTGCTGGGGTGATGGGGGCGGGCCAGAGGGAGAGGTAACCGGCTAGGAGGAGGGCGAGGGCGCCGGTGATCATGGTGTATTTCCTTTGGATTGAATGATGCGGCTGTTGTGCCAGCGGTAGCATGCAAGACGATCAGCATGGTGCTATACAAAACTTACCACCAAGCATTATCCGCATGGCGAGGAATTGCTGCCCTGAGCCGCGTGGCGGCGTGGATGAGTTATGCCGTTACGCGCATCGGTTGCGCTTCTTCCGCCGCGCGCAGGTGCGCGCAAACGGCGCCCGCCACCACGGACGCCAACCGCACCGGCACCGCGTTGCCCAGCTGGCGCATGGTTTCCGTCCATGAGCCTTCGAAAATGAAGCTGTCCGGGAAGGTTTGAATCCGTGCCGACTCGCGCACGGTGAAATATCGGATCGAACCGTCCGGACGGCGCAGCATGTTTTCACCGCCCGGCACACCATGGTCGCCGGCCTTCAATGCCTTGGCCGGCTCGTCGAGCGGACTGCCGGTGTGGCCCGGATAGCTGCGCGCGCCGGGTTGGAAGCGATGCGCCTGCACCAATTCCACGTCGGGCCGGGCTTCCGGATCCGGTAAATCCGCGATCGCGTCCCGCACGGTTTCCCATGGCAGCAGCAATTGCGTGGGATCCTTGGCTTGCAGGCTGCGCACCTTTTTCTCGATTCCATCCGGCGCCGCAGGTCGCTGGCGCTGGGCGACGCGGTGGCGCTCCCAGTATTCGCCGGTGCCCCATTGCGACAGCAGCAGGGCGTCCTGACTGTGCGTGGGCGCCGGGAAAGTGAACGGCGCGTCGATATCGGCGCGGAAGCCCGTGATGAAGATCCGCATGCGCTTCTGTGGCACGCCGTAATTCGCCGCGTTCACCAAACGCCATGTGACCTGGTATTCGCTGGGCGCGCCTTTGGCCTTGTGCTGTTCCAGCCGGGCCAAGTGGCGCAGCCATTCTTCCCTAGGCTTGGCCAGTGCGGACGGGAATTCGAGTTGCAGCAGGATATAGCGCAGGTAATCGGCAAAGGCTTCCCGCTTCAGCCCTTGCACGTTCTCGAACACAAAGGCGCGCGGACGCGTTTCGCGCACCGCGCGGATTGCCTGTGGAAACATGTCGCGCACGTCGAGAAAGCCGCCGTGCTTGCCGCCCATGGAAAACGGCTGGCACGGCGGGCCGCCGGTTACCAGATCGAGATCCCGATAGGGGGTGTAGCTGAACTCATGGACGTCGCCTTCCGTGACATCCGGATTTGGTGTTTGCCGGGCGGAAGAAGGTGATCTTTGTGCACGGCTGTTTTTGGCACATGCATGAGGGGTGCGCTGCGGCGCGGATGCCGAAATCGCGGGTGGAATTTTGGCAAACGAAATTGCTTGGGAACAGGGAGCGGGATCGGCGGAATGTCGAGGCGCTGCGGGAGGCTGGGTGGGATGTGTTGACGTTGTGGGAGTGTGAGCTTGGGCAGTCGGATTTGGTGGGGCGGGTCAGGCGATTCTTGGTGAGGTTGGACGAGTGAGTTTGCTTTCAGTACGTGCCGGCCCGCCCCCTGCGTAGTAAGTTGGTGATACGCACGACAATCACGTGCTTAACTTTTGGTAGTTCTCCATGGCAATGTCATGTAAAATGTTTGATAAATATCAACACATTCGCCGATATGTTCAGTTCGCTAGCTACTACAACGATAACGCTGTCAGCTTCTTGTCCAGCACCATCGGAGTGACATGACGCCGTGAGGGATCGCTGCTTGGGATTGGTGCCGGCAGGCGGTCTTATATTAGATGCAGACTGTAGCTTGGGGTGCGATACGCATTGTTTTTTGGATGGGACATCAGGTATCGGCTTTCGACGCATGTGAAGCGCGGGCCAAGACGGCGATGGATCACACTGGCATCGTTGTGTAAGTGGGGGGGCATTAAATTTGTCAACAGTGAACCGGTCACCGTACCGCTCGTTGAGCGGGCAAATATGACCTTAGCCAAGCGTGCGGGCATCACTGTGGTCATAGGCACGGATCATCCATCTGGACGACGGAGACGCTGTTGCTGTGCGTCGCCTAGACCGCGAACAACGTCAGCGCATTCACAGGCACTGCTATCTGCGTGGTGAGTTCATCCATTGATGAGCCGGAAATGGCCAACCAGAACTGACACGCGTACTTGGGTTCTTCGGCATCACCCATGACAATATCAACCTACGAAGTATACGTTGGCGTATTTATGTTTTGCAAAAATACTTTGAGCTGAAGATTTTCTCTACTTGCCTTAGGATCTTCGAAAAAGTGTGTGGCAAGAAATTTTTTGAAAAGATTGGTGAGGTGCAGTTAATTTTTTTAGTGATGATTGGTGAGTTTGTTCCTGTTTTTAATAAACAATAATTGTTGGTAACTATGAATTTAATTACGTAAATAGCATTTCATTTAACTAAATTATTTATATACTAGTCTGCAATGAAGAGTTCCGTAATGACGTTGTTTATATTGTCCTGCCATTCTTATTTTAACAAAGGTTAACGTGAGCCGGACAGAGCGAATTTATCGTATTGGCCAGCTGCTGACGGAGCGGAAAACCGTCTCGCGTAGCTACCTTCTCACTGATTTGGAGATATCTCCGGCGACGCTTAAGCGCGATCTAGAATATATGAGGGAGCGGCTGAATGCCCCCATTGAATGGGATCGTGACGCAGGTGGGTACCGGTTTCGAACTGATAGCTCTACCAGCCGCTACCAATTTCCCGGATTATGGTTTAGCGCTACAGAAATTGTTGCGCTATTGACTATGCGCCAGCTTCTGGATTCGCTTGAGCCTAAGGTGATTTCAGCGAAAACCGAGCCATTCCTCTCAAAAATGAGAAAAATTGTTGAACAGGAAAATATTCCGGTTGCTGCTTTAGAAAAGCGTATTCGCATTCGGCGGCAAGCGCGCATCTGTGAGTTTGAGCACTTCATGCCTGTAGCATCAGCAGTCCTGCAGCGTAAGAGGATGAATATTCTTCATCATGGAAAGCAAAGGGACGAGACGTTGCTCAGGCAAGTGTCGCCGCAGCGGCTAACACATTACCGGGAAAACTGGTATTTAGATGCGTGGTGTCATCTACGTGGAGAGCTTCGAAGCTTCAGCCTCAGCGCACTGCGCGAGGTTATTGTCTGCGATATTGATGCAGTTGAAGTGCCTGCCGAAGAGCTTGCGGCTGTGCTTGATTCTGGATACGGAATTTTTTCCGGACGTGAGCCGGAATGGGCCGAGCTGGTTTTCAGTAACGAACGTGCACGCTGGGTCAGTCAGGAGCTCTGGCATGACGATCAGGAGGCATGGTTTGACAGCGATGGTCGCTATCATCTTCGTTTTCCCTACAGTGATCCGCGCGAGGTGTGCATGGATGTGCTACGTCACGTACCTGAGGTGCGTGTTGTGTCGCCAGCATCCTTACGCAGTCGCATCACCACGTTGCTTAACGAAGCTCTGCAAAGAATTTGAGACGGGCTCATTGGGTGAGCCTTTCAGCGCTCAAAATGAGCATATCACCAGTTCGAATGTTAAGCGCTATGTCATCAGCATTCCCAGCACTCTTTCACTACGAAGAGCCTGTTCAATCGGGTTTTACTGTGTTCGCAGCGCACGTCGTATGTCGTGGCTGTTTGCTGGCCTTTTGCTGTATGGGTTGCGAGTTGAGTGGCGTCGCCAGATTGTAATGGGAGAGCTGGATGCTAGAGAATAAGAAACTGAGTCCTCTGTTCCGGCTTGCACTCAAGTCCGGTGCAGAAAGCGCGGTGGGGACGCATTTACGTCGCGGTGAGGCGGCGGATGGACGCGATATGGCTGGGCTGACGCCGCTGATGATTGCGGCCACACATGGTCATTATCGTATTTGCACCATGTTACTAGAGGCCGGCGCCGACATTACACTAACGGACCCACGGCATAGAACAGCTGCGGTGTTCGCGATTGAAAACGGCCACGGGGATATCAGCGAATTGCTATCGGCTACGCACTCGTCAATGGAGTACGCCTCATCCACCCTATCGGTTTTACCAGAAATTGTAATTGATGAACCGGCTGCGACTTACGCGCCAACTGACGACAAGCGGTTGGGCGAGCGCTGCACTGTCGAGACAATGCTGGTTGAGACATCTGTCTTTGAGGTCTCAGCTCTGGAAGTTGATAAGCCGGTTTATCGGGAAATAGCCGCTGAAGTGACGGTGGAATACTTGCGGCCAAGGGGTGACGCGGCGCCGCCAGTTAGCGAAGATCCATGCGTCTCGAGTGTAGCATGCAGTGAATTTGCAGAGCCGCCTGAGTTTTCTGTTTTGCACGGCCACGATATGCTTGGTGAGCTAGTCGACGAAGAGTACATCGGTCTGGACAGTTGGCTGCCCGAGCCTGCTGTCATGCGGCCGCAAAACGACGGTGCCTGCAGGGAGGCTGCGGCAGCCGCGCAACAACTGATTTCGACACATCGACGCGTTAGCCGTGATGTGGACTGGTCTGATACCGAATTTGACCTACCTGAATCCATTCCAGTCCGCGTATGGCGTCATGATTTCCCTGCGATTGGCCGTATCTTGGCTGCTGGCCAGCATGCCGGCTATCTGACCAGTCTCCAGCTTGAGCAGTCAGTCGATGATGATTGCGGCGAGCGGTTCATTGAAGTGATTGAGCGGGTGAAACGCATATTGGCGGATTTGGGCATCGCTATCACCGAAGCTGATATTGACCAGCCATTCGTTCCTGCTGACTGTACAGACTCACTAGGGGACGAGGAGGCGCTTGACATGCTCGCGGACGATCTGTCGGGCAGGGGGGACGTACTTGCATCCTACATTGAGCAGAGTCGCAGTTTTGATCTCATCAAACGTGAAGCGGAAGAGCGGCTGGGGCAGCGTATGGATGGCGCTCTTGGAGCGCTGACACGACTGCTGGCTGGTCTCGCAGGTACGCATTGGGACTTACTACACCTCGATCGCCTACAGGACGGAACGCCCGCTACAAGTGCGGATGTTGACGCGGGGGACGATGCTTTCGGTGACACGAAACCTGCCGAGGGGGCAATGCCAGAGGGCGAGAACGGGGCCGTGAGCGCGCTAAACTTCTGGGCATATATTGATGATTTGCGAGGTGGTGCTCCGGAATGTGGGCGTGATCGTTGCGTGCCTCGCCCCAAAGCCACCGACCTGGCGTTTCTGGTGAAGGTGGCATCTGTACTTGATAGCGATGACCGAGCAACCCTAAACCGCGCGGTAAAGGAATATGAAGCCGCGCGCGACCAGCTTGTCCATGCAAATCTTCGGCTGGTCATCTCGATCGCACGAAAATATGGTTATAGCGGGATGGCGCTGGAGGACCTCATACAGGAGGGGAACATCGGTCTGCTCCGTGCTGTTGAGCGATTCGATTTTCGCCGAGGTTTCAAGTTCTCAACGTATGCGACATGGTGGATTCGCCAGGGTATCACGCGTGCCATTGCGGATCAGGTCAGGTTGATCAGGGTTCCCGTCCATATGGTCGAGAAACTCAACGTGCTTAGGAGGGCAATAGAATCACTGGAAAGTGGGCGCTCCCAACGGGCTACCGCTGCTGAAATCGCACATTTCACTGGGCTAAATTTTAATGATGTAAGTAGAACTCTACGCGCAGAGAACGAAGTCCTGTCTCTTGAGGATTTTCGGTCAGACGATTCTGAACTGGCTGAGCCAATGGTTTTAGTGGATCCTCGTTCTGATCCGGCACAGACCGCTTCCTTTAATAGCCTCTCTAGGGCAATTGGACGGCTTCTCATGGATTTCCCAGATAAGGATCGCCGCCTAATTGAGATGCGTTTCGGGTTTGATAGTGATGAAGCTTTGACGCTTGAAGAAGTTGGCGAGCAGTTTGGGGTAACGCGCGAGCGGATACGCCAGATTGAAGCAAAAGTCTTGACGAAACTTCGTTTTGAGGCGCGTGCAGCCATCCTGCAGCCTTATGCGGTTTCGGTGCTACTCGACGAAAATTGAACAAATCAGACGGAATAAAAATGAATAAATCAGGGGTCCGGCACGCGCCTCCACGCGCAGGTGCGATGGTCGAGGCATTACGTGGTCTTGGATACAGTACCGCGACGGCACTGGCAGATATTATTGACAACAGTATCGCCGCGCGTGCATCCATAGTCGATCTGCGTTTTGTTTGGGCCGGAAAGTTCAGCCATGTTGAGATTCAGGACAATGGCGATGGCATGAGTGCTGCACAGCTCGACTGTGCGATGCGCCTAGGTGAGAAAAACCCGCTGCATCAGCGTTCAGAAAACGATCTGGGTCGGTTTGGCCTAGGCCTGAAGACAGCATCGTTCTCGCAATGTCGCAGGCTGACGGTCGCTACACTTGGCACTGACGGACTGCAATGCCTGCGGTGGGACCTAGACGTGCTGGCGGCTGGCGAGGGTGATGGATGGCATCTTCTTGAGGGCGCGGACGGCAGCTCTGCCGCCATCGTCGATTCTTTTGGCGGCCATGGCGTTCGTGGCACGCTTGTGTTGTGGGAGGTTCTCGACCGGGTGGTCACAGATAGCTTCCGCGAGCAGGATTATCTCGATCTGATCGATCGTGTTGACAATCACCTAGCAATGGTATTTCACCGCTTCCTGGAAGGTACCCGCCCTCGCCTCACTCTGAAAATCAACGGCAAGCGCGTGCTTCCGTGGGATCCGTTCCTTTCAGGGCAGCCCGCAAAGCCTTGGCACTCGCCGGCTGCCAGCGCACCAGGAATGCCAGGTGTCGAGGTGGAGTGTCATGTGCTGCCGCACAAGGATCGTCTCACGCCAAAAGAGTACGAGGCAGCGCAGGGGCCGGATGGGTGGACCGCGCAGCAGGGGTTCTATGTGTACAGGAACCAGCGACTGCTCGTCGCAGGCAGCTGGCTTGGACTAGGGCAGGGCCGTGGCTGGACGAAAGATGAGGCGCACAAGCTGGCACGAATCCGTCTGGATATCCCTAATTCGGCAGATGCGGAATGGAAGATCGATATTCGCAAGTCTACCGCGCGGCCACCCGTCGAAGTTCGGGCCTGGCTGGTCAGGCTGGCCGAGGAGACACGTATACGTGCGCGCAGGGCGTTTGCCCATCGCGGTCAGGCGCCGCGAACACGTAACGGTGAAGAAGTCGTGCAGGCTTGGCAGTCTGAAAAATTCATCGGAGGAGTGCGCTACCGTATCGATCCTGATCATCCGGCAGTGCGGGCAGTCCTTGACGAGGCCAATGCACTTCTGCCGCAGGTCAAGGCTATGTTGCGTGTCCTTGAAGAGACCGTGCCCGTGCAGCGCATATGGCTCGATACAGCAGAGAACCACGAGACGCCGCGAACTAGCTTTGCTGGCGAAGCGCCGGACGAAGTCACCAGCGTGCTTAACGTTATGTACCGGAACATGGTCGTAAGGAAGGGCATGTCTCCGGTGCTGGCACGCAGCCGGCTACTTGTTACAGAACCATTCCAGAACTACCCAGAGCTTGTGGCAGCGCTGCCAGACTCGCCAACAGAAAAGGACCAAGCGAAATGATTCAATCCGGGGAAGCCAACAAGGCAAGCGTCATCAAAATTGTCCAGGAGCTGCTGGCTGACGAAGCCGATAAAGCTGCGATTACACCAACGCTGATCGCGGAGAAAATTTCATTGGCCCTTGCGCTCAAGCCGAAGTGGGCAGAAGAGCTGGATCAGGTCGCAGTAACCGATGAGTTGATCCGCCGTTTCAGCGTATGGCGTGGGCAGGACAGCGCGCTGGAAAGCAACGTAGGGCACGTGCCATGGTTGACTGCTGACCGCAAAAAAGACTGGCGTTACTGGCAGCGGTACCGCGAGATGCAGGAGCAGCGGCTGGCCTGGGCGGCTGTCGAGGGCCTCGACAAATCGTCGGACCGAATTCTTGGCATGCTGGAGGATCCCCTACGTCCCGGAGCATGGGATCGACGCGGCTTGGTTGTCGGACACGTTCAGTCGGGTAAGACAGGTAACTATACCGGCTTGATCTGCAAGGCTGCCGATGCCGGATACAAGATCATTGTGGTGCTGGCGGGGATGCACAATAACTTGCGCTCCCAAACCCAGATGCGGCTGGATGAAGGCTTTCTAGGTTTTGAGACCAATCCGGTGGCCGACGGCATGCGCGTGATCGGGGTGGGGGAGATTGACCGCGACCCGGCCATTCGGCCGAATTACGCTACCAACCGCACCGAAAAGGGCGATTTCATTACTAGCAACATCAAGAATCTGGGCATCACACCAGAGGAGCGTCCTTGGCTGTTTGTGGTCAAGAAAAATAAGACTGTCTTGGCCCGTCTGCTGCGCTGGATTCAGAAGCACGTAGCGGACGCCACCGATCCTGTGACCGGCCGCAAGGTAGTGACGAAGCTTCCGTTACTCATCATCGATGATGAGGCCGACCATGCTTCGGTTGATACCGGCGAACAGGTGGTCGGTGAAGATGGCCTGCCGGATGACGAGCACCAGCCCACTGCAATTAACTCGCTTATCCGGAAAATGCTCCATGCGTTCCAGCGCAAGGCCTACGTGGGTTATACGGCAACGCCATTCGCTAATATTTTTATTCACGAGCGTGGCGAAACCGCTGAAGAGGGGCCTGACCTGTTTCCGGCTGCGTTCATCCACAACCTGGGTGCGCCATCTAACTACATCGGGCCTGCTCGCGTTTTTGGCCTGAACAATGGTGATGAGCGCGAGGGTAGCCTTCCACTCGTTCGAGAAGTCAACGATCACTGCAGCAAAGATGGGCGTTCAGGATGGATGCCACTCGGGCATAAAAGCGGATACGTACCTCCATTCGAAGGTGACTCGGGTATGCCACCGTCACTATGCGAGGCGGTCGATTCGTTTCTGCTTGTGTGTGCGGCGCGCCGGTTGCGTGGGCAGAAGGGCGAGCATACGTCGATGCTGGTGCACGTCACGCGTTTCAACTTGGTACAGAAAGAGGTCCATACGCGTGTCGAGGCGTACATCCGCCAGATTGATCAGAGGCTTGCGCGGAGGGTTGGACATGAGCCTGTATTAGCCCGCTTGGAAGCGCTATGGCTTCAAGACTTCACGGTTACAACGGCCGAAATGAATCAGATGATGCTTGGCGAGGAGCTGTTCCCGCAGGCGAACTGGTTTGCTATTGAGGACGTGCTTCCGCAGATTGTCAGCGAAGTCAGTGTCCGTATGATCAACGGTACGGCGGGTGATGTTCTGGACTATGCAGAAAGCGCCGGAGGGCTGAAGGTCATCGCTATTGGCGGCGATAAGCTTGCCCGGGGACTGACTCTGGAAGGACTCTGCATCAGTTACTTCCTGCGCGCGTCACGTATGTACGACACCCTCATGCAGATGGGGCGCTGGTTCGGATACCGGCCGGGTTACCTCGACCTGTGTCGCCTTTACACTACGGAAGACTTGATCGGATGGTTTGAGCACATTGCCGACGCATCAGAGGAGTTACGCGACGAGTTCGACATGATGGTGGAAAGCGGTGGCACGCCGCGCGATTATGGGCTCAAGGTTTTGTCTCATCCGGTACTCATGGTCACTTCCCGCCTGAAAATGCGTTCTGCCAAAACACTGTATCTGTCATTTAGTGGTCACGTAGTTGAAACCGTCGCGTTACACCGTAACTCGAAAATTGTTGATGGAAACTTCATGGCGCTAAAACAGCTCGTTGGAGAGATGGGAGCGGCCCGGGCGTTACCCGAACAGCGTCGGGGCACCAGCGTGGAACGATGGAATGGAATTATGTGGGATGACGTCCCACATGGCCAGATCACCAGCTTCCTTGAAGCATACAAGACGCACCCCGAAGCAATGAAGGTGAACAGCCGGTTACTCGCTGACTTCATCACGTCCATGGCAGCGGTACGGGAACTTACGAATTGGACCGTCGCTGTTATTGGCGGTAGTGCAGAGAAAAGCGATGACCTCGGCGAGCATCTTCGCGTGCCTCGTGCTATTCGGGCAGTCAAGTCATACACCGGTGATCGTTACTCGATAGGGCGGCTTTTGTCACCGAAAGACGAGGGTATCGACATCGGCATTGACGCTTGGAAATCGGCGCTGACATACACCAAGGCTACTTGGCGCGATGATGCCAAAAACCGGAACGAACCCGATGTTCCGAGCGGCCCAGCATTGCGGCGTGTGCGCGGCTTTGGCGCTGACGGTGTGCCTGCCCATCCAGAGCGCGGACTCCTTCTGATTTACCTTCTAGATCCACCACAATCGGATGAAGTGAAATTCCCGGATGACTCTCCGCCAGTGGTCGCCTTTGGCATCAGTTTCCCCGGTAGTAAATCCGGTACCAAGGTCGAGTACAAAGGTAACAACGTATTGTGGGAGCAGGAATATGGCGCAGGTGATTAACGACGAGATCTTTGCCGCTTGGCGCGCGCTCTCCGGTGACGGTTCTGGAGATGGATGGCGCTGCATCTCCATCTCAGGTTCACTAGGACCGCACCTGATGGCGGCACGCCACTTTCCTGACAATGCCGAGGCGCTGTTGGTCGGGTTTGACAACGTCATTTTGCCGTTGCCTGGAGCGTTGCCTTCCGGTAGTGGCTTTCGGGTCGAGCACGTCAATACGGGACGGCCGGGAAACTGGCTGGCGCTCGTACGCCAGCCGTCAGGCAGTCTGGATCTTTTCGCCCGCATGACTGCTGACGTCGTAGAAACGCTCACTGCAACAGGAACTGTAACTGAAAATCGTATCCTCCAATTGCTAATCGGGCGGATACGCGCTTGGCAGCATTTCATGAGCCGGACCGGAGGAGCGCTCGGCCCAGAGGCGGAGCTTGGACTTGCTGGTGAACTCGAATGCGCCGCTCACCTTATCGCTGCCGGTATGAGCGCATACGCCGTGATGGACGGATGGAAGGGGCCGCTCGACGGCTTACAGGACTTTGAGCTCGGAAACGGAGCTATCGAGGTGAAAAGTACGCTGGCGCAGACAGGTTTCCCTGCTACGATCCTGTCGCTCGAACAGCTTGATGATGCGGTTCGTCAGCCACTGTTCCTGTGCGGCTGCCGTTTCATGCTGGGACCGGGAGGAAATACATTGCCCCAACGGGTGGCGACGATGCGCGAAATGATTGCCAAGGATAGTGCGGCCCTCGCTCTTTTTGAGACCGGGTTAATACACGTGGGGTTCGTAGACGCGGACGCGAAATTTTATACGCGCAGCTTTGTTTCTGGGCCTGGCAGATTTATCCTGGTGAACAATGCCTTTCCAAGGCTAACCCCAGGTACGGTCCCACATGGGATACGACACGCCCGATACGAAATTGACTTGGATGCTATTGACTGTCCACAGGCATCTGTGGAGGACGTTATTGGAATGATCGGAGATCTCTGAGATGGAACTACAAGATTTTTTGCGTAAGACGCAGATGGAAGTGCGGGAAGAAATGGCTGCGCGTGCGCAGGAACCCGGCGCCACGTTGCCATTCGCAGAACTGGTATTTACGGAAATCGTTACGAGGCATATGGCCGATAACGGCATGACATTTGAGCCGCAGATATGTCATTATTCGGCAAAAATAGGAACCGGTATATTGCGCCTCAGTGGATATGCGTTGTCCGATGAGGGGGATCAGCTCGATTTGTATGTCAGTCTGTATGAGGGCTGCGATGACGTCACCTCAATCCCTGACTCAGAGACGACGCGTGCGGCAGAGCAGTGTGCAAGGTTCCTGAGTCAGTGTGTCAGCGGTGCCCTTGCAGCGGCTATGGATGAGTCCCACGATGCTTACGTGCTGGTGCAAACGGTTGAGAAGGGATACCCCGCTATTGACCAGATACGTATATATGTGCTGACCGACCGGAAAGCAAAAACAGGTAACTTCCAGTCCCGAGTTATCCAAGGCAAAACAGTCAAGCTTGAAGTTATGGATATACAGCGACTCTTCAATCACTGGCAGAGTGGAAAGCCGCGCGATGAACTTGTCGTCAATTTTGGCGATGTGGCTGGAGCGCCGCTGCCTTGCGTGTGGGTGGGGTCCGAAAACGGTGAATACGATTACGCTATGACTGTCCTGCCGGGCGAAGTGCTGCGCTTCCTGTACGAGAAGTATGGTCCACGCATCCTCGAGGCCAATGTACGGTCTTTCCTGAGCCAGACTAATGCCGTCAACAAGGGTATCCGTGACACACTGAGGGACCAGCCTGAGCGCTTCATGGCTTATAACAACGGCGTTGTCATTGTGGCCGATGAAGCCCACTTGGGGCGTGCCACTGATGGTAGTCCTGGTATCACCTGGCTCAAGGGGATGCAAATAGTGAATGGCGGGCAGACGATGGCGTCGATCTTTTTCGCGAAAAAGAAGAACCCGGCAGTCGACCTGCGTCCAGTGCGCGTTCCTGCCAAAGTGATTGTGCTGCGTCGTGCGGACGATGTTACTGAAGATGCCCTGATTGCAGACATCTCGCGTTACGCCAATTCGCAAAGCGTGGTGAAAGGTTCCGATCACTATGCAAACAAGCCGTATCACATTGCACTTGAAAAGCTGGCGATGACGACGTACTGTCCGGATGGCCTCGGCCGCTGGTATTACGAGCGCGCTGCCGGTAGCTACAAAGTTATGCTTGAGCGCGAAGCAAAGACTCCTGCAGAGCTACGCCGGCTGCAGGATTCGATGCCTGCGAATCGCAAGCTGACCAAGACCGATTTTGCAAAGTACCAGTGCGCTTGGATGCGAATGCCCGATCTCGTCAGCCTTGGTGGGCAGAAGGCTTTCCCTGTGTTCATGAAGATGGTGATGCCTTCAGACGATTCCGCGCCAGCGCTGCCCGATGTTCAGGCATACCGGGACATGATCGCGAGGGTCATCATATTCAAGAGTGCCGCACGACTGATCAATCCTCGCTTCCCAGCGTTCAAAGCGAACGTCACTGCATATACCGTTTCCGTTGTCTCGCTGCTGCTGGGAGACCAACTGTCGCTAGACAACGTGTGGAAACAGCAGGGCATCTCCCAAGGGCTGGCACAGCAAATTGTGATCTGGTCGGATGAGGTGAATAGTCTTCTCCATAGTTCCGCTGGCGGACGAATGATTTCGGAATGGGCAAAGAAAAAGGAGTGCTGGGAAATTCTCCGTTCACACCGATACTCGGCATATTCCACGTCGATCCCGGAGTTGAACCCCAGCAAGCCGCTGGTCGCTGCCTGAGCCAAGTACAGCTGATGATGATCCCATAACGTGAGAATCGTCGATATTCCTTTGAACAGTTTGAAGAAGATTAAATGGAACTGAGTGTATTTTTGATGAGGCTTCGGGGCGAAGTCGCCGATGAAATTGCTTTACGATCAGCTTCGCCTGGAGCCGTCGTCGCGTTTCCTGAGCAGGTATTCACTGATGTGTTCACGCGGTACATGGTTGAGGCCGGCCTCACCAGTGCGCCTCTGGTATGTAATTACGACGCGAGGTTCCAGGATGGCCGCGCGCGCCTGAGTGGATATGCACTCTCTGCGGACAGCGAGAGGCTAGACCTTTTCATTAGCCTGTACTTCGGAGTTGATACGCTGGGTGCCATCTCAGATACCGAAGTCAGGGGCGCCACAGACGAGTGCGCGCGTTTCTTGCGGCTTTGTGTCAATGGCACGCTTTCGGCATGTGTCGACGAGTCCCACGATGCCTACCCTCTGATTCAGACTGTTATGCTGGCATTTAATGATATCAGTCAGGTTCGGATGTATGTGATTACGGACGGCACGACAGCGTCAGCGCCGATGCCCTCGCTGAAAATTTTCGGCAAAGAGGTGTTAACGGACGTAGTGGACGCCGCCGCGCTCTGCGATGGCTTGCAGGATAGCCGGTTGCATGATGATTTCCGTAGCCTTAGTAATTTTCGCAATGAGTTGCTGTCGGCCGTCCATGCGGCTGCGGAGCTCAGGCACGAGACTGTGGTAAATACCTTTGTGGAAGATACCGGGGCAAGGCTGGCAGACGCTGAGGAGATTCCGGACTTTCAGCGGTGCCAGTTTCTTGCGGATGGCCCGAATGGATCCATGCTGCGAATAGACGGCTATGCTTTTGACGAGGCTGATGCGTCACTATCCCTAGTGGTGGCCGATTTCTCAGAAGCGGACGAACTGCAGCTGATTGCGCAACCGGACATATATGCCATTTCCGGGTCACTTCGACTATATGCTGAAGCGGCGCTTGAAGGTCGCCTTGGGTGGACAGGGAGCGACGCCGACGAAGCCGGGATCGGTCTTGCAGTTGATATCGCAGCGCGGAGGGCTGAGATTAATCGGGTACGCTTGTATGTTGTTACAGATCGACTTTCCGAACCGGTCGATCTGCCGACCGAAGCGGAGATTGCAGGTATTCCGACGGAACTTCATGTCTGGGATATTGCGCGTTTTCACAAGGCGTCTGTATCAGAAAGCGGCAAGGATCACTTCGAGGTCGATTTTCGACTGAATGGGAGCCGGGGATTGGACGCGCTGCACGCGGGGTCTGCATGCGGAGATTACGAAGGCTATCTGTGCACCATACAGGGGGATGTGCTTGCTGCAGTCTACGATCAGTATGGCGGACGTCTGCTTGAAGGGAATGTGCGCTCGTTCCTGAGTATTAAGGGGAAGATAAATGCGGGGATACAGGTCACGATCAGCGAAAAGCCGACCATGTTCTTCGCCTACAACAATGGCATTGCCGCAACCGCTGATGAAGTCATCCTTGACACCTACGATACCCTTCGCATTGCCAAGGTGCGCAATTTTCAGATCGTGAACGGCGGTCAGACAACGGCCTCACTGGCGGCAGCTTCGCGCGCCGGTGCAGACCTGTCCAAGATTGTCGTTCAAATGAAGCTGTCGGTTCTTCCTCCCAAAAAGGCCGGTGAACTGATACCGTTGATCGCCCGGTTTGCCAACAGTCAGAACAAGGTTAGCGAATCCGATTTCTTCGCTAATCACCCATACCATGTCCGTCTTGAACAGTTGTCAAAGCGTCTGCCGATGCCGGATCCAACCGGTGTAGCTTCTGAGACATACTGGTACTATGAACGGGCACGCGGGCAGTACCTCAACGATCAGAAAAGTCTAGGCAAGGAAGAAAAAGCAGACTTTCTGCGGAAGTACCCCAAGCACCAGTTGCTCACAAAACTCGATGTGGCAAGGCTGGAGAATACGTGGAAAGGCCTGCCCCACAAGGTCAGCAACGGCGCACAGAAGAATTTCCTATTCTTTGCTGGCTGGCTGTCAAAGGCTTGGACAAAGGACGACGATGGCTTCGACGAGCGGTACTTCAGGAATCTGGTCGCGATGGCGATCCTGTATCAGCACACCGAAGTACTAATCGCACAACAATCATGGTACCAAGGGGCCTACCGTCCCAATATCATCTCGTATTCGCTTGCTTTGCTTCAGTTCATGATTCTGCAGAAAGGGAAGGGACGCCAGCTTGACCTTAATCGGATCTGGCAAACACAGACAGTGCCTGAACCGCTTAGCGCGCTGCTTGCCTCACTTTCCGCTATCGTTTTTTCGGTCCTGACAAGCCCTGAGCGGCTAAAGGCGAACGTGACCGAATGGGCGAAATCCGAGATGTGCTGGGAACGAGTGCGGGCCGTAGCGCCACCTCTTGGAAATGATGTCTTTTCACTGCTCGAAGACCCGGCCACGATGCGGGCGCGTGATGCCGATGCTGCTATTGATGACAAGATTGGTTACGGCATTTTTGCTAGTGCTGCAGTAAAGGGTATTGACGCTGCCGTATGGAGCGAACTGCTGCGCTGGGGGGATGGGCGTAACCTACTCAATGCCATGGAGATCAGGCTACTTCGTTCCGCAACGCGCCTTCCACGTTTTTCTCCCTCAGTTACCGAGTGTGAAAAGATATGGTCGATTCGCGCGAAGTTGATTAAAGGTGGATTTGGCCAAGTATAAATATATAAAGAATAATTTTTCTGAGCACTGAGGGTCGCTGTTTAGTTAGCGTTAGTTGCTTCCAGAAACCGTATAAACTTGGCTGCGTAAAAATCAGCCTTTGATTGTTTAGAATGTTGCTCCAGATCCCGTGCTGCCTTGAGCTACCACTGGGTGGGAGATGGGGGCTTCCCAGTCGACTTGACTTGGAGGCTGTAAAAAAAATTGCAAAAGTCAAATAGCCGCTGCCAGATTTACACGGACTTCGGTAGTTTTTGAAAATTGGACAGGTAACCTATGCGGAATAGATCCTGCGTGCGATAATCGCTATGTTACTGTGCTAGAAAATTAGCTTGAACGCAATTGAGGTTTTTTGCGGATATGTTAATCCATTTCATCTATGCAATATTTTTAGGAATGGTTGTTTCGTAAGATCTATGTTATTACTATCGATTTTTTAATAAGATTTAAATTGTCTATTCAAGAAGAAATCCGGCCGTCGCCGCATATACCTATTGTTGATCTGTTTGCCGGTCCTGGTGGGCTAGGTGAGGGATTTTCATCTGTCGAAAATGATCCGTTTCGAATTATTGTTTCGGCGGAGATGGATCCCGCTGCACGAACAACGTTACGGCTGAGAGCTTTTTATCGCTTACTAAAACGCAAGGGAAATGATTTTCTCGGTTCATACTACCGCTACTGTAATGGAGAGGGGAAGCAGCCTTTTGATGAGACGAATCAGGATGTCTGGATAGAATCAGGCGAGGAAGCGCAGCAACTTGTGCTTGGT
Source organism: Burkholderiaceae bacterium (assembly GCA_019751755.1). Lineage (GTDB taxonomy): Bacteria > Pseudomonadota > Gammaproteobacteria > Burkholderiales > Burkholderiaceae_D > Rugamonas. The sequence continues at coordinate 1,606 of JAIENA010000457.1, read as the reverse complement.
GCAGAAGAAGATAATCAGAAGCTCGACGATCGCATAAATTCACATCATCTTGGTCCAGAAGTGCCATGGGTACTCATTGGCGGTCCACCTTGCCAAGCATACTCGCTCGTTGGTCGATCCAGAAATCGCGGGAAGGCAGACTATCGCGCTGAGGACGATCATCGGCATTTTTTATATCGAGAATATCTGAGAATTATTAAGAAATACAGGCCATCTGTATTTGTTATGGAAAATGTGAAGGGGATATTGTCTGCTTCTGTTAATGGTTCGAAGATATTTCATACAATTCTAAAGGATTTGTCAGATCCTGATTCGGCGCTTGGCGAAATGGAATCTGGATTCGGATATAGAATTTATTCGCTTTCGTGTGCGACAAGCTTTAGCAAGTCCACCGCGAAAGCGGAAATAGACGTGCAAGATTTTATTCTGAAGGCTGAGGAGTATGGGGTACCACAAGCTCGTCATCGAGTTATACTGCTGGGTGTCAGAGAGGACATTAAAGCCATTCCGAAGCCCTTAAAGCGTCTTGATGAGACAACGGTGCGAAATGCATTATTTTCTTTGCCAAAAATTCGCAGTAAGCTGTCACAGCAAGATGACTCAAGTGAGCAATGGGCACACGTCGTACGAAAGCATTTTACCGAACTTCATCGGGACGCTAAATCCGACAAAAATCTTACTCCAGTACTGGATGTTTTGAAGAATAGAATGCGTGAAGTTGGCTATGATTGGTCAGAGGGAGCGCTTAGATTTTGGGGCCGCGATTTTACGCCGCCGGCTGTGCGTACAAAGCTACAGACTTGGTATGCAGATGATCGGCTTAAAGTGTGGCTCAATCATGAGGCACGTAGCCATATGAGCGGCGATTTGCGCCGGTATGCCTATGCATCCTCGTTTGCAGAGGCAATGGGGCATTCTCCTAAAGGCCATGCGGAGTTCACCTTAGAAGGTCTGAAACCTAACCATGCAAACTGGGAGAGTGGAAAGTTTGCAGACCGCTTCCGGGTACAGATGTACGATCGACCTGCTACTACGGTAACTAGTCATATTTCAAAGGATGGCCATTACTTTATTCATCCGGATCCTTCGCAGTGTAGAAGTCTTACTGTGCGTGAAGCAGCACGTTTGCAGACATTCCCGGATAATTATTTTTTTCAAGGGAATAGGACTGAGCAGTTTCACCAAGTTGGCAATGCCGTTCCGCCGCTTTTGGCAAAGCAGATCGGTGAGGTTGTTTTTGCTCTTATGAGTGATGCCGGATTGTGTGATGAAGAAGCAAATCCTCAATTAAAAGATTATTTATGCGGTTCCGGCGCTCAGAGAAATGCAACCGGTCTTCTTTTGAATTTTTGAGATTGAAGACGCAGTTTATTGATGAGGTCTATTAGAAAAAGAAAATTGGTTGCCTGCATAATGCGGAATGATTTCTCGTGATTACGAGGTCACGTGGCAACTTTCTGCTGCAAATCGTTACTTCGTTTTAATCATGAACGCAGGCTGGGGTGATGGGGGAGGTTCACTGCAACCTAACCCCCGTATCCATCACCCAAGTCCGCCTCACCTCAATCACATCAAACTGCCGCGCCAACCCCGGCGGAAACGCCCC
>JAIENA010000067.1 GCA_019751755.1 Burkholderiaceae bacterium | reverse complement strand
CTCCACGTCGTGCGCGCGGAACTCGAACGCGTCCGGAGCAAGGAATTTAAGGGACGTCGAGTGCGATTCGTTGGCGACTGCGTCCACGGGCTCATCTGCGAAGGCACTGCGCACACAACAGACGAAAAGGAGACAATCAGCGCCGCGACGCTCCTGGCAGGGGCTTTCCGTAGCAGCTTCGATCTGGCGCTCGAACGCCTCGAAGACGAAGGCTATGAAACCGGCAATCTGGGCTTGGCAATTGGCTTCGATTACGGTCCGATGACGATCACTCGTCTCGGACTGAAAAGCGATCGCGTGCGTTGCTCTGTCAGCCGTGGCGTGCTCGAGTCGGAAAGTCAGCAGAAGCGCTGCACCGGCGTAGAAACCGCAATCGGGGCAGAGGCACTGAAGGTAGCATCCGACGCTGTAAAGACGTTGTTTGGCACGCAGCAAAAAGTGAAGGACTTAGACTTCAACGAGGCCACGGAAGCGCTGTCTGACGCGGGCGATAAGAGTGCGTCAATCATCCGAAAGGAAACGTACGCAAAAACGCCAGCTGTTCTGGCCGCCACCCAACGCGAAATCCGTCCTTACTGCGAAAAGTGATGCCCGGCCCGTTAGATCTGATTCTTGCGCTCGCCGCCGATTTTAACGCCGTCGGCGTGCTGAACGGCGAAACCACTGCTGAGTTAAGCGTTAATCTTCAGCGAGTGGATGGCCGCTCATCAAACTACATCATTCAGGTGTGGTGTGAAGGTGGACGATTGCGTGCCAAAGAATTCGGTAGCAAACTTCTTCCCTCTTTTTGCCCAGAACGCCATATCAATCCTGGCGGGTCGTTCTGCATGTATTGGGAAGGAAGCGAACAGCTGGATGTGGTCGACGAATCGTCGGCCAAGGTGTGGATGGAAACGCTCATCCAGTTCCTCCGATTACAAGAACGCGCCGCACAAATTAGGCGATGGCCGTCACACAAAGCTTGGGCCCACGGTGGCGCCGCGAAGTATCAGCTGCATGCATTGGAAGCTGCTTCTGCACTGGGAAACTCGTTCCTCACCAAGCTTGAAGCGGGTGCACTGTCGGTCAACATTTGCCCGAGGCGCGGGAGAAATCCCGATTCCATCATCGAGGTAAAGCAAGACGGCATCTACCTGTTTTCAATTTGGAAGTCGCGCAGAATGCTCGTCAATCGTCGCAGGAAGTGCTTTTGTGGTGTGAACGGTTCACGCCGGTCTAAGCGTATTGGTCGCTGCAAAAATCACGCCGCAGCTGCCCTCGCCCTTGCTGAAGGGTTGCTCGCCTGGAAGACAGCAGATAAACAATTCTGGGAAAGCTTGCAAGGCGCCAAATGCTGCGGCACTTGTGACGGATGCCCGCTAGCGAAGCCCTGAGGAACTGCCTAACTAATTTTGCCGCCAAATTTGCGCAAGGAGAATAGATTTGCAAGACACGACTGTTACCACGAATCCGGCCACCACTAAGGCTATGACTCATGAAGAGCGCTATAAGGTTTATGCAGCCTTCGCTGAAATCAGCAGAAAATGGGTAACCGTAATGGATACCAAGGCTGGCTTTGTCGCAGCCTTGAATCTTGGCCTCCTCGGCTTTCTCTGGACTGGCGCAAAGCTGTTTAGCTTCGAAGGCCTAACGCGTTGGATTACATTGTCCGCAACTGCCTTATCGTTGATTTCATTGCTCGCGGCGATCTGGGTTGTTTTGCCCAGGGAGACATTACGGGAAATCTTCGGGAAAAAGATCCGATGGGATAAGAGCAATCTTCCTGTTAGTTTCTATGGTTACGTCGCATCAGAGTACCAAACTAACGACTTCAGCAAATTTGAGCGATATGTTGCCGACCTCGATCATGAGAGCCTTGCGCAGGAAGCGCTGAAGCAGCACTTTGTAATTTGCCACTCAGTCGCGAAAAAATCCCGTACACTGAAAACCGCAGGTATGTTCTTGATCTCCGCGTTGGTCTGTGTCGCCATCGCTATAGGGCACCGGATAGTGGCCAATGAAGATGAAGCAGCTGAGTTGACTATATCTAAATCAGCAACTTGGACCAATGAGCAGCTTTTCGCCCCCAACTGCTAACTTCCGGAACCAAGCAACAAGCTTTATCTCAGCCCTCGAGCGAGGGGGAATACAGTTCTTCGGCAGAGTCACCCGGTCACGGGCAACGAGATTGCAGAACTGCGCGCCGGGGGCTCCCCCCATTCCCGTAGTGCAAATTAACCAGGTCCCCCTCCCCTTTGCTATGGATGAAATGCCAGGCGACGGCACCCTGCGCTAGGCATGTATCGTGAGATACGTTGGCCAAGTGACTGGATTGCTAATCAAGATACTGCGAACACGCTCTCGCATCGTGTTGAGCTGATTTGCCGTGGAGGCATTAAAATCAAAAATCTGATCGTCTTTATATAGAGTGCGCGGGGCCCAATAGCCCACACCCTGGTCGAGCACAATTCGGCTTTGCCTGCCAGATTGCCAATCCACGGTAAGTATCCGACCGTGCTGCACCTCGTGATTACTTGGCCGGACATCAATAGCGAGCGAGACATTCAGGTGCTCGGACAGCCAGGCCCTGATCATATCGGTCAGAACTGCGTCGTTGCCCCAATCATGTTTGAGATTCCATCTTGCCTTGGCTCCGCTGGTATCTGGTCCCACCGTCTGGATTTCAATGGTCTGCAGCGCCTCATTATCGAAAGCGGTCAGTACACCACCCAACAGCATCAGCGACCAGGGCGATTTGAGGTAGCGGTCGGAATAGCTCAGCTTGACTGCACGGTCCTGCTGAAGCAACTGCGACAAAGCCGGCGCCTTGGTCGTGAATATCTGGTGTAGACGCGTGCCTACTTCACCGACCGGTCCATTAAGCTCCGAGGTAATTTCCAGCAACACAGCATTACCCGGGACATCGTTCCAACCTTTTGTAACCATGGGTGTAGTCGGAAGCGGGTCAATCTGCTCCGACGTCGCCCACAGGACAGTTTCGGCAGTGGCAAGCCAGCGGTCGCCAGGCAATAGCAGGGTCTCATCGCTGGCCATTAGCGTGAATGTGCGGCCTTCTCCCATTACTTGCAACGCGACCGGAACGGTCTTTTGATTCCAGTCCTGACCAAACTGAACAATATGAATTCCGAATGCGGCAAACATGCCCAGAGCGCGGCGCACCGGCCCTGGCAGCGTGTCCACTGCAGAAATGCCCAGACTGACTTCAAGTTGGTCCGCTATGGCCCAAGTTAGAATGCGATTGCGCACCTCTGGAAGGCTAAGGTCCCATGCATCTGAGTTCCCGCGCAGCGCAATCTGAATCGCGCTAGCCCCACGATTGATGGCTTGGCGGATGAAGCGCTGCGGTTCGATTGAGCAATATCGCGCGCCCGGGATGGTGGCGAAGGCAGGAGGCATCGCCAAGTGACGCAACAGCTCATTATCGAGCAGCCAGGTACGCGCGCCGTTGCGGTCCAGTTCTTCCGCTTCGGCGCGGCTATCCTGGCTGGCGAGGCAGGCACCACACACGTTATCGCAGGAACAAATCAGCTTTTGTTCCAGTTCTGTTAGCAACTGCACGACATGATCGAGGCTAGCCAACACGAAGCCGGCACCGCCACTGACCTGGTCGAACAGTTGTATTACCGACCTGCCCTTGCGCGTTTCCAGGTCCTTGTCGACCCGAACACTGTAGCCGATCTCACTGGCGGCGATCCCCAGCTTGCTCGCCATGACGTCACGTAAAGCCAGTGCGAGTGTACGCGCAATGACCTGGTGTTGGGGCGAGTCGCTCAGCCAATGCTGGGTCACAGGGCTGCGCAGGAACAATTCCAGCACATCGGTACGCGTCTGGAAGCCGAGGTGAACATTGGCCTGCACGCCTGTACCAGGGCAGGACTTGTCGCGCTTGCTACCGGTGATACCGCCAACCGGGCGATGTGAATGGTCGGCACGCAAGTCCGGCGGCACTTGGCCATCCACGCTCATCGAGTCAGCGCGTCCGCAGCTCAGGCAGACGGCGTAACCGGTCTCGTGTTCACCCGATGAGTGATGGAATATGGTGCCATCATGGCCGAAACGCAGGTAGCCGCAACGCACATCAGGCAGCGCAAGAACTTCGCCGTCGAGGCTGATACGGGGACGCGCGACACGGATAAACTTCTGGTGATCAATATCATTCGTGCTGGACTCCCAGAAGTCGGTGACAAAGCCCAGTGGCCGCAGGACCAGTTTCTGGTCACTGCGCGGGACTGATGCCCCGCAATTATTGCAGTGTATGGAGTCGGCATTCAGGTAGGCATTTTCGACCAGACCAGTGGTGCCGCAATCAGAGCAGCGCCATGCTTTGTCAAATTTTTGCGCCTCGCGCCGCTCACCATCAGACCGCCACGGCAGTGCAATGCCGGCCGAGCGGTACACGCGGCCATCCATGACAATCTGGGCGCCAGGCGCATATTCGCGGATCGCCACATCAAGACCACGGGTCGGTTGCCCTCGCAGAGTGAAAATATTGTCTTCCCTGTCGTTGCTGTCGCGCCGGCGTTGCTGGTCCGCAAACTCGGCGATGTTATAGGTATTCAGGCTAACCAGGTTAGTCGGGAAACCGTAGCCGGGTAGGAACGCGCGTGCCGCCAGTTCATGCAGCAGGAAGCCTTCTTCAAGCCGTTCCAATTCATAGCGCAGAGCGCGCCGATAAGGCTCGTCGCTGGCGCTGACAATCCGTTCCGTCAACTTAGCATATTCCGCGCTCCAATAGTCGCCGATCTGGCGCAACGCTGCCAGCGCGTCAGCAGCTAGCGAAGCCAACGAACGACCGGCCAGACCAGTGCCACGGACGATAGTACGCAAACCCGGTTCAATAGCCGTGGGCAGGGAGCCAAGCCAAGCGGCAAACAACTGTGCCGGAGCGCTCTCGCCACCAGCGAAGAACCATTTTAGTTGCAGTTTGGTGCGGTCGCCGGGTACGCTACGGTCTTGCTCTTGCAAGAAGGCCGCCAGCAGGAAGGAATTAACGTGGCGCTGCACGATTCGGTCCGAACTGAGGGTGACCGAAGGCGCTGCAATGGCGGTGATGAACGGCCACTTGGGCACCCGAAATGCCCGTTGATTGTGTGGATCAGCCTTGCAAAGGGTATAGGCAATCGCGCGCGCCTCGCTGCGACGCCCGGCGCGCCCGGCGCGCTGCAGGTAATTGGCAGGATGGGGCGGGACATTGTTCATCACCACAGCCGAGATGCCACCGATGTCGCCCCCCATTTCCATGGTCGTAGAACAGTTCAGTACGTTGATCTTGCCGGCCTTAAACAGGTCTTCGTAGCTTTGCAGCTTCTCGGCTGATTGTTGGGCCGAATGTTCGGCTGTGCGATAGTAAAAACCGCCCTCGACGGTCCGATCGGAGACATCGCTCCACAAACTATCGGCGCGCAGTCGGTCGATGTCTGGATCGGCCTCCACCAAGGCACGGATCTGAGCTAGTTTGGATGTAGCGCTGCCATCTGTGTGCAGAGCGGTCAGTTTCGGTAGTGCTGCGCGGCGGCAGTGGAAAGTGCCAAGCGCCTTATTCCCAGGCAGATAGGGTGTCAGCCCACAGAAGGTGGTGTCGAATAAGCGGTTGGTCAGGGGGCAGATCCATGCGTGGGTGGGCAGGGAGAACTCCAGGCGCGCGAGGTTGAGAGCATAGACACCGTTGGTCTCCTGCAAAATTTGTGCCGCCAACAAATCCTTCCAGGCGCACTCCAGCCATAGATTGATCAAACTGCGATGGGCACTGTTGTTGGCAAGATCAAAGCCGGTGGCTCTTTCAAGCAGCTTCACCAGCCGACCGCCAGCTAATCCGCGCACTTGCGGCCAGCGCTTGTGACGGCTGCTGTCGGCCATTTCGCGGTTGGGCGGCGCAAGAGTCTTCGGACTGAAGCGACTACCCATCCAAGATAACATAGTCGGGTCGAGCAAGACGAAGGTGTTTTCACGCACGTAAAAATCGAGCGCCACCTTGAGGAAGTCGCTCCAGTCTCCAGCGGTCAAGCACTCCCCTGCTCCGTCTCGCTCGCTCCACACGGCGCGAGTCCCGATCCAGTGGGGCGGCGCGCTGGTGAGGCGCTCCAGGCCCTGGTAGCCGACTTTGACCAGGCCCAGTGTCTCGGTACTGTTTTGGTTCTTCGGCCGCCGCGCAAACTCGCGCGCAAGCAGGAGGCGCGCCATAGTGTGTTCGCCACCGGCCCCCGCGAACAGAGACGGGTTGGCATAGCGGTTATAGTTAAGGATGGATTCCCGCAGTTCGGTCTGCGCCGATAGCCGTTCAACCAAAGTTTGCCATGGCATCGCTGGCACCTGCTGGCTGCTGATGCCGCTGCGTGCTTCCTCCGCCGTCCGGCGCAAGTCATCAGCTGCTGCCCTCATGCCCATCTTGGTGAGATCGTCAGCCGTTTTCATCAACTCTTCGTAGGAAGCGCTGGGTACATCCTTGGGGCGTAAATCGTGCACAGCCTGTTCGTTGCGCAGGATCTCGAAGACCAGCCCGCGCAGCTTGGAACGTTCGGCCTCATGCTGCATGCGCACCGCCATGCGTGCTGTCCCCTGGCGGCTGTCGGTGAAGGTGATCAGCTTGCGTCCGTGAGCCGGCAATTCCTCCCGCGTCCGTCCTTGCAGCTCGTCCAGCCCCGGCTCAGGGCAAAATTCCAGCACCGTGGGGACCACGTTGGCGACATAGAAAGGCGCTCCCAGATAAGACTTGCGCATCAGGGCCGGCCGTGGTTGGGGCCCGCAGCTGGCGCAAGGGCCATCCAGTTCGTCGACTAGGCTCAGCATGGCCTGGCGCGGCGCGGTCAACGTGCCGAGCATGCAACTGTCGAGATCCAGTCTGACCGGAACATAGGAGTTATCCTTCGTTGCCGCTGTTGGACGCACCAGCTTGCGCACCGCCCCGCGGCCCGCCACATAACCAGACGCCTCCCCCACGACAGCTTCCTCATCGCCGCCTTCGTTATTGAGGGCGAATTCGTCACCGGCATACGCACTACTCTGGATCAGTTTGCCACCGGCATCGCTGGCCAGCAGGTGCGGGGTGCGGCAGTCATCACAGAAGGCCAGTTCATACACCGGCGCGCCGCAATTGCAGCGGGCGCGCTGATTGACATAGAGGTTGCCGAACTCCCATTCAGATAGGTCGGCGGGCTTCGACGCACAGGCAGGATCGACGCAAGACCACAGGCCATGCAGCATACGCTGGAATAGATGGATACGCAGCTTCAGCATGGGCGGGGCGTCGGAGGCGCGAGCTGTCCCCGTCATCAGGTCGAGCCAGGCCAGCACCTGGCGTTGTTGCGTGGCGCGATCGCCCGGCGCTAATGCCTCCTGAACTTGGCCGAGCAACTCGTTCAGGTCGACCGGTTTAGGGCTACTGACAATGTGGTGCCTGAGCTGGCGCGCCACTGGATGCTGAATGAGTGCATCAAAGCGCGCCGTTGACACCGACTGCTCCGGCGCGATGGCTTGCAGCGTCTTCAGCGGTGTCGCCGCCATAACAACGGACTGCGGTAGGTCAGGCACGACGCGCTGCCCCGTGATAACCACCACGTTGGCAGGGTCGATGCCGGCTAGGCTGGCCAAGTAAGCTTGCAAGCGATTGCTGGCGTCGGCATCCGCGATGGTGGCCGAGGTGGCGATAAAGCGAATATCCTCGGAGCGTTTACCGAAAGCGTGCACCACACGGCGCAGCAACAGCGACAACTCGGCAGCCTGTGAGCCGATGTAAGTATGGGCCTCGTCCAGCACAATCCAGCGCAGCGACTTCGCTTGGCGCGATATCTCCAGAATTGGATGGTCAAGTTGGCGCACCAGCATGTACTCGAGCATGGTGGCATTGGTCAGCAGGATGGGCGGAGGTTCGCGCCGCAGGATTTCACGGGACAGCACCTGGTTGACCCCATATTTAGCCGGCTCGTCGCGCCGTAGGTGGCGCACCTCGCTTTCCTTTTCCTTGGTCTTACCGTTGTAGAGGCAAAAGCGCAGCCGCTCTCCAAACTGCGCGGTCCAGGCATTAAGGCGCTCCTGCTGTGAGTTGATCAGTGCATTGAGTGGATACAGGAACAGTGCGCGCACCCCCACCAGAGATTGGCCCAGACGGGCCTGCTCGCGGGCCAGGTCGTCCAGAATCGGCACCATGAAACACTCGGTCTTGCCCGATCCTGTGCCGGTGGTGATGACCGCAGAGGTCGGCTTTTCGTCCAGCAACCGGGTCCACGCTTTGATCTGGTGCGTGTACGGACGGTCGCTGCGTTCGAAGCGGTAAGCAGGCGCCTGCGCCAGGTTCGCCACCATCGCCTCGGAGATCAGGGGCGGCAAGTCTCCAAAGGTCTGGTTTGACTGTTCCCAGCCGAAGGTGTGTTCAAAGACCGGCGGCGCTAGGAAGCATCCTTCGGCCCCCAGTTCATCATTCATCTGCGCGCGCAAGTGGGAGCGAACGGCGGCGTTGCGTAGCCCAAGCATGCTCAGGCTGGCTTCACGGTTGCGCGCGAGACTCTGTTTGATGAGGTCACTAAAATAATTCATGGACGTGTTTTTTTAGGCTTGGGGTCGTGCCAGCAAATAACTGACAAAAAGGGCATACACCGGGTCGTACCACAAGGCCCTGTCGAAGTCGGTGAGCTGTTTCAGGGCGAATTTTTGCACCGCGTTGTCCTGCAGCAGATCGGCAAGGGTAGCCTGGCCGGTACTCACGTGCGCCATAAAGATGGGCAGATAGGTGACTGCGTCGGTGAAGCCCGCGCTCGATAAGTTTGAAACGACGGGAGGCAAGGCATGGCGGTGGCGCCGTATCCAGGCGCCCAGGGCCGCACCCAGCTGGGTGGGCCAATCCAGGTTATCGGAGTGGGCCTGACGCAGGGTCTGGTACCAGACAGGCAGGACAAAAGCAATTGGGGCCTGCGGCAGGCAACGCAGATCACCCGTATCGAGGTATTCGCTCAGGTCTTCGAAGCGGGGCGCCAACGCACCGAACACGGCGCGGCGTTGCAGCAAGACCGGGGCGACATAGTTCTCGGCAAGCCCGACGCAGCCAAGCCAGGCCCGGAATCGCTCGTGGGTGCTACGCCAAAGGGGGAGCGGGACGCATTCCCATATCACCGCCAGTTCACCACGAATACGCTCGCAAAAAGCCCGGTCAAGCTCGAGCCGAAACACGGCGGCCGCCAAAGCTTTCGGGTCGGCAGCCAGGGCTATCCAGGCCTGGAAGGTCGACAACGGAAGGTGCGCGAGCTGTTGAAGCAGGTCCGCAAGGTACTGCCAGTTCGAATGGCCAAAATCTTGGGCCATGGCGGCAATTGGACCTGCCATGACATGCGGGGCATGAACCGGATGGTATTGCTGCGCGGCTTCGTGCAATGACTGCATTGGGCCTGCAGTCAGGACGTCCTCTGCTGGCGCGCTATGAAACAGGCGGGGACGGAACAGGACTGGCGAAGCTACATCGGGGAAGATCAGCCAGGGGCCATCCTGATAGAAGGCCGAAGGAATGTCAAATATCCCGGTGGCGACGCCTTCGCTGAGGCGCTCCGGCAACGGCACCAAGGGCAAACCCGGTGCTGCCAGCCGGATGGCGGCCAGTCTGGCCGGAGGCAACGCTCGCTGAGCGCCATTAGGAATTACCACCAGGCTGCGATGATCGTCCCATTCCAAGCCCGCGTGGTATCGACAGATATCCAGGCTCAGCAGGCGCTGCTTGCCACTCAAAGTAAGCCTGACGTACGCATCTTGATCACTGACCACCGCCAGCATGGTGACGATATCATGTTGATAGTTGAAAAGGCTCACCGTGAGCGGCGCGTCACCGCCCTGCAGTCGGTAGCTGCGCCAAGGACGTTGTTGCAAGCATGAACTAAACAATTCGAGCTGCAGTTCGAAGGTCTGCCCTCCTTCCCGCCCCGAGAACAACATGACGCTCGCCCCCCAGCAGATCGCCCAGCACCAGCTTGCCGGGCTTGGCCGGATTGCCCTCGGCGTCGTACAAGGCCGCCCCTTGATAGGGAAAAGGTAAACGCAACTCGATCGTGCCCGGTCGCGCCTGATAGTGCAAGGCCAACAACAAGGACCTGGGCAACTGGTTGAGTTCGGCCTCGAGGCCAAGGACGATTTCGTTGTCGCGTCGTTGCATGGACGTCTTAACGTTGGCATTGAGGACGGCCGGCACCACGGCACCGGCGTCGCGCAAGATCACCCGCGCAGGCGCGCTCGCCTGCAATGCCAACCCAAATTCCGCCGGAAGCACGCCAAAACGGCGTCGTAGCAAGGTTTCGCCGTCCGGTCCCTTGACGCTGTAGCGCAGCGCGCCGACGCGCTCGTGCTTCGGCACCGTTGTCAGCGGGCGACCATCGATGAACTGGGCCAACTGCTGCTCGGAGAAAGGCGCGCCGCACGGCACCACCAGGCGCGGCCAGCCGAGATACACCAGGCCCGGGCTGGCGTCATATGGCAGGGTGCGTCCCTTCAAGGTCAACTGCACGCTGGTCGCGGCATCGCACCCAAGCCTGATGGTAAACACATCGGCGTCACTGAGACAACGCAGGTCGGATGTGCAGCGCAACCAGAAGGCGCCGTCGGCCTCGGTAGCAATGACATCCCCGGCCACGCCCACAATCGTATAGCCGGTCGGCAATCGCACTAGCACCTCGCGCGCGACCAGCGCGCACGAAGCGGTTGCGACCAACTGCCAGCGCTCCTCGTGCGGAGCGAAGATCAGGGGCAGTTCGTCAAAGGCGACGGCGTCACCGGCCAAAGTGAATTCGCTAGCCATGACTCCGTCCACGAGCAGGCGCAAACTCAGGCTGGCCGGAGGATCGCGCCGCTCGACACGCAGGCGCGCGCGGGGAAAGCGCAGCCCCCAGCTATCGCCCTGCGGTTGGGCGTATGCCGCCCCGGCACGCAGCCGCAGCTGCTGGCCTTCGAATACAGCCAGCTCGAGCCGGGTATTGCGTAGGGTTCCGCTAGTCGGAGTGAATTCGGCGCTTTCCGGCAGGACTAGTTCGCTCGTCAAGCCCCACTCGGGCGGTGTGCCGCGCAGGAAATGTGTGCAGCTGAAGGCAAGATCGCGGGCCACCTCGTCGGCGCGCTCCTGGCGGCGCTGGCCGGCATCTTTAAGCCAGTCATTTAGCAGACGGCGACCATTTGCTTCGTCAAGCGGTATCGGGAACTGCGAGCGCCAGCCCGAACTACTCTGATCGAGAAAGGCCGAGGGATCGGTCTGCCTGTGTAATGGATAATTCTCGGCCAGGAACATCAGTTGTTGCACCACGGCGGCCAACAACTGACGGGTTTCCAGGTTCTGAAATACCTGCGGCAAGGCATTTACCACGCTGCCCATCAGATCGATGACACTACGTCGTTCGGCGGCGGCACGGTAGTAGTTGCGCAGGCCAGCACGAATCGCTTTGCCAAAGCCATGGGCCTCGTTTTGAAGCAGCAGCCAGGGTAAGCCGCCTTCTGCGAAAAGCGAGCCTAGAAGGTCACGGCCATGCTCGCGGTGACGGATTGGGCGGCACCAGAAATTCTCGAGGCCAAGTTGTGTCAACTCAGCGTGCTGGGCGACACTTAGTTCAATTTGCGAACCAAGTCGCTGTTCGAAGTTGGCCCAGGTCCAACCGACCGCGCGTGCATCATATTCACGTCGGTAGCATTCAGCCACGAACAGGCAAAAGGTTGCCGCCCAAGCTTTTTTGCGGTCCACCGTCAGAACATCACGCCGGTGGGCGTTCAGACAGACACGCATTTGTTCATACTCGGGTTGGGTAACTCGGTAGCCATGCAGTGGCCGACCATCAGGTTTAGCCAGCCCCCTGATCACCAAGAATTCCAACAGCCAATTCTTCACGCTTGTTAATTCAAAGTCTTGCATAGGAAATCAGTGTCGCTAGGCAGTAGCAAAAGGCCCTCGCATAAAGGAAGTTTGAGGCCGCCATAGAAAATTCTTAACTATTGGTAATAGTAACGTTATCTGTCCTGCAATGCATAGAAGAAATTACTCACTCCCACGCAGTCCAGGCAGAATAGCCGCGTTGTGAAAGGGGCTGAAGCAGAATTCCGGGGCCGAAGATCGCTTGAACGGAAGATGCTGGGGTTAGCCCCGGCCGCGTCGTGGCAGGGCCAAGGAATAGCAAACGGCATCAGAATCGAGGGCAGGATAACCGTCAATGCCAGAATGGTGCCGATTTAACCAGCCAAGGTAATTTTGGCTGCGACACCAAGAAGCTGGCTTGCCGGGCTATCCGCCGCTGCCTGTTCGCTCAGTGCCCCATTTGGCGCACCGAATGGCAATGTTACTGGGCCAAGGCTCGCTGCGACAGCACCCCACGCCACGGTGCTACGCGTTCCTACGATACTTCCGCTCTTGCTTGATGCGTCATCCTGCTGAGCGACATGGAAATTTGAGTATGCAGAAATGGCGACCATTGTCATATGGCTGGATTTGGCGCTTACGATAAAACCCGCCGAGAAGCCGCAACGGAAAAGCGCTGAATTCCGGTGGGTTTTCGACTGGCTAGACATGCGGCTAAACAGGATGATCCTAAAGCATCGCCACTTTCGGAGAACCAATCATGGACGCAGAATTTTTTGTCAGTGCGACCGCCATGCTGCGCGCCGCCGCAGCCGGTATTCACTATCACCACATCGCCGCCGCGCATGGCGTAACCAAAAGCACCGTCTCCAACAGGGTACGCCGCCTGGCACTGGCGTTGCAGCAAGTCGTCGGCGTGCTGGAAATCGATGAGGACACGTCGCCCAGCGCCAGCCTGCTGCGCAACCACCAGGAAGCCTATCTGGAGGCACTGGAACACTTCAGGCCCGGCGCCGTACCGGCACACTTCGAACCGCCACAAACACTGACATCCGCGCAGGTCGAACGGTTGCTGACGAAAATTCGCCAGCACAGTCATGCGCCGCTCCGCGACAAGGCGCTGTTGCTGGCCCTCCTTTCCACCGGCGCCAAGCCCCTGGAAATCGCCCAGCTCACCGTTCAAGATTACATGGATGCCGCAGGCCAGGTCCGAACCCACTCGATACTGCGCGCCGTGATCGCCACCAACCATGCCGACCGACCGCTGCAGTTCAACTGCCCCGACACGGTTGCCGCCATCGATGCCTATCTGGCCGAGCGCTCCGCCAAGCAGTTAAGTGCCTCGACGGGACAAGGCTTTCGCGGATTCGATCCCGCGAGCAGGCTGTTCCTGTCGCGCGATGGCCACCCCATGAAGATCACCCACCCCGACAATCGCAGCCGGCGCACGGTTTGTAAGGAAATGCATGAGATATACCGGCGCATCTTCAATCACGCGGGACTCACCGGTCTCAATACCGCCTGCGCCCGGCGGATGGCGGCCTCACGTATGTTGGCGCAAGGCGCGGCACCGCAGGACATTGGCCATGCCCTGGGCGTCAAAAGCGCCGCCGTGCATCAACTGTTGAAAACAGCAAATGCGACGCGGCATGCCCCATCACTCTAGCGATGCCTGTCGTGACGATCGTCCGCCGCCATGAACTAGAATGCCGTGCCATGAGAGCGAAACCATGAAACCCGATCCAGAACCACTTCACGACGACACGCCGAGCTACACCATCACACCAACCACCACCGCGTCCGGCAAGGGATGGTGGCTGCGCACCTTCGTGCATGGTGAAGAGGTCGGATATCGGGTGTTCCTGGCGCACGCCACCAGTCGCGCTGACAGCATGGCATGGTGGGACGGCCTGACCTACGAAGAACGAATCAGCGCCGCCCATCACGCCGTCGGCGCAATCGCGGCACATCAGCGCTATCTGCTGGACGTGGCCTATGCGGAGGCGGAAACCACGGCCTGCGCATGGTTGGACGCCTGTACATCCATGGCGACTGATTGATTCGGTCGGCGCCACACATGCTGTTCGCACATGCCGGCGCCGGCCGCAAACACACGCCACAATGCCTGTTGCATAAAGTCGCCGAACATACGGCTTCCGCCCACGGCCACTTGCATGCACCGCTTCCGGGGAGACCATAGACCTGTTCCACATCTCATTTTCGGAGACAGGCATGGACAAGAACACCATCACCACCCCCGTTGCCCCGCTGGTACCGGCCACCATTCTCGGCCGCCAGCAGATGCGCATTCCCACCGCCGGCAAGATCCGCGCCGGTATCAAGGTGCTCACCAAGGCGGCCGCCGCCAACCCCGCCATCAAGGCGCTCTACGACGACGGCCTGGCGCACCAGGCGACGTTTGAACAGATCGAACAGAAGATCGCCGAGCGCTTCCCCGACGTGAAGACACCGCTGGCGCCGAAGAACGTGGCCTGGTTCACGGTGCGCCCCAACGACTTTCCCAACCCGGCGCTGGCCAGCCAGATCCTGGACGCCCATGGCGAAGACCGCGGCGATGGCGAAGTGCGCCTGTACCGCTTCCCCGTCATCTTCCCGGCCGACGCCTGGCAAAGCGTGATGCCGCACGAACTGGCCTGCTGGGCGCGCAACGAGAAGCGCTACTGGAGCGAATACTCCGCCGACGGCCAGACGCGGCGCTGCATGATGTTTTCACCGGCAAAAGTGGACCAGCACAAACAGCGCGCCGTGCGCACCTTTGGCGGGCGCGGCACCCAGCCGCGTCCGGAGAACGATGGCCTGTGCGATCCCGAACACTGCCCGGAGTTCCAGAACCGCCAGTGCAACCTGTCGGGCCGCTTCATCTTCTACATTCCCGGCATCCGCTCGCTCGACGCGTTCGAGCTGCACACCAACAGTTTTTATGCCCTGTCGCGCGCCATCGAGCGCTTCGAGGCGATCGCCTTTATGCGCGGCGGCCGAATCGCGGGCTTTCTCGACCGCAACCGCACGCCGTTTTATCTCACCAAGAAGCTGCGCGAGGTATCGCACCTGGACGCCAAGACCGGACAACCGGTGCGCAGCGCGCACTGGATCATCGAACTGGAAGCGCCGGTGGACGTCACGGCGCTGCTGTCCCAGCAAGATGACGACACCACGCTGCGCGTCGCGGACGACGCGGCACGCGCGCTGCAAGGCGACGTCCCTGCAACGCAGGGCAACGCGAGCGATCCCGGCCAGGTCGTGGACATGCCGGCCGAAGCGCCGAGCAATGCCCCGCCTTCCAAGCAAGCCCGGGAAACGCCTTCGCGGCGCACGATGGCGGCACCACCAGCCGATGCGGAAGGAGCGGACGCGGTCTATGCGCTGGCCACTGAACTCGGCGTGGCGCGGGCCCGGCTGGACGCCTATCTGGATTGGGCATGGGGCGTGGGCTGGCGGCGCAACGCCCAGGGTGTCAAGCGCGTGCTGGCCGACCTGGCCCGCTATCAAGGCAATCCCGACGGATTGCGCGAACGCATCGACGCCGAGATCGGCCCAGAGGAATAAGGAATCCATCATGATCACCATCGCGCATTTTTCCGACCTGCATTATGCCGACGACACCCTGGCCGAGGTGGACCACTGCTTCGGCCACGCCGTGGACCAGGCCGTCGGCAATGGCGCTGAAGTCGCCATCATCACCGGCGACACCACCGACCACGCGCTGCCGGCGCACTCCCCCGCCTTTGCCGCCCTGGCCCGGCAGATCCGCCGCCTGGCCGACCATTGCCCTGTATTGATGCTGCAAGGGACCTACAGCCACGAGCCGCCGGGCATGCTGCGGCTGTTTTCCCTGCTGGGCGGCCGCCATCCGGTGCACGTGGCGGACCGGATCGAACAGGTGGCGTTGCTGGATGATGGCACCTGGCTGGCGTCAACCGGCTGGCGCTTCGACACGATACCGTCCGGCGTGCAATTGCTGTGCAGCTGCGTTCCCACGTTAAACAAGGCGACATTGGCCGCCACCGTCGGCGCGGGCGAGGCCGCCTGCGCCATGGGCGAACAACTGACCCTGCTGCTGGGTGGACTGGCGCCCGCCCACGACGCGGCCCGCGCGCTCGGCATTCCCACGGTCGGGCTGTCGCATGGCACGGTGCACGGCTGCACCACCGAGCACGGCGTACCGATGGCGGGGCTGGACCATGAGTTCACGACGGGCGCATTGTTCTGCGCGCGCGCCAGCGGCTTCCTGCTGGGGCATATCCACCAGCACCAATACTGGTGCATAGGGGGCCAGATGATCGCTTATCCAGGATCGATCGGCCGGCTGCATTACGGCGAGCAAGGCGAAAAAGGATTCCTGTTGTGGCATGTCGACGCGGATGGCGCCGGCAACGTGTTCATCCCGACGCCGGCGCGCCGCACGCATGAACTCACCTTCGACGGTCCGCCCGATCTCGCCGTCCTCGCGGACTTCGCGCACCAACATGACCTGCCTGGCGCGTGGGTGCGGGTGCGCTGGTGCGTGCCAGAGGAAACGGCGCATCAGGTCGACCGTGACGCGATCGCCGCGACGCTGGCGGGCGCGGCCGGAATCAAGCTGGAAGGACGCGTGCTGCCCGTATCGCGCTCGCGGGCGGCGGGCATCGCGCGCGCGGCCGACCTGCGCGCGCAATTGCTGGCATGGGCGGCGGCCACGTCGACCGACGCGGCGCCGCTGGCGGCCTGCCTGGACGCTCTGGAACAGCACAGCCCGGAGGCCATCGCCGAGCAACTACTCACCCCGGAATTGGGCGATGGCGCGGCGTTGACCGCTGGAATTCAGAACGCATCATGGAATGGCACGGCGGACGCACCCGCCTCTGCCACAGCATGAAAGGACCGTGCCATGACGCCTCTATCACTTACCCTCACCGGCTTTTGCGGCATCCGCGATGGGCTGGGCCGCGACAGCATCACCATCGACTTCGAACGCGAAACCGGCGGTGCCGCGCTGGTGGCGCTGACGGGCCGCAACGGACGCGGCAAGAGTACCATCCTCGACAACATGACGCCCTACCCCACCATGCCGTCGCGCGCCGGCGCCGACGGGCTGGGGGCGTTTTCCTACTACGACGAGGTGTACCTGCCCGAGAACCACAAGCAGTTCGAGTGGGCCATGGACGGGGTGCGCTACCGCAGCCACCTTGTCATGCGCCTGGGCAGCAAGCGGCGCACCGAAGCCTACCTGCACCGGCGGGATGGCCAAGGCTGGTCGCCAGTGCGCCTGGGTGACGGCACCGTTTCCGACGGCAAAATGGAAACCTACAGCCGCTGCGTGGAAGGCATCGCCGGCGCGGCCGCAACGTTTTTCAGCACCGCGTTTTCCGCCCAGCAGCGGCGCCAGCTGTCCAGCTACCGCAATGGCGAGATCAAAAGCCTGCTGGCGGATCTGTTGCGCCAGGACGCGGTGCGTGCGCGTGGCGAGCGCGCCGCCGAGGTCGTGCGGCTGTTGCGCGCAGGCCACCTATCGGCACGCCAGCAACAGCAGGTCCAGCGCCAGGCGCTGGCGCGGTTGGCGGAAGAGCGCGATGCCCTGGGCGACACGGCGGCCAAGCTTGATCTGGCGCGGCAAAACCGCAATATCGCTTGCGCCCGCCTGGATGCCAAACGCACGGCGCTGGCCACGCTGCGCGCCGAGGAAAGCATGGCCGCCAGCATTGATGCGCGCCGCGCCCAGTTGCTGGCGGAACGCGAGACGGTACTCGCTGAACACCAGCGCGCCGTCGAGGATTTGGGGGCGCAGCTACTACGCGCACAGGCGGCATTTGACACCATGGCGGAACGACACGCGCAGCGCGCCGCCCGCCGCGAAACAGTGCTGGCCTCGCTGCGCGCGCAGCGCACAAGCCTGCTGGCCTCGCTGGAACAGACCCGCCTTGCCGAACGGTCCGCGCTGCGCTTGCCGCTCCTGCGATTGGTCACGGCACGCCGCGAAACCGTGTTCAACGAATCGCGAAAAGCGCTGGCACAAGGCGAACGCGCCGAGAGCGCCCTGGCGCTGGCGCAAAGCCGGCAGGCCGGTGTCGAGCGCGAGGCTGGCCAGGCAGCACTGCGTGCCCAGGAACTGCGGCAGCGCTTTGGCTTGACGGCGCAAGTGCCTTGCGCCGGCATGGCACTGCAGGATGGCTGCAAACTGCTGGCCGACGCGCACGCGGCGCGGGCGCTGCTGCCCGATGCTGGAAGCCTGGTGGGCCGCCTGAACCAGCAGCACGCGGCGCTGTCGGGAGAGATCGCATCGCTGCGCTTGCAGTCGGGCGGCGCACCGGCCGCGCGCCAGGCTGCCCTGCAAGCTGAATCGAAGCTGGCGCGCAGCCGCCAGCGCCTCACACAATGCGAACGATGGGCTACTCTACGCGACGCGCTCCGGCACGCTGGCACCATGCTGGCCGAGATCGAAGCGCGGCTGGTGGCGCATGGCAAGCACAGCGCTGACGAACGCGCGGAAGAGCACCAGGAATACGATGCACAGCGGGGCAAGTTGGTCGCCCTCACCGCCCAGCGCCAGCAGGCCGCCCATCCCTGCGCGTCGGTGGCGCGCCTCGACACCCTGTTGGCGGCGTTGCCACCGGCGTTCGACCGGCACGCGGTGGCGCAAGCCGGTCGCGACTGCGAGGATGCGCAGGCGCGCTTGCACCTCGAGGAACAGGCGCAACTGGCGGCATTGCGGGAGCAGGATCGCGCCGAGGACCTTGCGCGCCGGCACACGACGCAGGTGTTGGCCTGTGATGCGCAGGAACGCCGCTTGCAGTGCCTGGAGCGGCACCTGGAGGATTGGTCGCTGCTGGCCAAAGCGCTGGGCAACGACGGCATCATCGCACTGGCCATCGATGACGCCGGACCGGAACTGTCAATGCTGGCCAACCAGTTGCTGCTGGCCTGCTACGGTCCGCGCTTTTCCGTGTCGATCAAGACCCAACTGGCGACCGCCAAAGGCGAACTGCGCGAGGGGTTCGAGATCACGGTGCACGATGCGCACCGCGATACGGTCAAGAGTGTGGCGAAGATGAGCGGCGGCGAACGCATCTGGATCAACGAGTGCCTGACGCGTGCCATGGCCCTGTATCTAGCGCAGGCGGCCGGTCCGCGCTGCACCACGCTGTTCTCCGACGAAGCCGATGGGGCCTTCGATGCGCAGAACAAGCGCCGCTTCATCGCCATGAAACGGGAAGTGCTGCGTATCGGCGGCTATACGCAGGAATACTTCATTTCCCACACCCCTGACCTGACGGAAATGGCAGATGCGGTAATTAATCTAGAGTGCTTCGCCCGATAAGCTTTACTTTACTCCACTTGAAACTCCCCGCCAGCACTTCGATTTCGTTCGCCAGAACGGCACGATGCATGCCCTCCTAGGGCCGTACAGCGACGCGTTCTTCCAATGCGTCAATTGCAGAACTCATGGAATTCCCTATATGGGTTTGCTGAACTCTGCCACCAACGCATTTTGCGTTTTCACTTGCCACTTAGCAGCGGTTACTCGCATATCGGCGCGACGCCCCAAGTCTTCGTAGCGGGCATCTTTAGCGTAGCTGCCATCTCTGCGATTTAGATCATGGCCCTGCCAGTTAGACAGCTCGCGCTCCGCACTAGCGAGTTCGTCGTCACTTTACCGCAGCACTGTGCTATCCATACCTAATCG
>JAIENA010000229.1 GCA_019751755.1 Burkholderiaceae bacterium | reverse complement strand
CGCGCACGCCAACTCGAACCGAACGCCTGTCTCAAAGCCAATGCTTTCGTGGAAGCGCGCTTGCTGACCCCGGCGGCCAGTCAGGGTGCGCTGCTGGTGCCTGCGGGCGCGCTGGTGCGCCGCGGATCGGCCAACTATGTGTTTGTACGCAACGCCAGTGGTTTCCAGGCTGTGCCGGTGACCGTCGGCGCAGTCGCCGGTGATCAGCAGTGGGTCAGTGGCGCGATCGTCCCCGGGGCGCAAGTGGCGGTGCGCGGGCTGGTGGCGCTCAAGGGCGCGTGGGCCGGTTTTGGCGAGGCACCGGCCGCACCCGTCGCACCAGCGGCGAAAGGAAATCCGTGATGCTGGGCAGATTAATCGCGCTGTCGCTGGCGCAGCGCCTGTTGGTGCTGGTACTGGCGGTGTTGATGGTGGCGGCCGGCATCAAAGCCGCCGGCGAATTGTCCATCGATGCATTTCCGGATGTCTCCAGCACGCAGGTCAAGTTGATCCTGAAGGCGCCGGGCATGACGCCGGAAGAAGTCGAAGCCCGTATCGTCGCGCCGATTGAACAGGAACTATTAGGCATCCCGCGCCAGGCCGTGCTGCGTTCGCAATCGAAATATGCGATTGCCGACATTACGCTGGACTTCGAAGAGGGCACCGACGTCTATTGGGCGCGACAGCAGGTCAACGAACGCCTGACCTCGGCGCTCAAGGACTTGCCGCCATCGGTCAGTGGCGGGTTGGCGCCGATCACCACCCCGTTGGGGGAAGTCTTCATGTTCACCATCGAAGGGCCGCTGTCGCTGGTGGAAAAGCGTACCTTGCTGGAATGGACGATACGTCCGCAGTTGCGCAATATCGCCGGCGTTGCCGATGTCAACTTGCTGGGCGGCCAAGTCAAGAGCTTCGAAGTCGTGCCCGACCTGGCGGCGCTGGCGGCCCGCCGCATTTCGTTGGCGCAGTTGCAGCAAGCGCTGGAGGCAAATAACCGCAGTGATGGCGCGGGCCGACTCGGCAGCAACGAAGAATCACTGCTGATCCGCAGTGACGCGAGCATCCGCACCCTCGCTGATGTCGCCGCCATCGCCATCGTCAAGCGCGGCGACGCCGCCGTCACGGTGGGCCAGGTCGCCACCGTGCGCATGGGCCAGCTGACCCGCTATGGCGCCGTTACGCAAGATGGCAAGGGCGAGGCGGTCGAAGCCCTGGTGCTGGCGGTGCGGGGCGCCAACGCCCAGGGCGTGGTCGACCAGGTGCGCGCCAGACTCGTCGAGATCGGTCGCTCACTGCCAGCCGGCACCACCGTCAGCACTTTTTATGACCGGGGAAATCTGGTAGAGCGCGCCGTCCAGACCGTCACCAAGGCCTTGCTGGAAGCGACTTTACTGGTGGTGCTGTTGCTGTATCTCTTTCTCGGCAACCTGCGCGCCGCCCTGGTCGTCGCCTGCATTTTGCCGTTGTCGGCACTTGGCACCTTCCTGCTGATGCGCCAGTATGGCCTCAGCGCAAACCTGATGTCGCTCGGCGGCCTGGCCATCGCCATCGGCATGCTGGTTGACGCGGCCGTGGTGGTGGTGGAAAACATCGAGGCCCACAGCAGCAAAGCCCAGCCTGGCATGTCCCGGCTGCATGTGATTTACCGCGCGGTGCGCGAAGTCGCGGTGCCGGTGACGGCCGGCATGGTGGTGATCATGATCGTGTTCCTGCCGCTGCTGACACTGCAAGGGCTGGAGGGCAAGCTGTTTGCGCCGGTCGCGCTGACCATCATCTTCGCGCTGGCGGCATCGCTGCTGCTGTCGCTGACCGTGATTCCCGTCTTGTCGTCGCTGCTGCTCAAGGCAGACCATGGCGCGCCACCGCGTCTGGTGCAGCGCCTGGAGGCGGGCTACCAGGCGTTACTCAGTCGCGCACTGCGACACGAGCGCCTTGTGAGCGGCGCCGCCATCGCCGTCCTGATCGGCGCCATCGGGCTGTTTACGGTGGTCGGCAAGTCGTTCATGCCGGTGCTCGACGAGGGCGACATCATTATGCAAATCGAAAAGCTGCCGTCGGTGAACCTGGCCGAATCGGCACGCATCGACCTCGCGATCCAACGCGCGATCCTGGCGGAAGTGCCGGAAGTGCGCCGCATCGTGGCACGGCTTGGGTCGGATGAACTGGGCTTGGACCCGATGGGCTTGAACGAGACCGACACCTTCCTGGTCCTGAAGCCACGCTCCGAGTGGCGCAGTCCGCACAAGGAAGACTTGATCGACGCCCTGCGCAAGGCGACTGCGGAGTTCCCTGGCATTAATATCAGTTTCACTCAGCCGATTGAAATGCGCACCTCGGAAATGCTGTCGGGCGTACGCGGCGATCTGGCGGTCAAAGTGTATGGGCCCGATGCCAAGGTCCTCGGCACGCTGGCCGCGCAGATTGTCACCACGCTGCAGGCGATCGCGGGCAGTGAAGATGTGCTGACCGTGAAGAACGAAGGGGTGCAGTATTTGCAGGTGGATATTGACCGGGTGGCCGCCGGCCGGCTGGGTTTGAGCGCCGAACAGGTGCAGGCCGACCTGCGCACCCTGATCGAGGGCCGGGTGGCCGGCGTCGTGGTCGAGGGCGGCAAGCGCCTGCCGCTGCTGATACGGGGCAGTGAGCAACTTCAATTGTCATCCGAGTTGTTCGGACAGTTGCGTCTGCCGCTGGCTGACGGTGAGTCGGTACCGCTGAGCCAGTTGGCCACGCTGCGCCACGTCGATGGTCCGGTCAAAGTCGAACGTGAAAACAGCAGCCGCCTCGCTGTGGTGCGCGCCAACGTCCGTGGCCGCGATCTGGTGGGGTTTGTCGATGAAGCCAAGCGCGCCGTCGCCGATCACGTCAAACTTCCGGCGGGTTATCGCCTGAGCTGGGGCGGGCAGTTTGAAAATCAACAGCGCGCCGCCGCCCGATTGGCGTTGGTCGTTCCCGTGGCACTGGCCCTGATTTTCCTGTTGCTGTTCAGCACGTTGCGCAGCGTACGGCAGGCGCTGCTAGTGTTCGTCAACATTCCATTTGCCTTGATCGGCGGCGTGGTGGCGCTCGCGTTGACGGGCGAATACCTGTCGGTACCCGCATCGGTTGGTTTTATCGCCTTGATGGGGATTGCCGTGCTCAACGGTCTGGTGATGATCACCTGCTTCAACCAATTGGTGGCGCGCGGCTTGCCATTGCCCGAAGTGGTACGCCAGGGCGCGCTGCGGCGCTTCCGGCCCGTGATGATGACTGCCTGCATTACCGGCCTGGGCCTGGTTCCACTGCTGTTGGCCACCGGCCCCGGCTCGGAAATTCAGAAGCCGCTGGCCATCGTCGTGATCGGCGGCTTGCTCAGCGCGACGCTGTTGACCTTAATACTCTTGCCGCTCCTGTTCCGCCGCTTTGGCGTCAAGCGGACGGCCACTTCTCAATCTCAAGCAGACCCAACATGCTAAAAACGAACTCCCACGACAGCCTGCTGACCCTGGCGATTCCGGTCGCACTCGAAGAGGATGTGCTTGACTTTCTGTTATTGCACCCGGCATGGGCCAGCGGATTTTCCGTCATCGCCGCCCAAGGCATGGGGCAAGGCGCGCTGCTGCAGTCGCCAATGGAATTGGTGCAAGGGCGCAGCGGACGAAAACTGGTGCTGGTCGCCGGCGTCGGCGAGCATCTGTTGCTGTTACTGAAGGCCCTGGCGGACGAGATTCCGAGCCCTGAGGTAGCGTATTGGCTCAGTCCATTGACGGCATCCGGGAGGCTGGCATGAAACATCATCTTGCCACGCTGGCCTTGTCCTTGGCCGCGCTGGGCCATGCCGATGCGTGGGCCAGCGGCCCGGTCTTGCCGCTGGCCGGCGAGCAGGTATTTGGCTTGCCCCCGGAACCAACCGTGCGGCGCTTGCTATTGCAATTGCCGCAATTGCGAATTGGTGAGCTCAACCAGGAGCTGGCCGGCGCCGAGCAGGCGAAACTGGCCGCCGGCCCGGGCGAGTGGATGGTACGGGGCGGCATCAGCCAGCGCAGCGTACTCGATGGCGAGCGCTATCGGGAGCAGGAACTGGTGCTCGAACGCAGCGTACGCTGGTTTGGTAAGGCCGGGCACGACCGCGCACTCGGCGACAAGGGGCTGGCACTGGCGCAGGCACAGCGGGCCGATGCCTGGCATGAAGCGGGACGCGCGCTGATGCAGCAATGGTTCGACGCGCTGAAGGCGCAGTCCTCGCTCGACCGGCTGCGGGAACAGCATGCGTTGATCCAGCAGCTCCGCGCCATTGCCGAACTGCGCGTAAAGGCCGGGGAGGGCGCGCGGCTGGAACTGATGCAAGCCGACACTGAATTAAGACGGGCCGATGCGCTGATTGAGCAGGCAGAGCAGCAAATCCACCTAGCGCTGGACTTGTTGTTCACCACCTATCCCGGTGTGCCGACACCGCAATTGGCGCAAGTCCCTGATCCGCGCCCCATGCCATTGCAGCGGTCGGAGCAGCTGGCGCGTATCCTGGATGACAACCATGAGCTTGAATTGGCGCAGGTCGAGGCACAGTGGTACGCATTACAAGCACAACGTGCCGCCAGCGAGCGGATGCCAGACCCGACGATTGCGCTGCGCGCTGGCCGCGAACGCGCCGGTCAAGAACGCACCATCGGCATCAGCGTATCGATGGCCTTGCCGGGTGGTGCGCGCAGCGCCGAAGGTTCCGCGGCGCAGATTCGGGCCAAGATGGCAAACGAGCGGGTGTCACAAGTCAAGACCAAGGTCACGCTGGACGCGCAACGGGCTGTGACCGAACAGGCGTCGACGTATCAGGTTTGGACCAGCCTGCGCGCGGTCGCGCAGCAGAGCGCCAATCAGGCGCACTTGATGCAACTGGGCTACAAGGCAAGCGAATATACGCTGGCCGAAGCGTTGCACAGCCGGCGCCTGGCGCTCGACGCCGCCTTGGCCGCCGAAGCGGCACGGATCGCTGCCATTGCCGCCAGCGCCAGGGTGCAACTCGACGCGCATGCCTTGTGGGCGATCGATTGAGCAGCGATTGAGCAGCGCCAGCGCAAACCTCGCCCTGCGTGCAAAAATCGTCCGGATGGCGCGTGCCCCAAGTCCCGGGCCAGGGATGGGGGACCGTGCCGATCCGCGCAACTGGTAAGATGGCGGCCCTTGCCGCTTTCCGCCATGTTCCGATGTCCAGCCTGCCACACAATCCACTGACTGAAATTTACCGCGACCAGTGGCTACTGGTGGTGCACAAGCCGGCCGGACTGCTGGTGCACCGCAGCCCGATCGATCCACACGAAACCGAATTTGCATTGCAGTATGCGCGCGCCATGAACGGCGGCGCCTATGTCTATCCGTTGCACCGGCTGGACCGGCCCACCTCCGGCGTGCTGGTGTTTGCGCGCGATCCGGACACCGCCAGCGTGCTGGGCAAGGCGCTGATGGAAGGCCGGGTGCGCAAGCGTTATGTGGCGATGGTGCGCGGCTGGTGCCCGGAACAGGGCGTGATTGACCACCCGCTGCGGGAGGAGCCCGAAGACCGCCGCAACAAGGATCAGGAGGCGCCGGTGCGGGAAGCCCTGACGCGTTACCAGCGCCTGGCGACTACGGAAATTCCGGTGGCCATCGAGGGCTATGCCACCAGCCGCTACAGCCTGGTGGCGTTGATGCCGGAAACCGGCCGCCGCCACCAGTTGCGGCGCCATATGAAACACATCAGCCATCCGATCATTGGCGACGCGAATCACGGCCGGGGCCGCCACAACCGCTATTTTGCCGAACGTTTCGGCCACGGACGGCTGATGCTGGCCGCCACCGGCATGGCGTTCCAGCACCCGGTGAGCGGCGACTGGCTGCAATTGACGGCACCGCCGGAAGCGAGCTTCCTGCAGGTGCTGTCGGTCTTCCCGGACGGGGTGGCACAGCAGGATTGGGCATTGGCATTGACCGGCTGCGAGGGCGTGACAGGGCGATCAGCCATCAAACCGGATCGAGGCCATCCCAGCACAGGTATTTGATTTCGAGGAATTCGTCGATGCCGTATTGCGAGCCTTCGCGTCCGAGGCCGCTTTGCTTGATACCGCCGAACGGCGCCACCTCGTTCGAGATCAGGCCGCAGTTGATGCCAACCATGCCCGACTCGATGGCGGCGCCCACGCGCCAGATGCGCGCCGCGTCGCGGCTATACAGATAGGCGGCCAGGCCGAACTCGCTGTCGTTGGCCAGCGCCAGCGCCTCGTCTTCGGTGTGGAAGCGGAACAGCGGCGCCACCGGGCCGAAGGTTTCCTCACGGGCAATCCGCATCGTCGGCAGCACGTCCACCAGCACGGTCGGCTCAAAGAAGCAGCCACCGAGGGCATGGCGGCGGCCGCCGACCACCACTTTCGCGCCGCCGGCCACCGCATCGGCGAGTTGTTCCTCAACCTTGGCCAGTGCCCCGGCGTCGATCAGCGGACCTTGCTGTACGCCGTTTTCCAGTCCGTTGCCCACTTTTAGTTCGGCCACGCGCGCGGCCAGGCTGGCGGCAAACGCGTCGTAAATGGTGTCTTGCACGTAGATGCGATTGGCGCTGATGCAGGCCTGGCCCGTGTTGCGGAACTTGGAGGCGAGTACGCCTTCCACGGCCGTCTCGAGGTCGGCATCGTCAAATACCAGCACTGGCGCGTTGCCACCCAGCTCCATCGAGCACTTCTTGATGGTGGCGGCGGCCTGTTGCAGCAGAACCCGTCCTACTTCGGTCGAGCCGGTGAAGGTGAGCTTGCGCACCAGCGGGTGGCTGGTCAGCTCGGCTCCCAGCACGCGTGTGTCGTTGCCGGTCAAGACACTGAACAGCCCGGGCGGCACGCCGGCGCGCAGCGCCAGTTCGGCCAGGGCCAGTGCGGTCATCGGGGTCTGGCTGGCCGGTTTGACCACCATCGCGCAGCCAGCGGCCAGCGCCGGTCCGGCCTTGCGGGTGATCATCGCCGCCGGGAAGTTCCATGGCGTGATGGCCGCGCACACGCCAATTGGCTGCTTGAGGACGACGATACGCTGGGTCGCTTTGGGGGCCGCAATGACATCGCCGCGCACCCGCTTGGCCTCCTCGGAGAACCATTGCAGGAACGAGGCGGCGTAATCGATCTCGCCGCGCGCCTCGGCCAGCGGCTTGCCTTCCTCGAGCGTAATCAGCAGCGCCAGGTCGTCGCGGTTTTCCCGCACCAGCGCGTACCAGCGCTGCAGCACCTCCGCCCGGTGTTTGGCGGTCGTCTTGCGCCAGGCCAGGTAAGCCTGATGCGCCACTTCGATCGCGTCGCGGGCTTCGTCCTGCTGGCAGCGCGGCAGTGCTTGCAGCACCTCACCGCTGGCCGGGTTGCGCAGCGCATAGCTGCCATGGGGCGTGTGTGCCAGCCAGCGCCCGCCCACATAGGCGGCGTCACGCCACAGGGTAGGATCCTTAAGTAAATGTTTCATCGTTATTCCTTAGCGGGGATGACGGCCAATGAAAAAGGCGTCGTCGGGATCGGTGGTGGGGTTCAGGCCCGAGGCTTGCTGGCCACGCCGCAGCGCCACCATGTCGCGGGCATACACCCGTGCCGTCGGATGACGCAGCGGTCCGCCGTTATAACCTTGAAGCCAGCTTTCATACTTCCACATCATGCGGTTGACCAGCCCATTGCCGGCCTGTGGCACGCTGCCGAAGGCCTTGCGCGCGGCGTCGAGCTGGTAAAAGATCGCGGTGGCCTCGGCAAAGCGGCCTTGTTGGATCAGCCGGTACACCTGCGGCAGCACCGGCCCGTAGAACGCCGAATAATTGGTGCCGCAGAACGGGATCGGGATCAGTTGCGCCAGCGGCACGTACTCGTGCTCCATCGGCGAGGAAATCACGACCTCCTTGTGAAAGGCGCGATGCACTTCAATCGCCGCCATGATGTGCGGCGCACCGCCTTCGGCCTTGATCGCGGCCACGTTCGGGCAGTCGTCGATCAGCCGCCGCAGCAGCGGCAGTGACAGGTCCGACGGATCGAGCCGGCCAAAGCCCCAGGTCGGAATCGGGAACAGCATCACCGCCAGGTTGGTGGCGTCGCACAGCGCCTTGGTGTAGGCATAGACGTCGTCCATCGACTTCGGATGGAAGTACGGCGGATAGCCGAGCAGCACCAGTTCCGCACCCGCATTCTCGGCCAGCTTGAGCGCCTCCAGATTGTCTTCGAGGGTATTGAAGACGGCATGGTGGACAATGAAAATGCGGCCGGCCGCCTGTTCCACGGCGACCCGCACAAACTGCTCATACTCGGCCAGGGTGATCGCCACTTCCGAGCAGGTCAGCGTGCCCACGAAGCCGTGCGCGATGCTGGTTTCCACGTCGTGGCGCGCGGCCGCTTCGTTGAGATGCTTGAAATCCGACGTCATGGTCGGGATGATGACGTTGGCCACGCCTTGCAGGCGTTCACGGGCCCAGTCGCGGGCTTCTTTCTTGGTATATGCGGCCATGGCAGGCTCCTTGATGGAATTAAATTGAATTATTTGGATACCGGCGCGATACTCGCCGCCAGCGGCGTGCCGATGCCGCGCTCCCTGGCCAGGCTCAACAGCATCTCGGCGATCACCACGTCCTGCAACGCCGATCCCACCGATTTGTAGACCACGATGTCACGTTCGTTGCGGCGGGCGGTGATGCCGCCCGAGGCCAGCGCCGCCAGCGACACCAGCTTGTCGGCCAGCGCCACGCCGGCGCGGCTGGCGGCGATGGCGTCACCGGTGTCGTGCGCCACTTCATCCGGCATGTCGGCCACGATGCAGGCGGCGCGCGCCAGGGTCTCCTGGTCCACCTCGCGCTGCTCAGGCAGGGTGGACCCGAGCGACACCACGGTACAGCCGGGCGCCAGCCAGGCGCCCTGCAGCACCGGCGATTCATCGCGGCTGCGGGCCGCGCAAATGACCACGTCGGCCTCGCGCACCGCTTGCTCGGCGCTGGCGACGGCGCTGATGTCGAGTTGGGGCCGGAAGCCCGCGGCGAAGCGCTCGCGGCTGGCCGGCGTGGGGCTGTACACCTGTACGCTTTTCAGCGTGCGCACCGTGCGCAGGCAATCGAGCGCGCCGCGCGCTTCGAAGCCGGAACCAATGACCGCCACCCGCAAGGGCCGTAGCGGCGCCAGCAAGTCGATGGCCAGCGTGGCCGTGGCCGCTGTGCGCAGCCCGGTCACGCGGTTGCCGTCGATCAGCGCGGTCAGCGCGGTGGAATCCTGGTCGAACAGCGAGATCAGATAACTGGCGCGCCGTGCGCGGGTGGAAGCGGCGATCAGCTTGCAACCGAGGTGGGGGCCTGACGGCGAGACGGCCGTCAGGCTGCGCAACCAGGTGCCGTCGCCGCGCGCCATCGAGCGCGGCGGCACCATGGCGTCGGTCACCGGCCGCGCATAGGCGTCAGCCAGCGCCGCCACGGCGGCGCGCCAGTCGGACAGCGCGGCGACATCGTGATCCGACAGGAACAGGGTGGGGGATAAGGGAATGCTGACGGGTGTCGACATGGCAGGCTCCAAATGTTGGTGCCGCCACTATAGGATTGCCGCGTCTTGCCAGTAAGCACCCAGACGGGAAAGCAGTTATGCGCGAAATCGATGGCTGGCGCGCGGCTACATCCGGTCGGCCATTGCGCGGATCAGGCGCTGCACCGCGCGCGTGGCGCGCGTATGGGGACGGCGTGGCGAGACCGCCAGCACGACGAAGCGCTCGAGCATGGGCGAGATGATGCGTGCTGCAGCAAGGCGCCGCTCTTGGCCGGGTGGCGGCGCCGCCGCGATGGCATAGCCGCCGCCGGCGGCCGCCACTTCGTATTGCAGGCGCGCGGAATCGACTTCCACCGCGATATCGAGCCGCAGCGTGTGTTCAGCGCCCAGCCGGTCCAGGCGTGCGCGCAGCCGGTGCGGGCGGCCCGGGACCACCAGTGGCAAGCCGTCGAGCGCGCTAAATGGCAACGCGCCAGCGGCCAGCAACGGGTCGCCCGCCAACCCCACCACGTGCAACGGCATCCGTGCCAGCAGGTCCTCCGTGCCAGTGTCGCCGGCGGTACCGCCGGCTTGCGCCTCTTCGCGCAGCACAATGGCCATGTCGAGCCGGCCCTCGCGCAGGTGTTCTTCAAGCTGGGCGCTGGCGCCCTCGGACAAGTGCAGGCGCACGCCGGGTAGTTGCGCGCGTGCCGCCGCGAACAATGGACCGGCATAACGCGCCACCGCGGCCGGCAGCAGGCCGACCATCACTTCGCCCACCGGCTGGCCGCGCACGCTGCGGATATCGTCGGCCAGCCGCTCCGCGCCGGCGGCCAGTTCGCTGATGCGCGGCAACAATTGCTCGCCCACCTCGGTCAGCACCACGCCGCGCCCGGTGCGCCGGAACAGCCGCTCGCCGCATTGCTGTTCAAGCTGGGCGATGTGGCGGCTGACCATCGATTGCGGCATGTCCAGCGCGGCCGCCGCCTTGCTCAAGCTGCCCACGGCGACCACACGCAGGAACACCAGCCAGCGCAACGCGATGATGGTGGGGTTGGCCGCCTGCGCCGCAGTGTCACTCCTGAAACACGTATCCATGCTCACTCGTTGTTATGGGGTGGATGCAGTGTGCCCACGGAATGCAACGGTGTGAAATGGATTATATGCATTCAAGGTATCGACTAGTTCGATACCTTGAAGTGCGGCTCAACAAGTGCGGCTCAACGCCGGTGCACCAGCCGGTACAACACCGGCAACACCAGTAAGGTCAGCACCGTCGACGACAAGATTCCGCCGATCACCACCGTCGCTAGT
This sequence comes from Burkholderiaceae bacterium, assembly GCA_019751755.1. GTDB lineage: Bacteria > Pseudomonadota > Gammaproteobacteria > Burkholderiales > Burkholderiaceae_D > Rugamonas. Next base: position 8,604 of record JAIENA010000229.1, on the reverse strand, counting down.
GGCCGCTGCACTTCGGCGCCGGTGCCGGTGGCCAGCGCCATCGGCACAAAGCCGAGCGAGGCCACCAACGCCGTCATCAACACCGGACGCAGCCGCGTCAGCGCGCCTTGCACCACGGCCAGATCCAGTGGCAGGCCGTCGTCACGCAAGGCGCGGATGCTCGACAGCATGACCAGGCCGTTCAGCACCGCCACGCCCGACAGCGCAATGAAGCCCACTGCGGCCGAAATCGACAGCGGAATATCGCGCAGCATCAGCGCGGCAATGCCGCCGGTCAGCGCAAACGGAATGCCGGTGAAGACCAGCAAGCCATCCTTGATGTTGTTAAACATGGCAAACAGCAAGGTCAGCACCAGGAACAGCGCCAGCGGCACGACGATTTGCAGCCGCTGCGTGGCCGATTGCAGTTGTTCAAACGTGCCGCCCCAGGCGGTCCAGTAGCCGGGCGGAATCGTCACACCGGCCGCCAGCGCCCGTTCGGCGTCCGGCACAAAGCTGCCAATATCGCGCCCCCGCACATTGGCGCTGACGACGATGCGGCGCTTGCCGTTTTCGCGACTGACCTGGTTCGGGCCGGGCGTAAAATCGAGCGTGGCCACTTCCGCCAACGGAATAAAGGTCACCGCGCCGCCGTCCGGGCGCGGCAGCGCGATCGGCAAGCGTCCCAGCGCCTCGACATCGTTGCGCAACGCTTCCGGCAGCCGCACGATAATGGAAAAGCGACGGTCGCCTTCGAACACGGTGCCGGCATGCTGGCCGCCGGTGGCGGTGGCCAGTGCTTGCTGCACATCGGCGATATTGAGGCCATAGCGGGCGGTTTTTTCCCGGTCGATGTTTATGGTGAGCATCGGCAACCCCCCGGTTTGTTCGACCTTGACTTCGGTCGCGCCAGGCACGCGCTGCAGCACCTCGGCCACCCGTTGCCCGGTCGCGGCCAGCACGTCCATGTCATCGCCATAGATTTTCACCGCCACATCGCTGCGCACACCGGAAATCAGTTCATTGAAGCGCAACTGGATCGGCTGCGAGAATTCATAGGCGTTGCCCGCGTATTGTTCCGCCGCGTCCTGGATCGCATCGATGAGTTCGGCGCGGCTGCGTTTCGGTTGCGGCCAGGCCGATTCCGGCTTCAGCATGATGTAACCATCGGAAATATTGGGCGGCATCGGGTCGGACGCGATTTCCGCCGTGCCGGTACGGGCAAAAATGCGCTCGATTTCCGGGAACTTCGCTTTCAGGCCGGTTTCCAGCTTCATTTGCATGTCCAGTGACTGCGTCAGGCTGGTGCCGGGGACGCGCAGCGCCTGCAACGCGATGTCGCCTTCGTTCAGGCTGGGCACGAATTCACTGCCCATCCGTGTTGCCAGCAGCCCCGACAGCACCACCAGCACCACGGCGCTGGTCACCACCAGCGCCGTATGCCGCAGCACTCGGTCCAGCAGCGGCTGATAGACGCGGCGCGCCATGGCCATCAGGCGGTTGTCCTTTTCTTCCACGCGCTGGCCAATAAACAGCGCCACCGCCGCCGGCACAAAGGTCAGCGACAGGATCATCGCCCCGGCCAGCGCCGCCACCACGGCAAACGCCATCGGGTGGAACATCTTGCCCTCGACGCCGGTCAGGGCAAAGATCGGCAAATACACCACCATGATGATCAACTGGCCGAACAGCAGCGGACGGCGGGCTTCCTTGGCGGCGGCAAACACTTCGTGCAGGCGCTGTTCCAGCGTCAGCGCGCGGCCGTTTGCCTGCTGCGCATGGGCCAGCCGGCGCACGCAATTTTCCACGATCACCACCGCGCCATCGATAATGATGCCGAAGTCCAACGCCCCCAGGCTCATCAGGTTGGCGCTGATCTTGTAGCCGACCATGCCGGTAAAGGTGAACAGCATCGACAGCGGGATCACCATCGCGGTGATCACGGCGGCCCGCAAATTGCCAAGGAACAGGAACAACACCACGATTACCAGCACCGCGCCTTCCAGCAAGTTCTTTTTGACGGTGGCGATGGCCTTGTCGACCAATACCGTGCGGTCATACACGGGGATCGCGACGACGCCGGACGGCAGTGTCTTGTTGACCTCCACCATCTTGCGGGCCACTGCCTGCGCCACCGTGCGACTGTTCTCGCCAATTAGCATAAAGACCGTGCCGAGTACCACTTCACGGCCGTTTTCCGTGGCGGCGCCGGTCCGCAATTCACGGCCCAGGTCGACGGCGGCCACATCGCGCACGCGGATCGGCACCCCTTGCACCTGGTGGACGATGGTGTTGCGGATATCGTCCAGCGAGCGCACCTGACCCGGTGCCCGCACCAGGAATTGTTCACCGCGCCGCTCGATATAGCCGGCGCCGACATTGCCGTTGTTGCGCTCGATCGCCGCCACCACCTGCTGCAAGGTCAGGCCATAAGAGCTGAGCTTGGCGGGATCCGGCGTGATATGGTATTCCTTGGCATAGCCGCCGATCGAATTGATCTCCGTGACCCCTGGCACCTGGCGCAATTGCGGCTTGACGATCCAGTCCTGGATTTCCCGCAAATCCGCCGGGGTATAAGGCTGGCCGTCGGCCTTTTTTGCGCCCGGCGTGCTTTCCACGGTCCACAGGAAGATTTCACCGAGGCCGGTGGAAATCGGCCCCAGGGCCGGAACGATCCCGGGCGGCAGATTTTCCCTGGCTTCCTGCAGGCGCTGGTTCACCAACTGCCGCGCAAAGTGAATATCGGTGCCATCCTTGAACACCACCGTCACCTGCGACAACCCATAGCGCGACAGCGAGCGGGTCTGTTCCAGTTTTGGCAGTCCCGCCATCACCGTCTCCAGCGGGAAGGTGATGCGCTGTTCCACTTCCAGCGGGGAATAGCCGGATGCCGTGGTGTTGATTTGCACTTGCACATTGGTAATGTCGGGTACGGCGTCGATCGGCAGGCGCTGGTAGTTATAGATCCCGATCGCCGCCATGCCCAGCACGGCCAGCATCACCAGCCAGCGGTGGCCGATGGCCAGTTGTATGATCCGTTCAAACATGATTGACCTCCCGCTCAGTGTTCATGGCCGGCGCTGCCTTTGGCTTGCTGCGCTTTCACCACAAAACTGCCGCTCGCCGCATAGGACGCGCCGGCCGGCAAACCTTCCAGGATTTCCACCATGGCGCCATCGGTGACGCCGGTGCGCACTGGACGGGCCTGGAAGCCCTGCGCGGTTTGCATAAACACCACCGGCTTGCCATCGACCGTTTGCAGCGCCGCCGATTGCACGGCGACGGCGGCCTGGTGTACGCCTTGCGCCATGGCGACCGTGACGAACAGGCCGGGGCGCCACGCGCCCTGCGGATTGGCGATCACGACGCGGGCCTTGGCGCTGCGGGTTTGTTCACCCAGCAGGCTGCCGACGTAGCTGATCTTGCCGGTCGCGGTCGATGCGGTGCTGGTGGACTGGATCGTCACCGGTTCGCCGCTGCGCACCGCTTCGATGTCACGCGCCGTGACGTTCACTTCCACCCACACGGTGGACAGATCGGACAGCAGGAAGACGTTGGCGTCTTCCTTGACAGCTTCGCCGAGCGCGATGTGTTTTTCCACCACCACGCCGTCAAACGGCGCGCGCAGCACATAGCGGTTCAGCGCGCCATCGCTGCCGCTGCCGGCCTTGTTCGCGCCCAGTGCGTCCAGTTTGGCGCTGGCGTTCTGGGCCTGGATTTGCGCTTCCTGGTAAGCCTGGCGCGCCTGCAGGTAATCCTGTTCGGCCGAGATTTTGTCTTGCCACAGTTTCTGTTCCCGCTCATACGTCAACTGGGCCAGCGCCAGCCGCTTTTGCGCGGCCAACTGGGTACTGCGCAATTCTGCCAGTTCGGGGCTGGAAATGACCGCCAGCACTTGCCCCTTTTTGACCTGTTGGCCAAGATCGGCTTGCACCGATTCGGCCACGCCGGGCAGGCGCGGCACCACGTGGGCGGTGCGGTCTTCGTTGAATTTCACTTCACCGGGAAATTGCAGTACGGTGCCGATACCGGCCGGTCCGGCCTTGGCCAGTTCGATGCCGGCGGTACGGACCTGTTCGGCCGTCATGGCGACCTGGCCGGCTTCCTCCGGGCCATGGTCCGGGCTTTGCGCCTGTTCCGACTGTCCGGCATTCTCTTGCACGGCGGGCTTGCCGGCACCATCTTTGTTCCATAGCAGGATGATTGCGCCCAGCACCAGACCGGCCGCGATCACGCCCAGCACGGGCTTGAATGATTGTTTAACTGGTTTCATTTGAGGTCCACGTAACGTTGCAGGTCGGCGATGGCGCGGTAGCGCCCGGACAGGGCGGCCAGGTAGTGCGCACGGGTCTGGGACAGCGTGCGCTGCGCATCGAGGACATCGAGGAAATTGAATTTGCCGAGTTCGAACCCGGTCATGGCGGCATCGAGCGCGCTGCGCGCGGCCGGCAGCATGTCGGCGCGAATCGTGTCGATCTGCTGTTGCGCCACTTCCGCGCGCAGATAGGCATCGGCCAGCGCCTGGCCGGTTTCCAGCCGCACCACGTCGCGTTGCAACGCGGCCTGTTCGGCCCGGCGCTGTGCCGCCACCACATTGCCCTGGTTGCGCTGGAAGAGCGGTAGCGGAATCGCCACGCCGAACACGGCCTGGGAGCGGCCCTGACCATCCTCTTTCTTGGCGCCCAATGTGAGCGTCAGGTCGGGCATGCGCTGGGCCCGTTCGAGACCGGCTTGCGCCTGTTCCCGTTCGTGGCGGGTACGTGCCTGCCGCAACTGCGGCGCCGATTCCAGTTGTGCTTCCAGCATTTCCAGCGGCGGCAGCGTGCTCGCATCGGGTTCGGGTTGCGCCAGGCGCTGCTGCAGCGCGTAGGGACTGCCCCACATCGCGGCCAGGCGGCGGCGGGCGCCGGCCAGGTCGGCGTTGGCCTGCGTCAGTTCCAGGCGGACGCTGGCGGCGGCGACATGGGCGCGGGACTCTTCCACCGGCGACACCTTGCCGGCAATCACGCGTCGGTTGGCGGCGTGGCTGGTCTTCAGCGCCAGCGTCAAGGCGCCTTCGGCCAATTCGACCCGCTCCTGTGCCGCCAGCGCGTCAAAGTAGGCGGCCGTCACCTCGGCGCGCAGTTCCGCCGCCTTGACGCGCACCTCGTCGGCGGCCAGGGCCCGGTCCAGCTCCGCGACCGCGATGCGCGCCGCGCGCTTGCCGCCCAGTTCCAGCGGCTGGCTGATTTGCACGGTCTGCGTGCGGTTGCCCTGCGCTGCGCCTTCGCGCAGCACCGACAGTTCTGGATTGGGGATCAAGGCGGCCTGCTGGCGCGCACCATCGGCGATGGCGATGCCGACGCCGGCCGCACGCAGTGCGGGATTCGATGACAGCGACAGGCTGATAGCTTGTTGCAGCGTCAGGGTCGGCTGGATCAAGGCCATATCGACCGCGGGGCTGGCTGCCCCGCCAAGAGCCGAATCGGGTTGCTGCGGGGTGGCCGCATGGGCGGCCAGGGGCAGACACGGACCTGACAACAGGACCGTGACGCCCAGGATAATGCAGTGGGTTCGCATGGATTTCACTCCGAATAATGATGTCGAAGACAATCCGGCGGCCAGCCATCGGCGTCAGCGCCGATGCGCCAAAGAGCCGATGAGCGTCGATGCGCCGATCAAGCAATACACCAATGAAGCGGCGCGTCGCGCATGCTGACGCATGCCGTCAACTCAGCGTTGAACTCAGCGTTGAAGCGCGGGTTTGAACGGCTGGATTGACTTGCTTGATAGAGCTGCTCGGGATAAAAGCCGCCGGGCTTAAACGGCGGTGCGCCACTGGGGGCGTTCAGGCGGAGGCGTGTAGGCGGAAGAGGGCGCGGACAGCGGCATGGTTTGCCGCAGTCCGGCCAGCGATGCGTGGGCTAGCGCGGTATCGAGCGTGGCCGGCGCCAGCGGCGCATGGGAGCAAGTCGAACAGTCGGTATGGGGCGTCAGTTTTTTTGCCAGCGACGGCGATGGATCTTTCGCCGGGTCGGTGTCGTCGGCATGGCCGCTATGCTGGTGGTGGCCGAAATGTTGCGCGGCGCGGCCCGATTCGTGTCCGCAATAGACGCTGATCGCCATCCAGCTGAACTGGAGCGCGACGATCGTCATCAGGAAGAACAGGAACTTACGGGCCATGGTGCCCAAGTATAGCATGGGCATCCGGAGGGGATAGGCGCCTTAAAATGTGAAATCACACATGAAAAATATTCAGTGAGAGTATACATCGTCGACGATTCTTCGCTCCAGGTGATCCGTCTGCCTGCGCAGTCAGAGCTTGTCAATCTGCCGGTTGATGGCCTGGCGCGCCCGCTCATTGCGTTCGCTGTAACGGTCGGTCAGGTAATCGGTCCGGCCGCGCAGCAGCAAGGTCATCTTGAACAGCTCTTCCATGACATCGACCACGCGGTCATAGTAGGCCGATGGCCGCATGCGGCCGTCATCGTCGAATTCCTTGTACGCCATCGGCACCGACGACTGGTTCGGAATCGTAAACATGCGCATCCAGCGCCCGAGCAGGCGCAGCGTATTGACCACGTTGAACGACTGCGAACCGCCGCACACCTGCATCACGGCCAGCGTGCGGCCCTGGCTCGGACGGAGCGCCCCTTGCTCCAGCGGAATCCAGTCGATCTGGTTTTTCATCACGGCCGTGATGGCGCCGTGGCGCTCCGGGCTGCACCAGACCTGGCCTTCGGACCACAGGCACAATTCACGCAATTCCACCACCTTGGGGTGGGTTTCCGGCACGCTGCCCACCATCGGCAGTTCCATCGGATCAAAAATTTTCACTTCGGCGCCGAAATGCGTCAGGATGCGCGCCGCTTCATAGATCAAAAAGCGGCTGAACGAGCGCTCGCGCAGCGAGCCGTACAGCAGAAGGATGCGCGGCGGGTGCGACTGGTCGCCTTGCTGGGCCAGTTTGGCCATGTCGGGCATGTCCAACAGCGCTTCTTTGATATTGGGCAGGTCGGAAATCGTCATCATGCATTCGCTTTCTTGGTGATGTTGGCAAAGTCACCCGGCGGTACGGTACCGGCCACGGTGGCGTTGGCCGGTGGCGCCGGATACAGCCAGCAGAACAGGACGGACGCGGCAGCCGCGCCAATCAACTGGGCAACAATAAAACCGGGTGCGTCCAGCGGACGGATGCCGGCAAAGGTATCGGTGGCCGCGCGCGCCAGCGTCACGGCAGGATTGGCGAACGAGGTCGAGGACGTGAACCAGTACGCCGCCACGATGTACGCGGCCACGGCGAAGGGCGTGACGGCCGGACGGCTGCGCGAGGTGCCGATAATGACAGCGACCAGGCCAAACGTCGCGACACACTCGCTCCACCATTGTGCCGGGCCGGTGCGCACGTGCTGCGAAGCGAAAAACAACGGCTCACCGAACATGCCATGCGCGGCCGCCACGCCGGCGAAGGCGCCGATCACCTGCGCCACGATATACGGCAGCACTTCACGGCCCGGCACGTTGCCTTGCCACGCTTCGGACAGGGTGACCACCGGGTTGAAATGCGCACCGGAAATGGTGCCGAACATCAGGATCAAGGCGATCAGTCCCGCGCCGGTGGCCAGCGCATTGGCCAGCAACGCGACGGCGACATTGCCGCCCGCCAGGCGCTCGGCCATGATGCCGGAGCCGACCACCACCGCCAGCAACAGCGCCGTGCCCAGCCCTTCGGCAACGATGCGCCTCGCCAGGGTCATGCCAGGCCCCCGATACGGTCCAACTCCGCCTTCATGCGGGCGGGGTCGTTGTTCAGTTCGTCCAGCGGCAGCGCCAGGAACGCTTCGATACGGGCGCGCAGGATGCGGTAAGCGGTCACGAAGGCCGCATCAATTTCTTCATCGGTGCCGGTGGCGTGGGCCGGGTCTTCCACGCCCCAGTGTGCGCGCAGCACCGGGCCGAGGTAGGCCGGGCAGGTTTCACCGGCGGCGTTGCCGCACACGCTGATGACGATGTCCGGTGTCACCGGTAAATTGTCCCAGGATTTGCTGTGATAGCCGTCGGTGGCGATGCCTTCGCGCTGCAGCAGCGCGAGCGAGCGTGGGTGCACATAACCGGCCGGTTTGCTGCCGGCGCTGATGGCCCGCCAGCCTTGCGGCGCCAGGTGATTAAAGGTGGCTTCCGCCAGGATCGAGCGGCACGAGTTGCCGGTACAGAGCATTAATACGTTCATAGCAATTTTCCTTGAAGTGAAATCAGGCGCAACCCTTGGCCGATGGGACGCAAGTTGACGCGGGCGGCACCACGCATGGCGCGCCGCCGCAGCAGTTGTCGGTCAGAAAAGCCAGCACGCCATTCATCGTGTCGAAATTCGCGCTGTAAATCACGAAGCGGCCATCTTGCCGGGCTGTGATCAGGCCGGCATGGGTCAACTCCTTCAAGTGAAACGACAGTGACGACGGCGCCACGCCGAGGTGCTCGGCAATCCGGCTGGCCGCGAGACCGTCCGGGCCGGTCTGCACCAGCAACCGGAACGTCGCCAGCCGCGACTCTTGCGCCAGCGCCGCCAGCGCGGCAATAACTTGTTTAGTGTCCATCGTGCCAAGTGAATGAATGGTGAATGCTTGCAATCATACGACATTTCGAAGA
>JAIENA010000503.1 GCA_019751755.1 Burkholderiaceae bacterium | reverse complement strand
CGTTGATGTATACGGTGGTGGCGCGTGGCGGTGCTTCGGCGCGCGGCGGACGCCCCGGCTGTGGCGCACGCGGTACGCTGGCGGGAGTTTGCGGGGAAACGGGAGACTTCTTGCTGGCTTCTGACATTGTTTTTTACATGTATTGCGCGCGAACATGGCGCACCGAATTATAATGCGGCCAATGGAAAACCCTACCCAATTCGTCCAATGGCTGCGCTCTGTCGCGCCGTATATCCACGCATTCCGTGGCAAAACCTTCGTCATTGCCTTCCCCGGTGAACTGGTGTCGGCGGGCGCGTTACCCGTGCTGGCGCACGATTTGTCACTGCTGCACGCACTTGGCATCAAGGTGGTCGTGGTGCACGGCTCCCGTCCGCAGGTGGCAGAACAACTGGCGCTGCGTAACGTTGAAGGCCGCTTCACCAACGGCGTGCGAATCACCGACACCGCCGCGCTGGAATGCGCCAAGGAAGCCGCCGGTGAACTGCGCCTCGACATCGAAGCCGCGTTCAGCCAGGGTTTGCCCAATACGCCCATGGCGCACGCGGCAATCCACATCATTTCCGGCAACTTCGTCACGGCCCGTCCGATGGGCGTGATTGGCGGCGTCGACCTGGAACTGACCGGCATCACCCGTAAGGTCGACGCGGAAACCATCCACGCGCTGCTGGGCGCCGGCGGCCTGGTGCTGCTGTCGCCACTGGGCTTCTCGCCGACCGGCGAAGCGTTCAACCTGACCATGGAAGACGTGGCCGTCACGGCCGCGATCTCGCTGCACGCCGACAAAATCGTCTTTATCAGCGAAACCCCTTTGATGACCGACGTCACCGGCCGGGAAATCCGCGAACTGTCGTCGCACCAGGCCGAAGCCGTGCTGATGGCGAACTTCCTGCCGGAAGCCACCGCGTTCTACCTGAAACACTGCATCAAGGCCTGCCAGCATGGCGTGCCGCGGGCCCACATCGTGCCGTTCGAGATGGACGGTTCCGCCCTGCTGGAACTATTTACCCACGATGGCGTCGGCACCATGATTTCCCACGAAAACCTGGAAAGCCTGCGCCAGGCCACCATTGAAGACGTGGGCGGCATCATTAAACTGATTGAACCGCTGGAAGCCGACGGCACCCTGGTCAAGCGCGGCCGCGAACTGATCGAGCGCGAAATCGACCTGTTCTCCGTCATCGAGCACGATGGCGTGATCTTCGGTTGCGCCGCGCTGTACCCGTTCCCGGAACAAAAAATGGCGGAAATGGCTTGCCTGACCGTCAATCCCGAAGTGCAGGCGCAAGGCGACGGCGAACGTATTTTGAAGCACATGGAAAACCGCGCGCGCGCGCTTGGCCTGAAACAGCTGTTCGTGCTGACCACCCGCACCGCGCACTGGTTCATCAAGCGCGGCTTCGTTCCGGCCACCGTCGACGCCCTGCCGAAAGACCGCCAGCGCATGTACAACTGGCAGCGCCGGTCCCAGGTCTTGATTAAAACCTTATAATCTTATTTTTACCACCGCATCAGGAGTACCAAGATGGCCCGTACCGTCCATTGCATCAAACTCAACAAGGAAGCCGAAGGCATGGACTTCCCGCCATACCCGGGCGAACTGGGCAAGCGTATTTACCTGTCCGTGTCGAAGGAAGCCTGGGCCGCCTGGCTCAAGCACCAGACCATGCTGGTCAATGAAAACCGCCTGAACCTGGCCGACCAGCGCGCCCGTAAATACCTGGCCACGCAAATGGAAAAGCATTTCTTTGGCGATGGCGCCGATGCCGCCGCCGGTTACGTGCCGCCACCAGCGGAGTAAGCCGGTCCCGCCGCAACGACAAGCGCCCAACCGGGCGCTTTTTCATTAGAGGTCACCGTAGGCCGGATTAGCGCAGCGTCATCCGGCCAGCACCGCCAGCGCCGCAGCAAATTATTTCAGCGCGACGGGGCGGCATTGCCGCAATTCGCAGCGCGCCAGCAAGACCCGGCCATCGCCGCACGCCATGCGGTACATTTCCACCGGTCCCGCTTGCGTCACCAGGCCCGCGCCGGGACCACCGCTGCAGCCCGCCTGCTTGGCCAGGTTTTCCACCGTGGCCGAGGACACGCCGGGCTTGAATGCCACCCGCACGATCTCGACGCCGTCGATGGCCACACGCGTGCTGCCATCGTCGGCCACAGCGGACGGCGCAACCTTCTGAACCGACGCGGCGCGCCGCGCCGCTTCGATTTCCTGCTCCTTGCCCTGGCCAAACGGCATGCTGGAACACGCCGCCAACAACGGTAGCAGCGGCAACAATCCCCATCGTTTCATCAGATGCCTCCAGAGCGACCGGACACCCGGCCCGGCCAGCTTATCAGCTTATCAGCGGCTCAGTACGCCAGCGTGCGCACGCCTTCAGCCGTGCCCAGCAGACAGACATTGGCGCCACGCGCGGCAAACAGGCCGACCGCGATCACGCCGACGATCTGGTTGATGGTCGCTTCCAGCGCCACCGGGTCGGTGATGGCCAGGCCGGCCACGTCCAGGATGTTGCCGCCATTGTCCGTCACGAACGCCTGATCGGTGCCCGCTTTCAGGCGCAGCTTGGGCTGACCGCCCAGTTGCTCCAGCTGGCGCGCCACCGCGTTGCACGCCATCGGCAACACTTCGACTGGCAGCGGGAACGTGCCCAGGGTGTCCACCAGCTTGGAGCCGTCGGCGATGCAAATGAATTTCTTGGACACGGACGCCACGATCTTTTCACGCGTCAGCGCCGCGCCGCCACCCTTGATCATGGCGCCGGCCGCATTGATTTCATCGGCGCCGTCGATGTAGACGGCGATCTCCGGCACGTCGTTCAAGTCCAGCACCGCGATGCCGTGGCCGCGCAGACGCGCCGCAGTGGCTTCCGACGAGGCGACCGTCCCTTTGAAGCGGTCCTTGATCTTGGCCAGTTCATCGATGAAGAAATTGGCGGTCGAGCCGGTGCCGACACCGATGATATCGCCTTCCACATAGGTAATGGCGGCGCGGGCTACGGCTTGTTTCAGTTCGTCTTGGGTCATGATGCTAAAAAGTAAATTAAAAGGCGGGGAAATGCCGCTATTTTACCGGATCGCTTTCGCCAGCCGCCGTCGCTGCGCCAAATTACCAACGAGCAAGCTGTTTTTTGGCTTTCCTGCTTTGGCGCAAACCGGTGCGGTATGCGAAAATGACGGGACTCAAGCCCCATCCAGGAACACCCATGGAGTCCCCGCAAACAATATTAATCGTCGATGACAGCCGCGTCTCACGCCTGATGGCGCGCCAGTACATCCTCAGCATGCACGCCGACTGGATCATCGAAGAAGCCGGCACCGGCGAAGACGCGCTCGAAAAGGTCAAGACCTTCACGCCGAAACTGGTGTTGATGGACGTCAACATGCCCGGCATGGGCGGTGTCGCCGCCGCCGAGCAACTGCGCGAACTGCTGCCGACGGCCCACATCTCACTGCTGACAGCCAACGTCCAGACCGCCACCCGCAACCGGGCGGCGGAACTGGGCATTGGTTTCATGGAAAAGCCGATTACAGCGGCCCGCATTGCCCAGCTGATCGCACCGCTGGAAGCGCAGCCATGATTACGCTGAACGAGCTGCAGCACGACGCGCTGGTGGAAATTTTCAACATCGGCGTCGGCCAGGCGGCAGCGTCGATGAGCGGCATCGTCAACGAAGAAGTCACGATGTCGGTGCCGTCGATCAGCTTCCTGAACCGGGCGGAAGCGGCCATGCTGTTGGGCGGCAAAAACAAGCTCGACCAACTGCAGCGCATCTGCGGCGTCAGCCAGCACTATGAAGGCGCGTTCCAGACCGAAGCCATCTTGATGTTCCCGGAAGATAAAAGCCTGGAAATCGTGCGTCTGATGGTCGGTGAATCGGTGCCGCTGGCCGAGCTGACGGAAATGGAACAGGAGGCGATGAGCGAGATCGGCAACATCATCCTCAATTCCTGCGTCGGCACCCTGGCCAATCTGTTCCAGCGCGAACTGGAAGGCTCGCTGCCGGTGTACCACGTCGGCACCAGCGAGGAAATCCTCAGCGCATCCGGCAGCGCATCGGACTCCGTGGTACTGATGCTGCACATCGACTTTATCCTCGAGATGCACCAAATCCATGGCTACGTCGCCTTCATCCTCGATGTGTCGGCGCTGCATGATTTAAAGGAACAGATCAACCTGTACCTCGATAAAGTGATGGGCTTGGGTTGATGAGCATGGAAACGAACCGTACCGGCCTGCTGGAAGGCGTGCTGGCCTCCGTCAATCTCGGCGCCATCGTACTCGACGGTGATTGCCGCATCGTGCTGTGGAACCGCTGGATGGAGCGCTATACGGGCGTGCCGGCCAGCGACACCATCGGCCGCGACTTTTTCGCGCTGTATGCAGACCTGCGGGGCAAGCGGATCGACTCCGCCATCACGCAAGCACTGCGCAACAATTTCCCGTCGGTACTGTCGCAAACCCTGAACAAGTCACCGTTCCCCCTGTATAGCGATGCGGCCGCCCGCAGCCGCGATGAGCGCATGCAGCAGGCGCTGGCCGTGACACCGGTGGAGGTGGCCGGCGCCGGGCGCCACTGCCTGATCCAGATCAGCGACGTCAGCATCGCAGTCGGCCGCGAAAAACTGTTGCGCGACCAGGCCATGGTGCTGCGCTCGCAAACCTTCTCGGACGGCTTGACAGGCATCGCCAACCGGCGCCACTTCGACGTGGCGATCGACAAGGAATTGCGGCGCGCCAAGCGCTATGGCAATGCACTGTCCCTGTTGATGATCGATATCGACCACTTCAAACCGTATAACGACCATTACGGCCACCAGCAAGGCGACCAGTGCCTGATCCAGGTGGCCAGCTCCCTGTCGGGCATGCTGCAACGCTCGACGGACTTGCTGGCGCGCTATGGCGGCGAAGAATTCGTCATCATCCTGCCCGACACCTTGGCTCAGGCCGCGCACATGCTGGCGGAAACCGTGCGGAACCGCGTGATCGAACTGGACTTGCCACATGCGCAATCGCCGGGCCAACTGGTGACGGTCAGCGTCGGCATCGCCACCATGAGCGGGGCCGACCAGTACGACGTGCCCGGCCTGATCAACGCCGCCGACCGCGCGCTGTACGCCGCCAAGCACGCCGGGCGCAATTGCGTGCAGATGCACACCACCACACCGGCCTAAGCGCGGCTCAGGCCGCCTTGGGTTCGGCGCGGGTGCAACCGGTGCACAAGTGGACGTGGCGGGTCAGCCGCATCAATTCGCAGCTGTTGCGCGCGGTGCGCATTTGTTCGCCGGTGATCAGGGAGCCGTCGCCACCGACGAAATCGAGTCCGTCAAAGCGCTCGGCCCAGCCGGACTTGATGGTATTGATGAGGTGAAAGTACTGCTGGCAATCCACGATGCAAGACTGTGTCGGACGGGAAAGCGCCAGTGTACATGATTGTCGGGCGGATTAGCGGGCGCAGCCCGCGTAATCCGCCATGTGCAATGACGACGCATGCCGGATGGCGCCTGCGGCGAATCCGGCCTACCGACTACGGAAATTAACCGCGCAGAGCGCTGGCGGCTTTGGCGATTTCAGTGATGCGGGCCCAGTCGCCGGCCAGTATGGCGTCTTTCGGGGTCAGCCACGAACCACCCACGCACGCGACGTTTTTCAGCGCCAGGAATTGCGCCGCCGTGTCTTGCGAAATGCCGCCCGTTGGGCAGAACATCACGTCCGGCAGCGGACCACCGATGCCGTTCAACATGCCAACGCCGCCGGCCGGTACCGCCGGGAACAGTTTCAACTGTTTAAAACCCTGCTCGCGCGCCACCATCACTTCGGACGGCGTCATCACGCCTGGCAGCAATGGCAGGCCACTGCTTTTCGCGGCGGCGACCAGCGCCGGCGTCAAGCCTGGCGACACGCCGAACACGGCGCCGGCGTCACGCGCGGCGGCGAATTCTTCCGGTTGCGTCAGGGTGCCGACGCCGACAATCGCTCCCTCCACGGCCGACATGGCCCTGATCGCGCCCAGGCCATGCTGGGTGCGCAGCGTCACTTCCAGCACGCGGATGCCGCCCGCCACCAGCGCTTTCGCCAGCGGCACAGCATGCTCGGGATCATCAATCGCAATCACAGGGATCACGGCGGAGGTGCGCATAATTTCCAGCAAAGTCATCATCAATCCTTCTTGAGGGAATAATCTTCATCGGAACCCGGCATGGTATTGCCGACCGGGTTGCCATCGTGCAGCGGCACGGTGGTGGGAATCGGCGACGGCAGCGGGAACGTGGTGGCGCCGCTTTCCGCTTCGCTGACGGTATTGCGGAACATCGCGAACAGTTCGCGGCCCATGCCGACGCCGTTCGGCGTCAGGTCCGCCGTCGCCAGCGCGCGGGCGTGCCAGACGTCGGTCGGCACCAGTGCTTCGAGCGTGCCGTTGGTGGCGTCAACCCGGATCAGATCGCCGTCGCGCACCAGGCCGAGCGGGCCGCCGGCCAGGATTTCCGGCGATACGTGGATCGCGGCCGGCACCTTGCCCGACGCGCCCGACATGCGGCCATCGGTCACCAGCGCGACCTTGCGGCCGGCATCCTGCAGATTGGCCAGCGCCGGGGTCAGCGCGTGCAATTCCGGCATGCCGTTGGCGCGCGGGCCCTGGAAGCGCACCACCGCCACGAAATCCTTGTCGAGCTGCTTGGCTTTATAGGCCGCCATAAAGGCTTCCTGCGAATCAAACACGATGGCCGGAGCTTCCACCACCCGGTGCGATTCCTTGACCGCCGACACCTTCATGATCGCGCGGCCCAGGTTACCCTTGACCAGCACCATGCCGCCATCAGCCGAGAACGGATTGGTGTGCGGACGCAGCACCGTGTCGTCGCCGGACAGCGCCGGCGTGTCTTTCCAGATCACGCCGCCCAGCGCGCCGTCGTTATTGTCGGGATCGGCCAGGAACGGTTCCACCGTATGGCGGCTCAGCCCCTTGCCCAGCACCGTCAGCACATCGTCGTGCAGCAGGCCGGCCGCCAGCAGTTCGCGGATGACAAAGCCGGTGCCGCCGGCCGCGTGGAAGTGGTTGACGTCGGCGTCGCCGTTCGGATAAACGCGCGCCAGCAATGGCACCACGGCCGACAATTCATTGAAGTCGTTCCAGTCGACGATCACGCCGGCCGCCTTGGCAATCGCCGGCAAGTGCAGCGTGTGGTTGGTCGAACCGCCGGTGGCCAGCAGCGCGACAATCGCGTTGACGATGGATTTCTCGTCGACCACGTGACCGACCGGCAGGTATTCATTGCCCTGGTCGGTGATCTGCGCGGCGCGCTGGGCGGCGGCGGCCGTCAGCGCCTCGCGCAGCGGCGTGCCCGGCGTGATGAAGGCGGCGCCCGGCAAGTGCAGGCCCATCACTTCCATCAGCATCTGGTTGCTGTTGGCGGTGCCGTAGAAGGTGCAGGTGCCGGCGCCGTGATACGCCTTGGCTTCGCCTTCGAGCAATTCGTCGCGGGTCGCCTCGCCTTTCGCGTAGCGCTGGCGGATCGCCGCTTTTTCTTTATTGGAGATACCGGTCGTCATCGGACCGGCCGGCACGAACACGGCAGGCAGATGGCCGAAGTGCAGCGCGCCGATCAACAGGCCCGGCACGATCTTGTCGCACACGCCGAGGAACAGCGCCGAGTCAAACATGTTGTGCGACAACGCCACCGCCACCGACATGGCAATCGCGTCGCGCGAAAACAGCGACAGTTCCATGCCCGGCTGGCCCTGCGTCACGCCATCGCACATGGCCGGCGTGGCGCCGGCGAATTGCGCCACGGCGCCGACTTTGCGCACCGCGTCTTTAATGATGGCCGGGAAGGTTTCAAATGGCTGGTGCGCCGACAGCATGTCGTTGTACGAGGAGACAATCGCCACGCTGGGCTTTTTGACTTCCTTCAGCAACAGCTTGTCATTGGCCGGGAACGCGGCGAAGCCGTGCGCCAGGTTGGTACACGCCAGTGCGCCGCGCTGCGGGCCCTTGGTACGGGCCGCTTCCAGGTGCGCCAGGTAGGCGGCGCGCGATGGACGGCTGCGTTCGATGATGCGAGCTGTTACGGATTCAAGTACGGGATGCACCGCCATGATATTTCCTCAAGAGTCATATTTGAGTGAAATTTTACTACAAAATTACGCGATACAAGCAATTTTTCGCGTAGTGAATTTACCGAATTTGTTGTATGATGAATCATCCCAGCCACCAGATGTTACGACACCTATGCGCCAGCCAGCCCTGACCTCCACCACCAGTTACCAGGCCTTAGCGGCCCACCATGCCGAGACCCGCCAGCGCACCTTGCGCGACCTGTTTGCCGCCGACCCGCAGCGTTTCGCACAACTCTCCGCCGGCGCCGCCGGCCTGTTCCTCGACTATTCGAAGAACCGCCTCGACACCGGCACCATCAAGCTGCTGGCCGGCCTGGCCCGGGAGCGCGGCGTGGAGCGTCTGCGCGACGCCATGTTTGCCGGGGAGAAGATCAATATAACCGAACAGCGCGCCGTCCTCCATACGGCGTTGCGTATGCCGCGTGGCAAGGCCTTGACGGTCGATGGCCAGGACATCAATGCCGACGTGCATGCGGTGCTGGACCAGGTTCGCGCTTTCACCGACCGCGTCCGCAACGGCGAATGGCTGGGCCATACCGGCAAGCCGATCACCGATATCGTCAACGTCGGCATCGGCGGTTCGGACCTGGGACCGAAAATGGCCTGCCTGGCGCTGCGCGCCTATGCGCATCCGCGCCTGAAAATGCATTTTGTCTCCAACGTCGATGGCCACGACATGGACGCCGCGCTGGCGCAAGTCGATCCCGACACCACGCTGTTCATCATCGCCTCGAAAACCTTCACCACCGCCGAGACCATGCTCAATGCGCACACGGCGCGCAGCTGGTTCCTGCAGCACGGCACCGAAGACGGCCTGGCCCGGCACTTTGTGGCGGTTTCCACCAACGCCGACGCGGTGGCCAAG
Organism: Burkholderiaceae bacterium; assembly: GCA_019751755.1. Classification (GTDB taxonomy): domain Bacteria; phylum Pseudomonadota; class Gammaproteobacteria; order Burkholderiales; family Burkholderiaceae_D; genus Rugamonas. The sequence goes on along the minus strand of JAIENA010000503.1, from coordinate 10,175 downwards.
TTCGGCATCGATACCGCCAACATGTTCCCGTTCTGGGACTGGGTCGGCGGCCGTTATTCGGTCTGGTCGGCGATCGGTCTGTCGGTCGCGCTGTCGGTCGGCTTTGGCTACTTCAGCGATTTCCTGGCCGGCGCGCACGAGATGGATGAACATTTCCGCACCGCCCCGCTGGAACAAAACCTGCCGGCGCTGCTGGCGCTGGTCGGCTTCTGGAACCGCCAGTTCGAAGGCGCGGCGTCGCTGTCGATCGCGCCGTACCACCAGGACTTGAGCCGCTTCCCGGCCTACCTGCAACAGCTCGATATGGAAAGCAACGGCAAGCGCATCACGCGCGGCGGCGATCCGGTCGATACCCCGACCTGCCCGGTGGTGTGGGGCGAATGCGGCACCAATGCGCAGCACGCCTACTTCCAGCTGCTGCACCAGGGCACCGACATCACGCCAATGGACTTCATCGCCGCGCTGCGCCCGACGCACGAACTGGCAGACCACCACGACGCGCTGCTGGCCAATTGCTTCGCGCAATCGGAAGCCTTCATGACCGGCAAGACCGAGGACGAAGTGCGCGCGGAACTGGCGGCGCAAGGGATTCCGGCCGCGCAGATCGACTTGCTGGCGCCACATAAAACCTTCCCCGGCAACCGTCCGTCCAACACCATCCTGATGGACGTGCTGAACCCGGCAGCGCTGGGCGCGCTGATCGCGCTGTATGAACATAAAACCTTTGTGCAGGGCGCGCTGTGGGACATCAACAGCTTTGACCAGTGGGGTGTGGAACTGGGTAAAGTATTGGCCAAGGCGATCCAAAGCGAGCTGACGGGCGAACCGCAGCCGGCGCGCCACGACAGCTCCACCAACGGCCTGATCGAGATGGCCAAAGCGGCGCAGGAGTTACGTTAATGAGCAATGTAAGCGCCGCCTTCGATGGCGTGATGCAGGTGGGCGAAAGCCCGCTGTGGCATCCGGACCAGCAAACCCTGTACTGGGTCGATATCGACGGTTTCGCCGTACACAGCCTGCATCCGGCCACGGGAACCCACCAGCAATGGCCGATGGCCAGCGAACCATCGGCGCTGGCCATCAGCGGCAACGGCGGGCTGATCGTGGCGCTGCGCAGCGGCATCGCACACCTCGACACCGGCAGCGGCACCGTGACGGCGATGGTCGCCGCGCCCTACGACACCGCCACCACCCGCTTCAACGATGGCAAGACCGATGCGGCGGGCCGCTTCTGGATCGGCACCATTTATGAGCCGCGCGACAAACCGGCCGCCGATATGTACGTGCTCGACAAGGGCGCCTTGCGCCTGGCGTGGCCGACCCACGTGGTCAATTCCAACGGCCTCGGCTTCAGCCCGGACAACAGCGTGCTGTACCACGCCGACACCGCCGGCCACAAAGTCACGCGCTATGCGTTTGACGCCGCCGCCGGCACGATTGCCGATGGTCAGGTCGTGCACCAGTTCAGCAGCGATAAAAGCGCGCCGGACTACGGCGGCCGGCCCGATGGCGCCGCCGTCGATGCCGACGGCAATTACTGGGTGGCGCTGTTTGAAGGCGGGCGTATCGTCAAGCTGTCGCCATCAGGCGATATCCTCGATACCATCGCGCTGCCGGCGCGCTGCCCGACCATGGTCACCTTCGGCGGCGAAGATTTGCAGACGCTGTACATCACGACGGCAGGCAAGCGCCCTGCCGACGAACTGGCGCGGCTGCCGCTGAGCGGCAAAGTATTACAGGTGAAAGTTGAAGTATCCGGCCGCCCGGCTTCCCTCTACGTGGAAGCCTGATCCGTAGGGCGGTTCGCTTGCGAGCCGCCATTGCATGCGTTACGGCAGCGCCGGCACGGCGGCTTCCGCGCAGCGGAAACCGCCCTGCGCAGCGAAGTCTCTTGCACCAGATGCACACGATGCCTCGAATTGTAGTAAATTTTCTTGATCATCAAGAATTTATGTAGTAAATTTTCATAAGTAGCACGGCAAACCCGGCACAACTTAACTCATACATATTATGGCTCTCAACGATTTTGATCTGGTTCTGTTCGGCGGCAGTGGCGACCTGTCGATGCGCAAATTGCTGCCCGCAATGTATTCCCGCGATGTCTGCGGCGACCTGCCACCGACCGCGCGCATCATTTGCGTCGGCCGCCAGGATTGCGCCCAGGAAGAATTCATCAACATCGTCAACAGCACGTCGCGTCCGCTGATCAAGTCGCCGGCCGTGACGGAGCAAGCGTGGGCCCGCTTCACGGCCCGCATCGTCTACGTGTCGCTGAACGCGACCGATGCGGCGACCTATAACGGGCTGGTCGACGCACTGCGCACCGATGAGAGCGTGACGCGCGTGTATTACCTGGCGACGCCGCCGCACCTGTTCGCGACGATTTGCGACAACCTCAAGGCCAATGGCCTGGCCACCAAGAACTCGCGCGTGGTGCTGGAAAAACCGCTGGGCCGCGATTTGAAATCGGCCAAGCAAATCAATGCCGAAGTGGGCAAGGTGTTCGAGGAATCGCAGATCTACCGGATCGACCACTACCTCGGCAAAGAGACCGTGCAAAACTTGCTGGCGCTGCGCTTCGGCAACATCCTGTTTGAGCCGCTGTGGCGCCGCGAATGGATTTCCGACGTGCAGATCACGATTGCCGAAAAACTCGGCGTCGGCAACCGCATCGGCTACTACGACACCTCGGGCGCGCTGCGCGACATGCTGCAAAACCACTTGCTGCAACTGCTGTGTATCGTGGCAATGGAACCACCGACGTCGATCGCCCCGGATGCGGTGCGCGATGAAAAGCTGCAAGTGCTGCGCTCGCTGAAGAAATTCACCCCTGCCACGCTGGCGCAAAACATCGTGCGCGGCCAATACCGCGCCGGCCACGTCGATGGCCAGGCGGTGCCGGGCTACCGCGACGAGCCGGAAGCACCGGAGCGTTCGCGCACCGAGACCTTTGTCGCCATGAAGGCGGAAATCGACACCTGGCGCTGGGCCGGCGTGCCGTTCTACCTGCGCACCGGCAAGCGCATGGCCGATTCGCTGGCCGAAATCGTGGTGCGCTTCAAGCAGATCCCGCACTCGATCTTCAACCAGCCGACCTCCAGCTTCCAGCCCAACTGCCTGGTGATCCGTTTGCAGCCGGACGAAGGCTTGCGCATGAACCTGATGGCCAAGACCCCGGGCGAAGGCATGCGTTTGAAACCGGCCGAGCTGGAACTGGACTTCCGCGAATCGTTCAAGATGCCGCGCATGGACGCCTACGAGCGCCTGCTGCTCGACGTGCTGCGCGGTCAACTGACGCTGTTCATGCGGGGCGACGAGCTGGAAGCCGCGTGGGAATGGGTGGAACCGATCCTGAACCACTGGGAACAGGACGAATCGCTGCCGACGCCCTACGCGTCCGGCACCTGGGGCCCGGCCGCCGCCAGTGCACTGATTGGCCGCGACGGCTTACAATGGCGCGAAGAAGCGCTGCCAGAAGACTGATGAGCGCAAGGAACCCGGCCTGGCAGGGCCGGGCCGTTCCGCAGGCGTGGAGCACGCTCCACGAAACCCCTGCTACACCTTTGCCTGAAGACTAAGAGGTCGTGCTGTGCTGCTTGATTCCATCCGTACCCAACTTGATGCGCTGTCCAAATCCGAGCGCAAGGTCGCCCTTGCCGTGCTGGAAAATCCAGCCCGGATCGTGGACCAGAACATCACGGCACTGGCGCGCAGCGCGCAAGTGTCCGAGCCCACCGTGGTGCGCTTTTGCCGCACCCTGGGCTACGACGGCTGGCATGAGTTCAAGCTGAAGCTGGCGCAGGGCCTGGCATTGGCCCTGCCCGGCCTGAACGAGCAGCCGGCGCAGGACGACCTGGCGGCAGACCTGATCAACAAGATTTGCAGCCGCTCGATCAATACCCTGCTGGACTTGCGCAACAACCTGCGTCCGGAAGCGATCCAGAAGGCGCTCGACATTTTGTCGAAGTCGAACAAGATCGAATTCTATGGCCAGGGCACGTCCGGCATCGTGGCCACCGATGCCCAGCATAAATTCTTCCGATCCGGCGTGCCGACCGTGGCCTACGCCGACCCCGCGATCCACAGTATCGCCGCCGCGCTGATGCGCGAAGGCGATGCGGTGGTGGCGATTTCCCAGCGCGGCAACAGCCCGGCGCTGGTGCGTTCCGTCAAGCTGGCGCGCCGCGGCGGCGCCGAAGTCATCGTGCTGGCGCCGTCGGGCACGCCGCTGGCGGACCTCGCCACCGTACTGATCCCGATCGACCTGATCTTCAACATCGACCCCTACACGCCGATCTCGGCGCGCCTCGCCTACCTGGTCGTCATCGACGTGCTGGCTGTCGGCCTGGCACTGCAGCGCGGTCCGGAGTTCCGCAAGAAAATGCAGAATGCGCAGAAGGCGCTGCAGGAGTTTGATTTGCAGTTTGATTCGTTTATCGGCTGATCACCGCCCCTCCCCACGCTGCGCCTCGATAAAACGCTGGCCGACAAATGTGCGGCGCGCGTTGCCACGCTCGGTCTGCCCATGCTGCAGGCGGCGCTGCGCCTTGGCCGCCTCAACATGGCGCGCCGCCAGCGTTTGCAATTTCCCCGCCAGCAGGCGCGCCGCCAATTGCCGGTTGGCCAACTGGCTGCGCTGCGACTGCACCCGCACCGACACCCCGGTGGCAACATGTGTGGCGCGCACCGCGCTGGCGGTCTTGTTCACATGCTGACCACCGGGGCCGGACGCGTGCATGGTGTCATAGCGGATCTCACTGTCCGGCAACGGCGCTGGCGGTTCGTGTAGCGCACCACCGATGAACCAGTTCTTGCGCTTGTGGCCGGGACGATACGGACTGTCACAAATCCACTGCAAGGTGCCGCTCCAGCGCTGCGCCAGTGTGTGCGCCGCCAGATTGGCGTCGCCACTAAGCAGCCCCAGCAGGATGGAGCCATAGGTCTCCGGCACCGGCCCGGCCTGCTCCTCCAAAACCTCGACGGTAACTCCGCGCTGGTTTGCCTCTTTTACCAGCGCATGCAAGGCGTGGCGCACGGCCAGGCAGCATTCGGCCGGGCCGGTATTGGCTGTCAGTTGAAACAGGATCATCAGCAGCACTCCCCACGGGTCTTGTAAGTCAACACGGGACGCAGTCGGGCAACCGCCCGCGCCAGGCCGGCCCCTTCCAGGCTGTCCAGCACCGTATCGACATCCTTGTAGGCTTGCGGCGCTTCCTCGTAAATCAGCGCCTTGTCCGCGCAGATCACACGGCCGCCCAACCCGGTGCGCGCCAACTGCGCCGGGGTGGCTTTGCGCATCAGGCGCTCCTTGCAGTCGGTGCGCATCCATTTGCGCCCGGCGCCGTGGGCCAGCGATTGCAAACCGGGGTCGCCATCGGCTTGCAGCGGCTGTATCAGGTAACTCCACGCGTCGCGGGAGCCGGGCAGCAGCACCATGCCCTGACCGGAGGGATTGGCGCCCTTGCGGTGCAGCCAGCCGGGATTGCCATCGACCACGGCGGGGGCAACATAGTTGTGATCGACATCGAGCAGCGGCGCGCCGTGCGTGCGCAGGCGGGCCAGCACGCGCAAGGCAATCACGCGCCGATTCAGATGGGCATAGGCCAGCGCGGCCGCATGCTGCGCCAGGTAAGCCTGTGCTTCCGGCGTGCCTTCGGCCAGGCCTGCATGGTTGAATTGCTCGACATGGCGGCGCAGCACGATCTGCCCCAGCCCGCGCGAGCCGCTATGCACGGCCAGGTGCAGGCGCTTCGGTTGCAAGCCCAGCGCCGTGGCCGCCGCGCTGTCGGCCACATGGTCCACGGCCTGTAGTTCGGCAAAGTGATTGCCAAGGCCGATGGTCCCCAGCGACGCCATGCTGGACGGCGGCAAGTCCGCCGCCTGCAATTGCTGTGACAACGCCGCCAGCTCGCCCGCCAATGCCGGGTCGAGCGCGGACAGCCGCGCCAGCTCGGTGGCGTCCGGCGGATCGTCGAGATTGCCCAACTGCTTGTCGAGCTTGTCGAGACCGGCCTTGCCCGTGACCAGTTCCGTGCTCCACAGCGCCACGCCGCAGCCAATATCGCCGCCACACAGCGCGGGATACAAGCGGCCGGTGGCAAAGAAGGCCGCGCCGACCGGATAGCCACGCCCCGGATGTAAATCAGGTAAGCCCGCCACACGGCGCATGCCGGCCAGCAGGGAGGTGTTTTTTAATTGCTGTATGGCCGAGTCTTCGAGCCATAATTGTTCCGACGCCACGACAATTGCGCGGTCGGATACGGTACGGATGTAATTGCCCATTCCGGAATTCCATAGTGGAGATTGCGAAAAACGGGCACTGGATCGCGCGCGAGGCACGACAAATGAAGCAGCAAATAAAGCAGCAAATAGCGCTTCGTGGGAGGCGGCTTACGCGCGGCTATCCAGGCCCATCGAGGAAGTTTTTTGGCATATGAACATCATGGTGAACTCCTTTCCTGGCTAGCACTGGTTAATAGAAATCAAACCGGGGAATCATCCCGGGGACGGATACCTTAGCGAATGTGCCACGGATTGGCAAGTTTTTTCAACGGCACTTAACAGTCAAGTTACTTCGACGGCGCCGCATCATGCAGGCGTCAAAGGTAGCAGCGGCGTTCAGATCGGCGTCAGAACGCGCGCCAGCAGCGCCGTCAACGGTTCCAGCCGGCAGTTGTAGGCGGCAATGTTGGCGTCCAACCACTCCGCGCGGCCGATCGGCCCCCATCGCAGCAAGTAGCCGGCATTGATGCTGATGACTTCAAACAGCAAGCGTTGGGCGCGTCCGTTACCATCCCGGAATGGATGGATGACATTGAGTTCGCAATAGTAGTGGGCCAGCCGGGCAACGAATTGCTCGCGCGGCAAGTCTACGAGGTAGTTTTCCTGCGCCAGTTGCCGAAAGAGTTTGTCCGCCTCAGGCCCAACCCGACTCACGTTGGCGAAGCGGGTACTGCCTTTACTGATATCGACCGTCCGCAGCTCGCCAGCCCAAGGATAAACGTCTTGAAACAGAAAACGGTGAATGCCGCGCAAGGCGGACAGGGAAATATTGTCGAAATCGGGTTCGAACTGCTCGATGCGCGCTTGGGTCAGTTCGACTTCGGCCGCTTCCAGCGCGGCCTCGTCGGTAAGGCCGAGCTTGTTGATCAGGACGTTGGACTTGGGATAGCAATATTGCGCGTCCCCGCCGGCGCCGTACTTATCAGGCATGCTTGGTCTTGAGCGTGGCCGTGGCTGGCGCAGGCTTGTTGGCGGTCGCCGGGCGCGGAGTCAAGCCCTCCAGGCGCAGGCTGGCACGGTAATTTTCGGTACGCAGCTTCAGGAAAGCCTGGCGCTTCATTTCATTTGTCAGCATTACAACATCCTCAGGGTGAGCGATTGGTTCATTGTAGCGCACCTCACCGGCGGCGGAAGTGAGCGTCGCGCTCCGGAATGTCGATATGGGTATCAGAATCTCATTCCATGCTAGTCCCCGGCGCATTGCCAAACGCCTCTGCCACTACTCCGGCAAATCACCGATCCCCCACACCGCCAACCGCTTCGTGCCGCCTTCATCGAACACCATGCGCGGCGGTGGCAGGTTGAACGGGGCGGCGGTCAAGTCCAGCGCGGCCCAGCCGCCGCTGTAAATGTAGTCATTGCGGCCCACCGTATGGGTGGTGGCGATCAGGTAGCGCGCACCGCTCTGGCGGAAGCGTTTTAATGCCATCAGCACCGCATCGAGCGGCAAGTGGGTCAGGACATCGCGGCACAGGATGGCGTCGCTGCGCGGCAAGGTGGCGGTGACAATATCGGTTTGCGCGAACAGGCAATGGGGCTGGTCTTGCATGCGCGCGCGCACCTCATCCACCAGTTCCGGCACGATATCAAACCCCAGGTACAGGCGCAGCTTACCGACCAGCTCGCGGCTCCAGTTCAGGTCGCCACAACCGGCGTCGACCAGGATCTCGACGCCGAGAAAAGCGAGCGTCGCGGGCAACCATAGACGCAAGCCGGTGGTGGCCGACAGGGCTGAACCGGCGCCGGAGCGGGTTTCTTCGCAATGCCAGAAATTGTCGCGCCAGATGCGCGTAAACATGTCTTTGCGCGCCGCGCATTGCGCCGGGTGGTCGGCGACGCTCTCCGGCTTCAATAATGGCATGCCGCGATACAGGCGGGCGCGGAAATCCAGTCCGGCAAAGGCTTCATAGTCGGCCAGCGAGCGCGCCGTGCCCAGACCAAAGCGCTCGATCTCGACCAGGTCGGCGTCACGCGTCTTGCTCATACCCGGCAAATTCATGCCCAGCACATAGCGGATGCGCTGGCGCGCTTGCTGGTTCAGTTTATCCCAGTCAGGCTGGTCCTTCCAGTGACGGGGACGTTCCGGCCGCTGTCCATAATCGTGGTACGCCACCACCGCATTGGGCACGAAGATATCCCAGCCGCTGGTCCACAGGCGCACCGCCAGCGAGATTTCCTCGCCCTCGAAATACAGATAGGGGTCATACGGCACCTCGTCGACAACGGCGCCGGACGCAAAGATCAGGCCCGCGCCAATAAAGGCATTCTGGCGCGGCAGCGGCGGCGCATCGGTAATGCTGGCCATTTCCGAACGCTGCGCCAGCACCCCGCAATCATCGAATCCCTTCGGATAAATCGTGACCACGCCTGCCTCGCCGAAGGTATCGGGCGGTGTGAACGTCAGCGGATAGGTCGACAGCACCGGTTTGGGACTGGCGCATTGCGCCAGCATCGCGATCAGCAGCTCGTCCCAGCCCGGCACAAAGCGCATATGGCTGTCAATTTGCAGGTAATAATCCTCGCCCTGCCACAGCGATTGCACCTGGCTGCGCGCCCAGCAGGCGCCCTTGCTTTCGGACGCGTGCACATGGATGGTGCGCACTTGCGCCGGCCGCGTTTCCACGACGAAGCAGTCGTCATCTTCGTGCGGCACGAATTGCCAGCAAATGCCTATCGATACCCGCTCCGGCCGGGCCGCCTTGTCAAACAGATCGCGCACCGTATTCTGGCAATCGGGATCGCGGTAGCTGGCGATGGAGACAAAAATCGTCGGCGACAAATCGGTGTCCTTTATGTCGTGGTTGTCATGGTGACGCGATCAGCGGCGGCCAACATGGGATCAATGGCGATAAAGTGTTGCAATGGTAATCGACTTTTCACTGCATCAGCGCAGTACGCGCGCCATCTGTTAACTGTAGGCGCTGATTGTGTACAATGTACTGTTCAGGTTTGACTCCTTTTATCCCGCAACGCTAGACACCCGCTATGAACCAATTAGAACAGCTCAAGCAATACACCACCGTCGTTGCCGATACCGGCGATTTCCAGTCGATCAAGGCGTATACGCCACGCGATGCCACCACCAATCCATCGCTGATCCTGAAAGCCGTGCAAAAGGATGAGTACAAGCCGCTGCTGGAAAAGGCCGTGCGCGACAATCCCAACGCCAGCACCGGCGACATCATTGACCACTTGCTGATCGCCTTCGGCACGGAAATCCTGAAAGTCATCCCGGGCCGCGTGTCGACCGAAATCGATGCCCGCCTGTCGTTCGATACCGACGCCAACGTGGCCAAGGGCCGTGAATTGATCGCCCTGTATGCAAAAGCCGGGATTCCGCGCGAACGCGTACTGATCAAGATCGCCTCCACCTGGGAAGGGATCCGCGCGGCGGAAATCCTGGAAAAAGAAGGCATCCACTGCAACCTGACCCTGCTGTTCTCGCTGGCCCAGGCGATTGCCTGCGCGGAAGCCGGCGTGCAACTGATTTCGCCGTTCGTCGGCCGCATCTATGACTGGTACAAGAAGAGCACCGGCATTGATTACATCGGCGCCGAAGATCCGGGCGTGCAATCGGTCAAGCGCATTTACAACTACTACCGCAAGTTCGGCTACAAGACCGAAGTGATGGGCGCCAGCTTCCGCAACACCAGCCAGATCCTGGAACTGGCCGGCTGCGATTTGCTGACCATCAGCCCGGACTTGCTGCAAAAACTGGCCGACACCAACGCCCCGGTCGAGCGCAAGCTGGGGACCGATGGCACCGCCGGCCTGGTGCAACTGTCGGTGGATGAAAAAACCTTCCGCTTCATGCTCAATGAAGATGCGATGGCGACGGAAAAACTGGCCGAAGGCATCCGCGCCTTCTGCGCCGATTCCGGCAAATTGAAGCA
>JAIENA010000453.1 GCA_019751755.1 Burkholderiaceae bacterium | reverse complement strand
GGCGGCGCAGCATCGCGCCCGCCAGGCGCCGCCACTGGCCAGCGCCAGCGCAACCACGCCGCAAGCGGCGCCGGCGCGTGCGCGCGATCCGGTACGCGAGTCGGCCCGGCTGCAGCCCAAGGAGGTGGCGGGCGCGCCGCAACCGGTGGCGGGCGGGGTCACAATGACGTCGCAACAGCAGGGCGATAATGCCTATAAGCGCGCGCTGGCGGCACTGCAGGAAGGCCGTGTCCAGGAAGCGTTTGCCCAACTGGAGCAGGCGGTGCTGGTGTTCCCGCGCCATGACGCGGCGCGCCAGACGCTGGTGGGCCTGCTGCTGGAAGCACGCCGCAATGAGGAGGCGATCCGCCATTTGCAGCTGGGGCTGGGCCTTGATCTGCGGCAGCCGCAAATGGCGATGCTGCTGGCGCGCCTGCAAATTGAAAAAGGTTCTGCGGCGATTGAGACGCTGCAACGGACCTTGCCGTATGCCGGCGCCAATCCTGATTATCTGGCGTTCCTGGCCGGCGTGCTGCAGAAGGCGCAGCGCCATCATGAAGCGGTCGAGCAATATCAGGCCGCCCTGCGGCTGATGCCGCACAACGGGATTTGGTGGATGGGACTGGGCATCTCCCTGCAGGCGGACAAGCGCGGCAGCGAAGCGCAGGACGCCTATGCCCGCGCCAAAGCCAGCGGCAGCCTGACGCCCGAGCTGACCAGCTTTGTCGAGCGCAAGCTGCAGCAGATGGCGCGCTAATCCGACGCGCTAATCCGGCGCGTTAATCCTACGCGGTATCCGACTCAGTAGATTTCGCGCATATACACCACCGGCCCGCCGTTAAAGGTGCCGAACACCGAGCGGCTGGTGGTGCTAGGCAGCCACGGCACGGTATTGACGGTGAGATCGAAAGTGCCGGAAAAGCTGCTTCCGGGCGCTGTCAGGCGGATGGACGCCTTGCCCTTATCAAACGACACCCGGTCAGGGCTACTGGCCACCGACAAGGCGGCGATGCAATTGCCGCCACTAAGCAGCGTGCCGTTGCAATTGACGAACGTGACACCACCGCCGGACGAGAACAGCGCGGTCGCAGTCCCGGTGCCGGCCACCGGGACCGACGCCAGCGGGTTCGCGTTGTCATAGGCATGGCTGAAGAATTGCCGGCCATTCCATATCTGCGCATAGAGATTGATCATCATCGCCAGTCTGTTCGAGCCATAGCCATTGGTGACATACAGCCGTCCGCTGGCGATGGTGGCGCCGCCTTCGACCGAACTGGCGGCCGGACTGCGCAAGGACGACACGGTGACCGTGCCGTCGACGTCCGTGGCCCTGAAATAGACATTGACCGGCCGCGAGATCTGGCTGGTGCTGCCGGTGGAAAAATTCTTCGAAAACGCATAGCTGATGGCGCTGGAGGCTTCGCCCTTGGCAAATGTAAATGTCGGGCTGGCGCCCATGACACCGGTGTTCGAGGCGGCGTTGTTGAGCGGCGTGTATTCGGGGTTCTGGTTGGCGGCGCCACTGGCGCCGGCGGCGTTCCAGGCCGTGATGGCCAGCGCATGGGCGTACTCACCGGTGTAATTGTTGATGAGGGCGGGGGGCGTGTGGCCATTGTAAGCCTTGACGGTCAACATGAACGGCTTGTTGGCGTAAGTGAATTTGCCGTTGATGCAGGTGACGGCGAAGGCGTTGGTGCCGGTCGGGCAGGTCATGTGTGCGCTGTCGCCGGGCACCACCTCGGTGTCGAAGTGGTCCGGCACGAAGCGCCCGATGGTGCCGCTCGTGGTGAGATCGGCGTCGGTGGGGACCGTCAGGCCGGCATACAGGCCGCCTGCCGTATTCATGGTCGCCTTGAGTTTCAGGATGCCGACCTCGGTCCAGCTCAGGCCGTCAATGGTGGCGGCGCCGTTGTTGAAGCTGCTCATGGTGCCTGGGGTTAGTATGCCGTCCACGCCGGTGGTGGGCGCCACTCGGATGTGAGAAATCGACAAGGTGGCGGCGGGGTTTTCGCGCCCGAAATTCTTGGTCACGGCGCCCTTCGCCGAATAGGCTGTTACCCTGGCCGTAAACGGTTGTCCGGCCTTCATGAAGGCCAGGCCAGTGGCACCGGTGGGCCCGGTGGCGCCGGGATTGGCGGTGCCGGGCGATGCCGCGCTGCCGGCGAAAATATTGTCGAACACGAATTTATACGGCGTCGTGATAAACGTGGTGCTGCCGGCCAGCGATGCCGGCGGATTGGTCGACGTGTAGGCGGCGGTCAGGCCCACCTGGCCGACGTCGTTGTAGATCATCGGCACGCTGCCGGAACCGTTGGCGTCAAACGACATTGGCACCCCAGTGGTGGCGCCGCCGTTGCATTGCAGCGTGCGGGACACGCCGGTGGTGTCGGTCATGGTCGGCGTGGCGGTGCCGCTGGCCGGATTGTTATAGGAACAACTGAAGGCGATGAATTTCGTGCTGTCGGCGAACAGTGGCACGCAGACATTCGGATTGGCCGGCGAAGCCTGCAGCGCGCTGACCGTTACCATTGGAGCGTTGCCGGCAATGTGGTTGGGGACGGAAACGCTCAGGCCGGCCTTGGAAAACACCATGGCGCATGAACTGCCGCCATTGCTGCTGGTACAGACGGTGTTGTTGCTCGGTGTCGGCGTGGTGCTGCTCAGCGACAGCGTCACGGTTTCCGCCGTGGCGTCGCGGATGGTGGCGGTGCCGCTGCCGGTAAAGGTCACCGATGAGCCGGCCGCCGCGCCGGTGCCGGCCAGCGTGACCGTGGCGCTGCCGCTATAGGTGCCGGTGCAGGCGGCGTCGCTGCAGGCCTTGATCGTGACGTTTTTGGCTTCGCAGGTCAGCGCCGTGCCGCTGTTGGCGATCTCGTAATGGTGGACGCCGCTCGAGGCGGCGGCGCACACCGGCGCATTGGGTGTGCTGGCGTAGCCGCTGCCGTCGTCGACGCAACTGCAGTTGGCGGCGTTGGCGGTGGCCGTCTTGCAGGTAATCACCTTGGTGACGCGGCCGTGCCAGTTGAGTTTGAGGGTGTTCACGGCGGCGTTGCCGTCGATATAGGCTTCCGAGCTGTACAGCTCGACTTCGCCGGCGTCGACGTTGCCCTTGATGCCGCTGCTGGAACCGATTTTCAGCGAGGTCGAGGCGGTCACGTTACCGGTCACGAGCGACGGTGATGGTTTCAGTTCCACCACCGGCGCCACCAGGTTGCCGGTCAGCGTACTGCCCGACGCCAGCGAAAACGAGGTGCTGCCGGTGACGTTGCCGGTCAGTGTCACGGGTGAATTGGTATCGATCACGGTCCCCGAGATATTGCCGATGATGGTGACGTGCGATGCAATGTCGACCTTGCCGGTCGAGGTCAGGTTGCCGGTGATTTTCGTGGTCGAGCCGGTGCCGATCGTCATGCCGGCGGCGACGATATTGGCGGTGATGGTTTGCGCCTGGGCGCCGATCTTGAAGGTGCCGCCACTGGCGGTCAGGGTGCCGCCGGTGATGCTCAGATTGCTTGGACTGATGTCGCCAATGTCGAGGGTGCCCGTGGTTTGCAGCTGCGCGGTGCCACTCATGGTCAACTTCTGGTTGAAATCGAAATCCATTGCGCCGCTGAGGATGACCTTGTAGCCGCTGGCGATGGTGACATCCTGGGTCGGGGAAAACGGCGGACAACTATACGTGGTGCCGGCCAGCGTGCAGCCACTGACCGCGCTGCCATTGAAGCTGACGGCGGTATTGGCGGCGCTGGCGGTGGTCGCCACCAGCAGGGTGAAGATTGCCGCCCCCAATAGTTGCAACACGCTGTGCCAGCGGCGCCACGGAGTCGTTGGGGAGGGGGGGGATAGCATCAGTTCAGCCCATAGTTGCAGCAAGGTACTATAGTATGCCGCGATCAGGATCGGCTTGCATCTATTTAGCAAGCTAGTGGCTATAAACTTGCCTGTTCACCCCAGATCTGTTTCATGGAAAAGCGCACGTCGGCCTGGTCTTCACTCAGCGCTTCACGGATCGCACAGTCGGGCTCATTGGAGTGGCGCACCACCTCGATGAAGCCGGACGCACCGCGCAGCGGCTTGCCGGTGGCGTCGCGCAGGCATTGCACCTGCACTTCGCCATCGCCATTGCGCAGCGTGACGACGCCGATTTCGGCGTTTTGTAGCCGTACCAGTGTACCGGGCGGAAACTTGCCGAGGCAGGCGGCAAATTGCGTACACAGCGCCTTGTCGCCAAACCGGGCTTCATCGACCAGCATGCTGGCCAGGGCTTGGTCGGGCAACACGGAACTGCGGTAGTTACGGGCCGAGACCTGGGCGCAATAACGGTCGGCCAGGCTGATCAGGCGGGCGTTTTGCTGGATTTCGATCCCCGAGCAACCCACCGGATAGCCGCTGCCGTCATCGTTTTCGTGGTGCTGCAGCACGCAGGCGATCCAGTCTTCATCGATGACGCCGGCGTCGCGCAGCAGATCGACGCTTTCCAGCGGGTGGCGGCGCACGATCGACATTTCTTCGTTGGTCAACGCCGAGGTTTTGTGGAACGTGTTCTGGTAGCGCAGCATGCCGACGTTCATCGTCAGCGACGCGGCGGTGATGGTCAGCATTTCGCTGCCGGACTTGTGCAAGCCCTGCGCCACCACGATGGCGACGATCGCCGTTTCGATGCAGTGGCGCACCGCGTAAGTACCGTTGATCTGGTTCAGGAAAATGCAGGCCAGCGCGATATCGGGATTGCGTTCGACAGCGTGGATCACGTCGCACGCAATGGTGCGCAATTCGTTTTCCGCGTTGTGCTCGCTGCGCAAATCCGCCAGCAGTTTTTCCAGCCGGCGGTTGGCCGCATTCAATGCATGCAGCACCGAGGGCGCTGCGGCGTGTCGCGTTGCGGCATCGCTCATGACAAGGTCGTTCAGGCTACTGGCATACTGATTCATGATCATCCCCAACCACCGGGCGCCTCGTCGAACAAGGGCGCTTTTTATATGCGCGCCAGCCGCTCCAGTGCGAGCGCCAGCGTGTCATCTTTTTTTGCAAAGCAGAACCGGACGATGCCCGATTCCTTGCCTTGGCGGTAAAACGCGGACACGGGGATGGCGGCCACTTTGACTTCCGTAGTCAGCCATTGCGCGAATTGTGCTTCGCCCATGTCCGATATCCCATCATAACGCACGCACTGGAAATAAGTCCCATCGGCAGGCAATAAGGTGAAGCGGCTGCCCTGTAAACCGTTGCGGAAAAGGTCACGCTTGCGCTGGTAAAACGCCGGCAGCTCCAGGTACGGCGCCGGATCGGCCATATACGCTGCGATCCCGTGCTGCATCGGCGTGTTCACGGTGAACACATTGTATTGGTGCACCTTGCGGAATTCCGTCATCAGCGCGGCGGGCGCGGCCACGTAGCCGATCTTCCAGCCCGTCACGTGATAGGTCTTGCCGAAGCTCGACACCACGAAGGCGCGCGCGGCCAGTTCCGGGTGGCGGCACACCGATTCATGGCGGGCGCCGTCGTACACCATGTGTTCATACACTTCATCGGACAAAATCAGCACACTCGTGCCCCGCACGATGTCGGCCAGCGCCTGCAGGTCGGCCTCGCGTAAGACGGCGCCGGTCGGATTGTGCGGCGTGTTAATCAGGATCATGCGGGTGTTGGCTGTCACGCTGGCCTGTACCTGGTCCCACGGCACGGCATAGCCCTGTTCGCCCAGCGTCATCGAGACCGTGACCGGCACGCCGCCGGCCAGCTCGATGGCGGGCAGGTACGAGTCGTAGGCTGGTTCGATGACGATCACCTCGTCGCCCGGGTGGACCGCGCACAGGATGGCCGTGGTCAGGGCCTGGGTGGCGCCGCAGGTGACGGTGATGTCCGTGTCGGCGTGGTATTGGTGGCCGTAGATGGCCGCGATTTTGTTCGCGATGGCCTGGCGCAGCACCGGGGCGCCGCTCATCAACGGATACTGGTTGAAGCCGGCGCGCATGGCGTCCGCCACCATCTCGGGCAATTGCGGGTCGCACGCGAAGTCCGGGAAGCCCTGGCCCAGGTTGACCGCGCCATGTTCGTGCGCCAGCGCCGACATGCGGCTAAATACCGTGGTGCCGACGGCCGGCAGGCGGCTGGTCAGGGTCGGCGTGGCCGTGGCGGTTTGGACGGTTTCTGGCGAAAGGTGACGGCTGTTCATGGGGCGCGGGTGAAGGATGGTTGAACGATGCGTGAAACTTATTTTAACGCACCGGACCCGCCGGTCAGCAAGAAGATCTTGTTTTTATGCCTATTTTTCCTCGGGGGCAGCGTCCAGGCGCCAGGCGTCCGGCTGGACGACCTGGAACATGCCGGCCTTGGCTAGCTTGCGGCCCAGTTTCAGCAGCGCCTTGTCTTTGGTGAGCAGCGTGTGGGCGCCGGCGTCGCGCGCCAGTTCCAGGAATTTCTGATCGTCACGGTCGCTGCATACCGGCAGGCGGGTGCCGCTGACGGGCGGCGCCACGACCTTGATCAGCGCGTCGAAACGCGCCGCGCAGGCGGGGCGGGTGTCATCGGTCAGCGGCAAATGGGGGTAATGCAGCACCACCAGGTATTCATCGCGGCAGTCGGCGCGGGTGATCGCTTGCACCGCGCCGGACTCCAGCGCGGCCAGCAATTCGGCGCGGCGCGGATCGTTGAACACGAATAAATCGAGGCAGACATTGGTGTCGAGGACCAGGCGCTGCGGGAGATGCGGTGTATCGGTTATCATGTCGCTTGTTTTTAAGTAAGTTTTTTGGATTGTATGCTGATAGTACTGTCACCCGCAAAGAGCCTGGACCTGGACACCCCTCCGACCACCCAGCTGCGCACCGAACCCCAGTTCCTCGACCACTCCGCGCAATTGATTGACCGCCTGCGTGCCTTCGCGCCGGCCGAGATCGGCGAATTGATGGACATTTCCGACGCCTTGTCCGCCCTCAACGTGGCGCGCTACGCGTCGTGGAGCACGGACACGTCGGAAGCGCGTCCCGCCGTCATGACCTTCAATGGTGACGTGTATGACGGCCTGGCCGCCCGCACGCTGACACCGAAGCAGCTCGCTTACACGCAATCGCGGGTGCGCATCCTGTCCGGTCTGTACGGCATGCTGCGTCCGCTCGATGTGATCCACCCGCACCGCCTGGAGATGGGCACCCGCCTGGCCAACCCGCGTGGCAAGGATCTGTATGCGTTCTGGGGCGACACCATCACCGATGCGCTGAACCGCAGCGCGGAAGAGCAGGGCGCCAAGGTGCTGGTCAACCTGGCGTCGGAAGAATATTTCAAGTCGGTGCGCAAGGCGAAACTGACCGTGCCGGTGATTACGCCGGTGTTTGAAGACTGGAAAAACGGCCAATATAAAATTATTTCGTTCTATGCCAAGCGGGCACGCGGCTTGCTGGCGCGCTATGCGGCGGTTCATCACCTCAGCGATCCGCGCAAACTGAAGGCCTTCGATACCGATGGCTATGCGTTTGTGCCGGAGGCGTCGGATGACCGGAAATGGGTGTTCCGCCGTAAAGTCGCTGAAGCTTGAATCCTGCCTGAAACTTGCCGCAACGAAAAACGGACCGGTAAAGCCGGTCCGTCGCGTGCGTCAGGTCGGATGAGCGCCGGTGATCAGCTCCAGAACTTCCACCAGGTTTTACCGTTGGTGGCATCCCCCTTGAGGAATTTGCTTTCAGGGTAGTTCTGTTTGAAGACCCGCATAGCGTCGTCGTACAACTGCTTGTTGCCCATCTTTTCGTAGCCGAGGATCATGACGAACAGCGCCTCTTCGATCGAGGGCGAATCGCGGTAATCGGCCAGCACGCCCTGGGCCCGGTTGATGGCGGCCAGGTAGGCGCCGCGGCGGTAGTAATAACGCGCCACGTGGACTTCATACGACGCCATCGCATTGATCAGATACTTCATGCGGTCGAGCGCGTCCGGCGTGTACTGGCTGTTCGGGTATTTTTCGACCAGCGCCTTGAACGCGGCAAACGCTTCGCGCGTGGCTTTCGGGTCGCGCTCGGTCGGATCCTGCTCGTAAATAAAGTTCAGGAAGCTGATCTGGTCGTTAAAATTGATCAGACCACGCAGGTAGTACATGTAGTCGACGTTGGCGTGGTTCGGGTGCAGTTTGATGAAACGTTCGACAGCCGCCAGTGCCTGCGCCTGGTCTTGTGCTTTATACTGCGCGTAGGCGATGTTCATTTGCGCCTGCTGCGCATAGGTACCGAACGGATAGCTCGATTCCAGCCTTTCGAACAATTGAACGGCGCGCTCGTAATGACCGCCTTCCAATTCCTCCATGGCCTCCGAGTATAATTTCGTCGCGGACCAGCCTTTGGTCTCATCTGCCTTTTCCGGCAGCAAACTACACGCGGATAAGCCAAGCAGTACGACCGTTGCTGCAATTACCGATAATTTTTTTTGCATGTTGTTTCGCAAGAACGTTTAACCAAATTTGATACAACTGGCTGATTATAGCCGATGGGAATGCTGTGACTTTAAACAATAACGAATTTGACGCCGACACCGATGACTTCCTGCCCGATGAGGCGGCGAGTGATCCGCTGGCGCCCATCGAACTGCAGCTGGCGCCGGATGCATGCGGCGAACGCCTCGACAAAGTGATCTCGAAACTGGTGCCGCAATTCTCGCGCGGCCGCCTGCAAATGTGGATCGAAGAGGGCTTTGTCACGGTGGACGGCAAGAAGTCCAAGACCCGCGCCACCGTGTACGGTGATGAAAAAATCGTGATCCTGCCGCAACCCGACCAGGAGTCCGAAGCCTTCAAGGCGGAAGCCATGGAGCTCAATATCGTGTTCGAAGACGACCATTTGATCGTCGTGAACAAGCCGGCCGGACTGGTGGTCCATCCGGGCTCGGGCAACTGGTCCGGCACCCTGCTGAACGGCTTGCTGGAGCACTGCCCGGCGCTGCGCGGCGTGCCGCGCGCCGGCATCGTGCACCGCCTCGACAAGGACACCTCCGGCCTGATGGTGGTCGGCAAGACCCTGGCGGCCCAAACCGAACTGGTGCGCCAATTGCAGGCCCGCACCGTCAAGCGGGAATACTGGTGCCTGGTTTGGGGCACGCCGCAAACCACCTGCACCATCAACCTGTCGATGGGCCGCCATCCGCGCGACCGCGTGAAAATGGCGGTGTCGAACGCGATGGGTTCGAAGCCGGCCATCACGCGCTACGAGCGGATCGAATCGGGCAAGCTGGAAGACCGCCCGGTCAGCCTGGTGCAGTGCCGCCTTGAAACCGGCCGTACCCACCAGATCCGTGTCCACATGGCGCACGTGGGCTTCCCGCTGATTGGCGACCAGGTCTACGGTAAGGCTCACTTGACCCATTATTTCCCGCGCCAGGCGCTGCAGGCGCGCCGCCTAGGGCTGATTCACCCGGCCACCGGTGAAGCCGTCGAATGGCGGGTGCCGCTGTCGGACGATTTCGCCGACTTGCTGGACACCTGCGGCATTGAAAACCCGGGCCTGTCGGACGTTGGCGCGGAAGACGAGGAAGTCGCCTATGACTACGACTTCGGCGTGGACGATGACGACGATGAAGACGACGAGCACGATGTTGAAATCATTCGCGTGTGATGGCATGACAGCGCCTGGCTGGGCGCCGGCCGACTGGCCGGGTTTGCCCGCCAATGTCGGTGCGCTGATGACGATGCGCCGTGGCGGCGCCAGTCCGGCGCCGTATGACGACGGCCAGGGCGGCGGTGGCCTCAACCTGGGCACCCATGTTGGTGACGCGCCGCACCACGTGGCGGCCAACCGCAGTGCGTTGACGGCGCTGTTACCGGAAGATCCGGTCTGGATGAATCAGGTACACGGCGTCACGGTGGCCCGGATCGACCGGGTCCACCCCGGCGACGTGCCGGAAGCCGATGCCGCCGTGGCAAGCCGTCCCGGCGCCGTCTGCACGGTGATGACCGCCGACTGCCTGCCGGTGCTGTTTTGCGACACGGCCGGCACCGTGGTGGGCGCCGCCCATGCGGGCTGGCGCGGGCTGGCAAGCGGGGTGCTGGAACAGACCGTGCAGGCCATGCGCGAGGAGGGCGCCGGCGACGTGATGGCGTGGCTGGGCGCGGCGATCGGCCCGGCCCAATTTGAAGTGGGCGACGAAGTGCTGCAAGCGTTTGTGGCGCGCGCGGAAGGCCCCGCGATGGAGGCTACGCTGCGCGGGGCTTTCCGCGCCATCAATGGACGGCCCGGCAAACACCTGGCGGATCTGTATCAACTGGCGCGCTGCCTGTTGCAGGCCGCCGGCGTGACGAATATTGCAGGCGGTGAATATTGCACCGTGTCGAATTCGGCGCGCTTTTACTCCTATCGCCGTGACGGTGTCACGGGACGGCAGGCTAGTTTGATTTGGATCAAATCGGCGATCTGATCCTTGCCAATCGCCGGCTCAGTCCGGCGATTTCCCTTGTTCCGCACCATGTTGCGGCGCAACATTTTCCTGTATCATGGCAGCCTTGCGGCGCCGTCTTCGGCCGCTGCCTGTTATATAAATAAGTATTCCTAATGGCAAGACACAGTACATTAATAACGTCATAATGCCCGCAACCACAGTCGGTTCGGTCAGCGCCATCAGCGCGACCACGTAGATCCAAGCAACAGCAATGAGCAGCATAAGCAGTTCCGGTTAAAACTTATCAGATTGGACTTAAACATGAAATTGCCTGATCCTCAAGCCTTTGCCAACGCCTGGATGTCGCAGTTCAGCGACCCCAATCAGTGGCAATCCTGGTTCAACATGGTGCCTGAAGTGCAATCGCACCCGGTCACGGCGGTCCTGCGCGACGCGGGCGCCGCCATCAAGCCTGACGTGATCGAGCAACTGAAAAACGACTACATTGCCCAGTTTTCCACACTGTGGCAGGACTTTGTCGGTGGCAAATCGCCGGAAGTGGCCGACCGCCGTTTCTCGTCGGCAGCCTGGCAAAGTAATCCGGTGACAGCATTCAATGCCGCATCATACCTGCTGAACGCGAAATTCCTCACCGCCATGGCGGAATCGATCGATGCGGCACCGCAGCAACAGCAGCGCATCCGCTTCGCCGTCCAGCAAGTGGTCGATGCCATGTCGCCGGCCAATTTCCTCGCCACCAATCCGGAAGCCCAGCAAAAGCTGGTGGAAACCAAGGGCGAAAGCTTGACCAAGGGCCTGGCCAATATGCTGGCCGACATGAACAAGGGCCACATTACGCTGTCCGATGAATCGGCCTTCGAAGTCGGTAAAAACCTGGCCAATACGCCGGGCCAGGTGGTCTATGAAAATGACTTGTTCCAACTGATCCAGTACACGCCGACCACGGCCACCGTGCATCAGCGTCCGTTGCTGCTGGTGCCGCCGTGTATCAACAAGTTTTATATTCTCGACCTGCAACCGGAAAATTCGCTGGTGCGCTACGCGGTGGAACAGGGCAATACCGTGTTCCTGGTGTCCTGGCGCAATCCGGACCAGTCGATGGCGAAAATCACGTGGGACGATTACGTTGAGCGCGGTGTCATCAACGCCATCGAATTGGTACGCGACATCAGCGGCCAGGAGCAATTGAACGTTCTGGGCTTCTGCGTTGGCGGCACCTTGTTGAGCACGTCGCTGGCGGTGTTGGCGGCGCGCGGCGAGCAGCCGGCGGCCAGCGTGACGCTGTTGACGACGTTCCTGGACTTTAGCGATACCGGTGTGCTCAGTGTGTTTGTCGATGAGACGCAAGTGGCATTGCGCGAGCAAGCGCTGAAAGCGGGCGGGCTGATGCCGGGGCGCGATCTGGCGACCACGTTCTCGAGCCTGCGCCCGAATGACCTGGTGTGGAATTACGTGCAGTCGAATTACCTGAAAGGCAATGAGCCGCCACCATTCGATTTGCTGTACTGGAATTCCGACAGCACGAATTTGCCGGGCCCGATGTTTTGCTGGTACCTGCGCAATACCTATCTGGAAAACAATTTGAAGCAGCCGGGTAAATTGACGGTGGCGGGCGAGAAAGTCGACCTGTCGGTGATCGATGCGCCAGCCTTTATTTATGCGTCGCGCGAAGACCATATCGTGCCGTGGGCGGCCGCCTATGGCTCGAATGAGTTGCTGAATCCGAAAAAGCCGAAAAACAACCGCTTTATCCTCGGCGCCTCCGGCCATATCGCCGGGGTCATCAATCCCGCCTCGAAAAACAAGCGCAGTTACTGGACCAACGATGTGGCGCCGAAGAAGGGTGCCGCGCGTCCCGATGCGCAAGCCTGGTTCGATGGCGCCACCGAGCATAAAGGCAGCTGGTGGCCGCAGTGGGCGGCCTTCCTGGCCGAACACGGCGGCAAGGACGTGCCGGCGCCGAAAATGCACGGCAGTAAGAAATACCTGCCGATTGAAGCGGCGCCGGGCCGTTATGTGAAAGCGCGGGCCGACTGATTTTTTGAACTTGGCTGTTGCAATGCGGGTGCGCTCGTGTTGCTTCGCGAAAACCTGTGCCCAGCGCGTTTTTTTCACTCTATAATAGAAGCAAGAGGCACACGTAAGAAAGCGGACCTTGGTCCGCTTTTTTTTTGAAAATAACCGAGCGCGCGCTGCGGCGCAATAAATGGAATTTGTGATGAGTAGTGCTAAAAAAAACGCGGAACGCTTGATCAAGAAATACCCGAATCGCCGTTTATACGACACGCAAACCAGTTCCTACATCACACTGACCGATGTAAAACAGCTTGTGCTCGACAATGAAGAATTCACGGTGGTCGATGCCAAATCGAATGAAGACCTGACCCGCGCCATCCTGCTGCAAATCATCCTGGAAGAAGAAGCCAGTGGTGTGCCGATGTTTTCCACCAGCGTGCTGGCGCAAATCATCCGCTATTATGGCCACGCCATGCAGGGGATGATGGGGTCGTACCTGGAAAAGAATGTCGAGGCGTTCACCGATATCCAGCGCAAATTCACCAGCGCCACGCTGGACGGTAAGCCATTCACGCCGGACATGTGGTCGCAGTTTATGAATGTGCAGGGGCCGATCATGCAGGGCATGATGAACAACTACATCGACCAGAGCAAAACCCTGTTCGTACAGATGCAGGAACAAATGCAAAACCAGAGCAAGTCGCTGTTTGGCGCCTTCCCGTTCATGGCGCCAGTGGTGCCGCCGACCGACAAGAAATAAGCAGCGTTACCCGGTTCTGCCGGGTTAACTAAAAAGCCCCATTGCCGGTTTCCGGGAATGGGGCTTTTTAGTCTGCGTGGCGGTTATTGGTTGCGACGGCGACGGCGGCTTGCCACGGCGGCAGCCAGGCCGGACAGCAGCAACGCGGCGGTGCCCGGTTCTGGAACGGTATTGTTGTCAGCGATCGTCAAGTCCAGGAATGTGCCCAGAACGCTTGGGATGCCGCTAAAAATAAACTCATCACTGCCAACGACGGCGCCGATGGTGAAATAGCCGGTGGCGGCATTCAAGTCGGCCAGCGCCGTGGCATTCAGGTCCAGCGTCAGGAAGTCGTCGCGGTCGCCGCGGCGGATCAGGAATTGTCCGTACGAATTGCCGCTACCCAGGTCTTCCCATATGGCGGCATTGACGCCGTCATTGAAATTGACCGTGGCGGCATCGGTGCTGACATCCCACAGTCCCAGGTGCGCGGATGTCGACTGCGAGCCGCGCATGACGCGCAAGCTGGCTCCGGTGATGGTGCCTTGTACATTGCTCAGGTCAAACGAGAAGAAGCTGCGCAGCGTGATATCGTCGTACAGTTGGCCGCCGGTGTAAATGGAGTTGCTGGTGTCGGAGCCGGCATAGTCCTTATCGTTCCACCAGCCTTGATTCATCGCGGCACTATTGAATCGGCTGTCGGTCGTATTGACAGTCACTACCGCCGCCTGGGCAAACGTGGTGCAGGCGAAGAGTGCCGCTGCCAATAATTTTGCTACTTTCATCGGTCATCCTGGAAGGTTGATGTTTTACAAAATACAAGCAATATTTATTCCAGGATATAAAAATCAATTACTTAAGTGCATTGAAAGTTGGAAGGTGTAAAGTTTTTCGACAGAACGGTAGTCTTATCGCAGCAGTGCAATCACCAGCGCGGGTGTTACATTACTCTTGCGCATCATCGCTGTACTCGATTGCAGCAGCATCAATTGTGTCGTCGCATTCGCGGTCTCATCGGCATAATCCGCATCCATAAAGCGGCTTTCCGACACCAGCCCATTTTCCACGGCGGTTTGCAGGTTGTTGAAGGTGTGGTCGAGGCGGTTGATCAGCGCACCCACTTCCGAGCGGGATTGCGCCACCAGGTTGATCGCCGTGTTGATGCGGCCCATCACGGCATTGGCCCCACCCGAACTGAGTAATTCGGCGCCGGTATCGGTGACCCGGGTTTCAATCACATTGCCCGGCAAAACCACCTGGTAGGGCACATTGACGCCAGATGTGTTGCGGGTCGCATCGAGCGCATTGTTGTACAGCGTTTCAAACTCGTATTCCGTGCTTTCTTCGGAAGTCGCGCCAAACTGGAAGCGGGTGACGAAGTCATTGGCGGCCTTGCCGGCCAGCAGACCATTGTTGCCGTACAGCAAGTCTTCCTTCACCAGGCGTTCGTTTTGCAAGCCCAGTTCATCGTATTCCAGCTGCATGGCGGCACGGTCGGCGTCGGTGTAGCTGCCGTCGGCCGATTGCGTGGCCAGTTCCTGCATGCGGAACATGGAACGGTTCAAGCTTTCCAGCATGGAATCCATGGTCTGGAGCTTGGAAATACTGTTCTGGGTATTGCGCATCGCTATTTTCATGCCGGCATTCTGGGCATGCAGGCGCGTGGCGATTTGCAGGCCGGCAGCATCGTCCTGGCCTGAATTGATCCGGTAACCGGTCGCGAGTCGCTCATTGGACACGCTCAGCGAACGCTGAGAGCGGCCCGCCGCATTGATCGCGGCCAGCGAGGCGTTGTTGGTGTGCATGCTAAGCAAGATATTTTTTCCTTGGTTTTCCCTGAGGAAAATATTTACCTGCATTAATTGTACTACAGGCCACGATGACGCCCTGCCACATTTTCGCATCAGTAGCGCACTTTCAGTGACTTCCATATCGCATGTCTTGCATCGCCGGCATGCTCATCGGAAAAAGTAGTTTTCCAACATTTTGGTTGACGACGGATTTTCTTCGCTGTTAGTATCTGGACATCGGTGGAAGCGCTTCCACTCCCTTTGCAAACCGACTACCTTGAGGAGTTTTCCAGTGGTAAATATTCAGTCCGCCGGCGCCACCGATCAGTTCAACCCGCCTGCCGATTCCGTGTTGTGGAACAAGGATTTCCTGCTGGGTGTGGCCACTGCGGCGTACCAGATCGAAGGTGCCGCCAGCGCCGACGCTCGCTTGCCATCGATCTGGGATACGTTCTCCGCCACCCCGGGCAAGGTCTTACATGGCGATACCGGCGCCGTGGCGTGCGACCATTACCACCGCTGGGAGCAGGATGTCGAGCTGATCGCCAGTCTCAATGTCGACGCCTACCGCCTGTCGATTTCGTGGCCGCGCGTGATGGACGAAGAGGGCAAGCCGAACCGCAAGGGTCTGGCCTTTTATAAGCGGCTGCTGAAAGCGCTGCGTGAACGCGGCTTGAAAACCTTTGTCACGCTGTACCACTGGGATTTGCCGCAGCACCTGGAAGACGCCGGCGGTTGGGTCAACCGCGACACCGCGCTGCGCTTTGCCGAGTACGCCGACCTGGTCAGCCGGGAATTGGCGGGGCTGGTCGATGCCTGGGCCACGCTGAACGAACCCTGGTGCTCGGCCTATCTGGGCTACGCCAACGGCCACCACGCGCCCGGCAAGCAGGACATCGTGTTCGCCACCCAGGCCATGCACCATTTGCTGCTCGGTCACGGCCTGGCGGTGCGCAAGCTGCGTGCCAACGACCCGGCGGCCAAAGTCGGCATCGTGGCCAATGTGGGGCGCGGCACCACCGATGGTGACAGCGCCGCCGACCGGCGCGCGGCGCAGCTGTTTGAAATCCAGCACAACAACTGGGTGCTGGACCCGCTGCTGAAAAAACAGTATCCGGCCGCGCTGTGGGAGCTGTGGCCCGGCGCTCAGCCCATGGCGCTGGAGGGCGACATGGAGGTGATTGGCACGCCGCTCGATTACCTCGGAATTAATTACTACTTCCGCACCAATGTCGTCAGCGACGGCGCGCACGGCTTCACTGAAGTGCCGCTGGCCGGCGTCGAGCGCACCCAGATGGGCTGGGAAGTGTATCCGCAAGGCTTGTATGACTTGCTGACCGGCTTCCGGCGCGACTACCCGCAACTGCCGCCGATTTACATCACGGAAAACGGCACCGCGTCGGACGACCAGTTGCAAGATGGCGCGGTCGACGATCCGCAGCGCATTGCGTTCCTGAACCGCCACCTGGCGGCGGTCGATGCGGCCGTCAAGGACGGCGTCGATATCCGCGGCTATTTCATCTGGTCGCTGATGGATAACTTCGAATGGGCCTTTGGTTACGAGCGCCGTTTCGGCATCGTCCATGTCGACTACGCGACCCAGGTCCGCACCCCGAAGCGCAGCGCGCAACTGGTGACACGCTTCCTGGCCGAGCGTGCAAGCCGCCCGTAAGCGTCGGCGGCGTATGATAGCGGTCCCAATAATAAGATAGCGCAAACATCGCGCGTTACAGGAGACAATCATGAACTACCGTATCGGGCTGGCGGCCGTGCTGGCGCTGGCCGCGTCGGCCCCGGCGCTGGCGCAGGCGCCACTGAAGGCCAATGTGATCCACTGGTGGACGTCGGGCGGCGAATCGGCCGCGATCCGCCAGTTTGCCGACGCCTATAACAAGGCCGGCGGACAGTGGATCGACAACGCGATTGCCGGCGCCGACCAGGCCCGCGCCACCACCATCAACCGCATCGTTGGCGGCACCGCACCGGTGGCGGCGCAATTCAACACCTCGAAACAGTTCCGCGACATCGTCGAGCAGGGCATGCTTAACAACATCGACGAGGTGGCGGCGCAAGGCAAGTGGGACCAGGTGCTGCCGCAGCCGATACTCGACGCCATCCGCATCAACGGCCATTACTATGCTGCGCCGGTCAACATTCACATGCCGGGCTGGTTCTTTTATTCGAAAGCCGCCTTTAAAAAGGCCGGCCTGACAGGGGAGCCGCAAAGCTGGGAAGAGTTCATTGCCGTGCTCGATAAGCTGAAGGCGGCAGGACTGGTGCCGCTGGCCTTCGGTGGCCAGGTATGGCAGGAAAAAATCACGTTTGACGCGGTGTTTGCGGTGGTGGGCGGGCGCGACCTGTATTTGAAGGTGTACCGCGACCACGACCAGGCCGCCGTCAAGTCCGACGCGTTTAAAAACGTGCTGGTGCAGTTTAAGCGTTTGCGCGGCTTTATCGATGCCGGCTCGCCGGGGCGCAACTGGAATGACGCCACCGCGATGGTGGTGTCGGGCAAGGCCGGCATGCAAATCATGGGCGACTGGGCCAAGGGGGAATTCGCCGCCGCGAAGCAAGAGCCGGGCAGAGATTATGGCTGCTTCCCCGGTTTCGGACCGAAGTCCTCGTACATGGTGGCGGGCGATGTCTTGGTCTTCCCGAAGTCGAACAAGGCCGACGTCGTCAAAGCCCAAAAATTGCTGGCGTCGGTGGTGACATCGCCGGCCGCGCAAGTCGCGTTCAGCGCCCGCAAGGGATCGATCCCGGCGCGGCTCGATATCGACGCATCGAGCCTGGACCAATGCGCGCAGCAGGGCATCGCCATCATCAAGGACAAATCGCGCCAGTTGCCGAACTCGGAATTGCTGGTGGCGCCCGATCAGAATGGCGCGCTACAGGATGTGCTGACCAATTTCTGGAACCGCAACCAGTCGCCGGAGGACGCCCAGAAAGCGTTTGCCGCCGCATTGAAAGGCTAATCGATGGCGACCGGCATATGGAATGGCGTCCGGCGCGGCAGCGCGGCAAGCTCGCTGGCGGCCTATGCGGCGCTGCTGCCGATGGCGGTGACGGTGCTGCTGTGCTACCTGGGCACGATGCTGTGGACGGCGCGGGTGTCCACCACCAGTGCGCGCACCTTCCCGGCCGATGATTTCGTCGGTCTGGCGCAGTACACCAAACTGTTCGATAACGACCGCTGGCTGGTGTCGCTGCATAACATCGCCGTCTATGGCGCGCTGTTTATCGTGGCCAGCCTGGTGATCGGTTTTTTGCTGGCGGTGTTCATCGACCAGAAAATCATGGCCGAAGGCTTGCTGCGCACCGTGTTCCTGTACCCCTATGCGATGTCGTTTGTCGCCACCGGCCTGGTGTGGCAATGGATGCTCAATCCTGAACTGGGCTTGCAGGCGGTGTTGCGCGGGCTCGGTTTTGCCGAGGCCCGGGTTGACTGGATCGTCGACCAGGACATGGTGATTTACACGGTGGTGATCGCCACCGTGTGGCAGGCGGCGGGGCTGGTGATGGCGCTGCTGTTGTCGGGCTTGCGCGGCATCGACGAGGAAATCTGGAAGGCGGCCCGCATCGATGGCATTCCGCGCTGGCGCGTGTATGTCAGCATCGTGTTGCCGATGCTGGGGCCGTCGCTGTCGACCGCGTTCGTGCTGCTGTTCGTCATGGTCGTCAAATTGTTCGACGCGGTGGTGGCGATGACGCAGGGCGGTCCCGGCACGGCCTCCGAAGTACCGGCCAAGTTCATCATGGACTACCTGTTTGGCCGCGCCAACCTGGGGCTGGCGTCGGCGGCGTCGATCGTGCTGCTGTTGACGGTGCTGGCGATCGTGGCGCCGGTGGTGTATGCGAAAAACCGCGCCGGGCGGCGCAAGGAGTCATGATGGAACAGCGTATATTTTCGCCGCTATCTGCGCCGCTATCGGCAACGGCACTGGCAACGGCGGGCGGCGACGAGGAGGGCGTTGCCGCCCTGGGCGGCGCGAAGGCGAACGGCGGGCCGGGGCAACCATCGGCGGCGCGGCACGGCGGTGGCGTGGCGGCGTCCGGCGTTGCGCCGGGGCCGC
>JAIENA010000186.1 GCA_019751755.1 Burkholderiaceae bacterium | reverse complement strand
ATGGCGCAATTGATGGCGCAATGCTGGCACGGGCCCGCGCGCGCCGCGACCAGAGCAAGCGCACGCTGGTCGAAGAACTGCAAGCGCTGACCGGCATCGAGCCGCGCGTGGCGGTGCGGGAACTGGCCAAGCCGTTCGGCCTGCAAGTGGTGGAAACCGCCGACATGCTGGCGCTGGCGCCCGCGTTCGACCTGCTGCCATTGTCGCAGGCCATGGCGCGCCACTGCGTGCTGCTGCGCGGCGCCGGCAACGTCGCGCTGGGCGTGATTGCCGATCCGTTCGACCTCGATCTGCAGACTTGGCTGTCGACCCATGCGCGCGCCACGCCGCATGCGCCGCTCAAACTGGTGCTGGCGCTGCAGGCCGATATCCAGGCCTACCTGTCGAAACAGGAAGAATCGGCGCGCGCCGTGGACAGCCTGTTGCCCGGCGCGGCGGACGGCCGGCGCGATGGCAAGACCGCCGCCGTGCTGTCGTTCGCGTCCGCGTCGGAAGCGGCCAGCCCGGCCGTGCGCCTGGTCAATTCCACGCTGTATGACGCGCTCAAGGCCGGCGCGTCCGACATCCACCTGGAAAGCACGGCGGGCGGCCTGGCCGTCAAATACCGGGTCGACGGCGTGCTCGATCACGCCACCTCCGTCAACGGCATCGACGTGGCCGAACAAATCATCTCGCGTCTAAAAGTGCTGGCCGAACTCGATATCGCGGAGCGCCGCGTGCCGCAGGACGGCAGCTTCCGGGTCGAATCCGGCGGCCGCGAAATCGACTTGCGGGTCTCGATCATGCCGTCGATCCACGGCGAAGACGCGGTGATCCGCGTGCTCGACAAGCGCGCCATGATTGAATCGTATGGTGCGCTGACGCTCGAAGCGCTGGGTTTCGATGCGCCCTCGCTGGCGTCGCTGCGCACCCTGGCGCAAGAGGCCTACGGCATGCTGCTGGTGACGGGCCCGACCGGCTCCGGCAAGACCACCACGCTGTACGCGGCGCTGACGGAAATCCACAATGGCCGCGAAAAAATCATCACGATCGAAGACCCGGTCGAATACCAGTTGCCCGGCATCCTGCAGATTCCCGTCAATGAAAAGAAGGGCCTGAGCTTTGCCAAGGGCTTGCGCTCGATCCTGCGCCACGATCCCGATAAAATCATGGTGGGTGAAATCCGCGACCGTGAAACCGCCGAAATTGCCGTGCAGTCGGCGCTGACGGGCCACCTGGTGCTGACCACCGTGCACGCCAATAATGTGTTCGACGTGTTCGGCCGCTTTACCCACATGGGCATCGATCCGTATGCGTTCGTGTCGGCGCTGAACGGCATCTGGGCGCAGCGCCTGGTGCGCATCAATTGCCCCCATTGCGCCGTCGAATACACGCCGTCCGAGCAGGAACTGGCCAGCGTCAACCTGGCGCGCGGCGACGTCGCGGACTACCGCTTTATGGAAGGCAAGGGCTGCGGCGATTGCCGTGGCACCGGCTACAAGGGGCGCCGCTCGATCGCGGAAATCCTGACCCTGAACGATGAAATCCGCGAACTGATCGTCGACAAGCGGCCGATCCGGCAAATCAAGCAGGCCGCCTATGCGAACGGCACCCGCTCGCTGCGCCTGGCGGCGCTGGAACTGGTGAAGCGCGGCGGCACCACGCTCACGGAAATTAAACGGGTGACCTTGCATGCCTGATGTGATGAACCAAGCGGGCCGGCGCTGGCCCGGCCAGGTGTTGCGGATTTCCGTGTCGCGCCATGCCGTCAGCGTGGTGCGCACCAGCCTTTGGCGGCGCCATGTGCAACCGCTGGTGCGCCTGGCGTTTTCGCCCGAAGACGCGGCCGCCCACCACGACCATCAGGCGCTCGGTATTGCGCTGCGTGACGTGCTGGCGGGATTGGACGTGCAAGGCTGGCCGGTGCGGATGGTGCTGGCCGATGAACTGGTGCGCATGTGGCAGGTAACGCCGCCGGCGCAGGCGTCGCGCCTGGCTGATATCGAAGCGGCTGCCGCGCTGCGGTTTTTTGCGCTGTATGGCGAAGCCGCCGCTGGCTGGCATCTGTGCGGCGACTGGGATACCCGGGCGCCGTTCTTTGCCGCCGCCATTCCCCGTCCCTTGCTGGCGATGCTGGAGCGGCTGGCGCAAGAGTTGGACATGGCGATCGTCGCGGTGCAGCCGCAGATGGTGGCGGCCTGGAACCACTGGCGCCGCGCCGTCAAGCCGGGCGCGTGGTTCGGTCAGGTGCATGATGGCTTGCTGGCGCTGGGCATTGTCGATGGCGGCCGCCTGCGCGCCGTGCGCACCGTGCTGTTGCCGGCCGGTGCCGCCCACGACTGGCTGACGCAAACCGTGCAACGCGAAGCGCTGCTGGCCGGTGTTGAACCACCGGAACTGCTGCAACTGTGCGGCGCGGTGCCGCTGGCACTGGCCAAACCGGCAGGGCCGGGCCAGACCCCGGTCACCCTGCTGGGGGCCGCGTTGCCGGGTGAGGCGATGCCTGGCGGGGAGGCGCGATGAGGAAGATGCAGATCGATTTTGCGGCGCCGTCCGTGCGCCGCACTTTGTACCGCACATCGCCGCTGGCATGGGCCGCGCTGCTGGCGGGGGGCGCGCTGTGTGCGGGCGCGCTTTATGCCGGTTATCACACCATGGCGCAACTGCGCGCCGCTGATGCGCGCATGGCACGCACCGAGCAGGCGCGCCAGCCGGCCGCACCGCTGCGCGCGGATGTGCCGAAAGCCGTGATCCCGGAGGCGCAGGCGAAAGCGGTCAATGCCGCCATCCTGCAATTGAACCTGCCGTGGCGCGCGTTGCAGCAATCGGTGGCGGAATCCACCCCCAAGGACATTGCGCTGCTGGCGTTGGAACCGGACCCGCGCAAGCAGGTATTGAAGATCACGGCGGAAGCCAAGTCGGCCGATGAGATGATTGGGTACATTGAACAGTTGAAGCAGCAGGAATTCTTTGCCGGCGCCGTGTTGGTGCGGCATGAAATCATGGAATCGGATCCGAACCGTCCGTTGCGGTTCCAGGTCGAAGTGCAGTGGGGCCTGCCATGACGCGCCCGCCGATGGACCTGGCGCCGTGGCTGCTGCGGGCGCGGGTGGCCGCCATGCGTGCCGGCCCGGCACTGTGCGCGGCCGCGCTGCTGGCGCTGGCGGGAATGGCCGCCGTGGCCTGGGTGGCGCCACAGGTTGCGGCGCTGCAGGGCAAGCTGGCCTATGAGCGCGCGCATCCGGCCGCCAGCGCGCCGCGCACGCTGGCCGTGGCGACGCCGCCGCCTACCGCCGATGAAAACCTGGCCGCGTTTTATGCCGCGCTGGGCGAAAAACGCCATGCGGAACAATATGTCAAAGTGCTGTTTGGCCTGGCTGGCAAGGCGGGATTGAGCCTGGCGCAAGGCGAATACAAATTCAGTTACGACAAGGCCAGCCGCGTGACGGCGTATCAGGTGGTGTTGCCGGTCAAGGGCAGTTATCAGGCGATCTGGCAATTTGCGCTGGAAGCACTGCGCGCCTTGCCGTTTGCCGCGCTGGACGATGTCGGCTTCCGCCGCGACAGCATCGCCGAGACCGAAGTCGAAGCGCGCGTGCGCCTGACGTTTTACGTGAAGGAGGCGCCATGACGCCGCGCCATCTGCTGATGGGCGCCGCGCTGGTGGGCGCCGCCGCGCTGGTGCTGTTTGGCGACAAGACGCCCGATGGCGGCGTGGCGGAACCGGTCGAACGGCCTGCGCCGAAAGCTGGGGCCGCCGCAGCCTCTGCATCATCGGTTGCACCGGTGTCCGCCGCTGCTGCTGTAGCGGCGCCGGCGCCAGTATCGCCACCCGCCCGCACCGGCAAGGGCATCCCCGCGCCCGACGTGGCGATCCTGCGCCTGGTGCCGCGCGCCCAGTTGGTGGGCGAGCAGGGCGACGCCGTGATGGCCGGCGCCGACGGCATGTTCGGCACGCAAACCTTTACCCCGCCGCCACCGCCGCCGCCGAAACCGCCGCCACCGCCACCGCCGGTGGCGCCGCCGCTGCCGTACACGTTTATTGGCAAGGCGTTGTCTGATGGCGCGTGGGAAGTATTTCTGGCGCGCGGCACGGACCGGACGCTGATCGTGCGCAACCAGATGGTGCTTGATGGCGTCTACCGCGTCGAGGCGATTGCGCCGCCGGTGATGAAACTGACTTACCTGCCGCTGAACCAGGTCCAGCAGCTTAATATTGGAGTAGCCGACTGATGTCCCGCCGATTGATTTACAAGTCCACCTTGAGCGTGCTGGTGGCGCTGGCATTGGGCGGCTGCGCCGCCCAGATGGCGTATCGCGAAGGCAATTCGCTGGTCGAGCAAGACCAGGTGGAAGCCGGCCTGCTCAAATACCAGGAAGCCATGGTAAAGGACCCGGGCAATGCGCAATACCGCACGGCGTTCCTGCAGGCGCGCGACCGCACCACGGTGCGCCTGCTGGACCAGGCCGAACGCGACCTGGCGGAGGGGCGGCGCGACCAGGCGTTGCAACATTACCAGCGGGTGCTGGCGTTGAACCCGCTCAATGAACGGGGCCGCGCCGGCTTGCGCGGCGTGGAAGCGGCCGAGCGCCAGGAGCGGCTGGTGCTGGCCGCGCGCGAGCAGATCGATAAAAAAGAATACGACGGCGCCAAACAAAAGCTCAACGCGGTGCTGTCGGAGCGCCCGAACCATGAAGCCGCGCGCCAGTTGCTGCGCGAGGTCAACGAAAAAAACGTGGCGCCCAGCATCGATACCGGGCTGTCGAAAGCCTTTAAGCAACCGCTCACCGTGGAGTTTCGCGATGCGCCGTTAAAGCAGGTGTTTGAAGTCATTGCGCGTCGCTCGGGGCTCAATTTTGTCTTCGACAAGGATGTCAAAACCGACCAGAAAGCGTCGATCTTCCTGAAAAATTCGACCGTGGAAGCGGCCGTGTACTACCTGTTGATGACGAACCAGCTGGAGCAGCAGGTCCTGGACGGCAACACCATCCTGATTTATCCGAACGTGGCGGCCAAGCTGAAGGAATACCAGGAAATGGTGGTGAAAACCTTCTTCCTGGCCAATGCGGACGCGAAATCGGTGTCCAACACGCTGAAGACGATCTTGAAGACGCGCGACGTGGTGATCGATGAAAAACTCAATTTGCTGATCGTGCGCGACAACGCGGAAGCGATCCGGCTGGCGGAAAAACTGGTGGCGCTGCAGGACGTGGCGGAACCGGAAGTCATGCTGGACGTGGAGATCCTCGAAGTCAAGCGCACCCGCCTGATGGAGCTGGGCGTGGCATGGCCGTCGAAGGTGTCGTTCTCGCCGCTGACCACGACCGGCGGCGCGCAGTTGACCATCAATGACTTGAATCACCTGAACCAGCGCACCATCGGCCTGTCCGGTCTCACCGCCACCATCAACGCCAACAAGACCGATGGTGACACCAACCTGTTGGCCAATCCCCGCATCCGCGTGCGTAACAAGGAAAAAGCCAAGGTGCTGATCGGTGAAAAGGTGCCGGTGATTACCACCACGATTTCGCCGGGCACCGGCGGCTTTGCCAGCGAATCGGTCAGCTATGTCGATGTCGGCCTGACCTTGAACGCGGAACCGATCATTTACCTCAACAATGAAGTGGCGATCCGCATTTCGCTGGAAGTGTCGAATCTGGTCAGCCAGATTGAAACCAAGTCCGGCACCAAGGCGTACCAGATTGGCACGCGCCAGGCGTCGACCATGTTGCAATTGAAGGATGGCGAAAATCAGGTGCTGGCCGGCCTGATCAATAACGAAGACCGCAGTTCCGGCTCCAAGGTGCCGCTGGTGGGCGACCTGCCGTTGCTGGGTCGGCTGTTCGGCAGCCAGCTCGATGACAAGCAAAAGACGGAAATCGTGCTGTCGATCACGCCGCACCTGGTGCGCAATGTGCAGCGTCCCGACGCGGCGGCGGCGGAATTCTCGGCCGGCACGGAAGGCAACTTCCGCCGCCGTCCCGACCCGGTGGTGCGCCAGCCGGTGCTGCTGCCGGGCGCCGCACCGGCGCAGCCCGGGACCGCGGTAACGCCAGCCGCGCCAGCCGCGCCAGTGACGCCAGCCTTGCCGGCGCCGCAGCCGCCGGCCGGCGTCCCGTTGTCGACCCTGCAGCCGGGCCCGGCCTCGTCGGCCTCGCCGCAACCCGCGCCGGAAGCGCCGCAGTCGCAGCCGCAACAACCCCCGCAACCGCCGCAGCAATGAAACCGGGGCTGGCGCGTGGCTTCACGCTGATCGAGTTGCTGGTCACGCTGGCCATCCTCGCCTTGCTCAGCACGCTTGTAATTCCTGTGGCGCAAGTGACGATCCAGCGCCGCAATGAACAGGAGTTGCGGGTGGCGCTGCGCGACATCCGGCACGCCATCGACGCCTATAAACAGGCCTATGACGAGGGGCGTATTCCGAAGGGATTGTTGGGTGGCACCGGTTACCCGAAAAACCTGGAAGCGCTGGTGGAAGGCGTGGCGGACCAGCGCAGCCCCAAGCGCGCGAAAATCTATTTCCTGCGTCGCATTCCGCGTGATCCTTTCAACCCGGATGCGGATGCCTCGCCGGCGCAATCGTGGGGCAAGCGCAGCTATGCCAGCGATGCCGATGATCCGCGCGAAGGGGAAGATATTTATGATGTGTATTCACAGTCCGAACGCACCGGCCTGAACGGCGTACCGTACCGCAAATGGTGAGCAACGTGACCAAGACAACGAAAAAGCGCGGCTTTACGCTGATTGAATTGCTGGTGGTGCTGGGCATCATCGCGCTGTTGCTGACGTTGGCCGTGCCGCGCTACTTCCCCAGCGTGGACAGTGCCAAGGACACTATTTTGTCCGACAATCTGCGCCAGACCCGCGCCGTGATCGACCAGTATTACGGCGACACCGGCCGCTATCCGGATTCGCTGGAACAACTGGTGGAAAAAAAATACCTGCGCGCACTGCCGGTGGATCCAATCACGGAAAGCACCGCCAGCTGGCAACTGGTGCCGCCGGAAGAGGGCTTGCAAGGGGGCGTGGCCGACATCCGCAGCGGCGCGCCGGGGAACGACCGCCATGGCAAGCCGTATGCGGAATGGTAAGCAGCACGGGTTCACCTACCTGAGCCTGATTATCCTGGTTGCCATCCTTGGCCTGGTCAGCGCCGCCAGCATCAAGCTGGGGGCGCTCTTGCAGCGCAGCGCCGCCGAGCGCGAATTGCTGGCGATCGGCGCCGAATATGCCGATGCGCTGGAAAGCTATGCCAAGGCCACGCCGCCCGGCCAGTCGCCGCTGCCGCCATCGTTCAAGGAATTGTTGCGCGACTCCCGCTTTCCCAACGTGCGGCGGCACTTGCGCCGCGTCTATGTCGATCCGCTGACCGGCAAGGCGGAGTGGGGCATCGTGTATGCGAACCAGGCGCAGCCCGGGGCCGGGGCGATGCCATCCCCGGGCGCCGTGGCGGGCGCGTCGGCCGCAGCGACGGGCACGCCGGGATCGTCGTTGTCGGCCGCGCTGGCGCGTGGCGCCAGCCATGGCGCGCCGTCCTCGCAACCGTCGCTGCAGCCATTGCAGGGCGGTACGGCCGGCATTATTGCGTTCTATAGCCTGTCGGACGCGAAGCCGGTCAAGGTCGGCAATTTTCCCGCGCGGTTCCAGGGTTTTGATAATCGCAGCAAAATCTCCGACTGGAAGTTTGCCCGTGCGGAAGGCCAGCTTGGCCAGCCACAGCCGGGGCAAGCGCCGCAGCCTGGACAGCCAACGCTGACGCCGCCTTCGGAGCCGGCCATGGAGCCGCCGACGCCACAGCCGGAAGTGCCGGAAGCGCCGCCCGCCGATGCGCAGCCGCTACGGCACGGTGACGAGCCGCCGCCGGAAGAGCCGCCTGCGGAGCCGGAACCGCAGCAGGACAAGACCCGCAACGACTAAGCCCTGCAACGATTCAGCCACACCATGGCAGGCCGCCGCCCGGAGCCCCCTCCGGCGGCGGCCTTGTCACGTCTTTGTCATTCCCACCAGTAAAGCCTTATTTTGAAGGTGAAATATTGCTATGCAACATAGGGAGGTTTCTTGTAATTAAGGCTTTATTGCAAGAAACTAAATCTGTCATAAAAGACAACACAATATCGACATTCATGCTATGCTGATTTTCGCAGTCCCCATCATAGTTTGCTTAGCCCATCAACCCGTATTCCACTTAATCAAGGATAACCTCATGAAATTGAAACTCTTTGCCGCCAGCGTGCTGGCAGCAGCATCCTTCGGCGCATCGGCGGCTGATCAACTGGTGATTTTGGACGCCAATCCGCTGGCCAATAACTTCTTCGTGTCCAATCAATCGCCCATGGACGGCGTGCTGTCCGGTGGCTCGGATGTCATCACTTTTGGCGGCCTGATGCCAGGTTTGTACGAAATCGTGGTCACCATCAGCGGCCAGAACCTGACCTTTGACGCGGCGGCCACCAACTTGAACGGTACCGCCGGTTCATCGTATGGCGCCGGCAAGTTCCGCTTCTTCGGGGTGGAACATACCGGTTCCACGCCATTCGTCCTGAACCTGTTCGGCTCCGCGCTGAGCGGTGCCAAGTACAGTGGCGAAGTGACGGTGTCGGCTGTGCCGGAACCTGCAACCTACGGCATGTTGCTGGGTGGCTTGGGCGTGCTGGCCTTCCTGGCCCGGCGCCGCAAAGATAGCGGCGTTTAATTACTGCAACCGTCAGCAAAAAGCCCGCGAAAGCGGGCTTTTTTGTTGCGGTGCAATAAGATGCTGAGTTACTTTGTGCGCCGCTTGAAGTCGCGCAGGCGGAAGCCCAGGGCAAACAGCACGGCGAAATACAGCACGGCACAACCCGCGACCAGACCCAGCAACGCACCGATCCGCATCACCGTGTGGCTGCGCATGGCCAGCCACGGCACTTGCTGCGCGCCATACCAGGCGGCGGCGCCCATGATGCCGGCCGCGATCGCCAGTTTGAGGTAAAACAGCCACCAGCCCGGCTTCGGTTGGTAAATGCCGCGCTGGCGCAGGCCGGCATACAGGAAGCCGGCATTGATGCAGGCGCCGAGGCCGATCGACAGCGCCAGGCCGGACACTTCCAGTCCCACGCCATAGACAAAAATTACGTTCATGACCTGGGTGGCGAGCAGCACGCCAAGCGCGATTTTCACGGGCGTGCGGATGTCCTGTTTCGCATAAAACGCCGGCGCCAGGGTCTTGACCAGGATGATGCCGAGCAGGCCGGCGCTGTACGCGATCAGCGGTTTCGCCGATTCCACAGCCGCCGTGTCGTCGAACTTGCCGTAATGGAACAGCACGGAAATCAGCGGTTCAGCCAGGGTGGCCAGGCCGACGGCGGCGGGCACCGCCAGCAGGAAGGTCAGGCGCAAGCCCCAGTCCAGCAGCGACGAATATTCGTCATGGTCGGCGTCGGTATTGGCTTTGGCCAGGCTGGGCAGCAAGATCGTGCCCAGCGCCACGCCCAGCAGCGCGGTCGGGAATTCCATCAGGCGGTCCGCATAGGTCAGCCACGAGACGCTGCCTTCGCGCAGGCTGGAGGCAATACTGGTATTGATCAGCAGGCTGATTTGCGCGGCTGACACGGCAAACACGGCCGGTCCCATTTTTTTCAGGATGCGGCGCACGCCTTCATCGCGCCAGCTGATGGCCGGATTGAGACGCAGGTGCGGCAGCATGCCGATGCGCACCAGTGACGGCACCTGTAGCGCCATTTGCAAGATGCCGCCGACAAACACGCCGATTGCCTGCGCGTAGATCGGCTGTTCCAGGTAGGGCGCGAGGAACAGGGTGGCGGCAATCAGGCACAGGTTCAGCAGCACCGGCGTGAAGGCGGGAATCTTGAATTCGCGCCAGGTATTGAGAATGCCGCCGGACAGGGCGACAAACGACATGAACGCGATATACGGGAACATCAATTGCGTCATCAAGATCGCCGCCTGCTGGGCGGCGGGCGTGGTGCGCAGGCCGGAGGCGATCATATAGATCAGCAGCGGCGCGCCGACGATGCCGAGGGCGCTGATCAGGACGGTGGACCAGACCAGGATCGTGCCGACATGGTCGGCCAGGTGCTTGGTGGCGTCCGGGCCCTTGGTGTTCTTGAATTCCGCCAGGATCGGCACAAACGCCTGCGAAAAGGCGCCTTCGGCAAACAGGCGCCGCAACAGGTTGGGCAGCCGGAAGGCGACAATAAAGGCGTCGGTATAGGCGCCGGCGCCAAAGGCGCGGGCAAACAGGGATTCGCGCAACAGGCCTGTGATGCGCGACAGCAGGGTCATGCCGGAAATCGATGCGAGGGTTTTGAGCAGGTTCATGGGCGCCGATTATATCCAATGCCCCCCGTCAAAACCTGTAGTAATGATGCAAAAAATGCCAAATCCCTGCGATCAAGGCGCACAGGGGAATTGATCTGGACTAAAAAGCCCGTTATAATTTAAGGCTGTACAGAATTCAGTAACGCAGACACGTGTTTCGCCAGCGTCCCTTGGCTTACATAGGTCAGGCAAAGAACTGAAACGGCAAGCGCCAGTTTGCCTTTAACTTTGACAACCATTTAGGACCATTCCATGGCAAATACCGCACAGGCACGCAAACGTGCTCGTCAGGCAGTAAAGCAAAACGCCCACAACTCCGCACAGCGTTCGACGCTGCGCACCGCGATCAAAGCGGCTCGCAAGGCAATCCAGGCTGGCGACAAAGCTGCTGCGACCTCGATCTTCCAAGCGTCGATGTCGACCATCGACAGCATCGCTGACAAGAAAATCATCCACAAAAACAAGGCTGCTCGCCACAAGAGCCGTCTGGCCGCTGCCCTGAAAGCAATGGCTGCCTAAATACAGGCTCGCGGCGGCTTGATCCGCCGCGCTGTATTGGATGAGAAAAACCCGCCAGGCGCAAGCCGGGCGGGTTTTTTATTGCTTGAAAGAGCCTTGCCTTGAGGTCTGGCACCGCATGGATTGCGGCGCGTTATTTCATCGAGGCGGCGGAGGCGGCCGATGCTGCTGCGGAAGCGGATGCCGACGCTTTCTTGGCTTTTTTCGGTGCGGATGCGGCGGCGGAAGCCGAAGCGGAGGCTGGCGCCGAGGCGGCCATCGAAGCGGATGCGGAGGCCGAGGCTGCCGGAGCGGCGGCAAAGGCGGAGGCGGCAAACAGGGAAGCGGTCAGGGCGGCGATGATTTTCAACATGGCGATCTCCTTGAGCAAGGGCACGGCATTATAAGATTCGGATGAATCTGTCTCATTAACGCCGTGGGAAAAAGCTGAGTTGACAGGATTGAGCGCAAACACGGCAACTATTTTTGCTGCGTCGGATCAAGGTGAGTCAAGCGGGACTATGCTGTATCGGCTGCAAATGCAGGAGCAGGCCGTCGATCGGCATGTGGGGCAGGCCCGCCATCTGCGGCGCGCGGCGCTCGATTTCATGGGCCAGGTCTTGCAACAGCCAGTCTAACTCATCGAGATAGCCACGTAATTCCAGCAGCAGGCCCGGGTCGCCGCGGGCGATCTCGAGCATGCTGTCGGCATGGTCCGGGTCAAAGCCCGCCTGTAGCACCACGCCCCGGATTGACGCCATGCGCTCGAACAGGAACGCCAGCGGCGAATCGGCGGTGTCGCGTGGCGCCACGGCGGCTTCAAAACTGCTGCGCAGCACGCTCCATGCTTGCAGTAAGTCGGCGATATGCAACAGTTGCGTCATGACGCCGTGCTCGTGGGGGCGGCTCGCCGCGTCATCGGGCGTGGCGTGAATCAGGTCGCGCAGCGCACCGACGGTGCGGGCATCGAAGCGGGCCAGGTTCAACCTCAGCAGCACGTCGAGGCGGGGCAAGTCATGACGGCGGATCACGCTTTCCGCGACATCGGCCACGGCCAGTAGGCGCGACAGTAGTGGTATGCGCTGCGCGCGCAGGGCGTGCGGGTAGCCACTGCCATCCTGCCGTTCATGGTGGTGCAGCACGGCCTGCGCGGCCT
Organism: Burkholderiaceae bacterium; assembly: GCA_019751755.1. Taxonomy (GTDB): domain Bacteria; phylum Pseudomonadota; class Gammaproteobacteria; order Burkholderiales; family Burkholderiaceae_D; genus Rugamonas. The sequence continues at coordinate 6,960 of JAIENA010000186.1, read as the reverse complement.
GTGGCGGGAAGCCGGGCATGTCATGCAGCAGCACATAGCTGGTGACCGGGTGCACATGGACAAAGTTGCGTTCGGCTGCGGCAATAGCGTGATCGACCGCCAGGATGGCGGGATCGGTATGCATTTCACCAAAATCATGGCAAATCGCCGCCATCAGCAAGTGGTAGCGCTCCGCTATCGACAAGCCGAGGCGCTGCGCCAGCGCGTGTGCAATGAGGGCGGCACGCAGCGAATGTTCAAAGCTCTGCCCGCGTTTTTCGCGCATCACCGTCAGTCGCATCAGGGCCGGGTGCGGCAGTTTCAGGCTGGCTAGTCCATGCTTGACGGCCAGCGCATCGCCGGTGTGGGCCGCCATGCGGGCGTAGACCGGTTCATGGGCAAGGATGCGGGCGGCCGCTGTCGCCAGGTATTGCGCATCGACCGGGTCTTCGCTGTCGATCATGTGATCGAGTGGCGCGCTGAGCTTGTGCTGGGTCAGGCGTTCGAATTGGGTCGGCGTCAGGCGCGAACCTTTGGCGACCAGTTTGATACCGTTGGCGGAAAAGATATCCCGATGGGCAATCACATCGCGCGCCGCCCCCATTTGCAGCGCCGCCGCGATATAGTGCGGGCTTTCACTGGTGGGCGCGTAGTCCTGGCTGGGGGCGGTGGCATGCATAGGGCAAAACCTTCCTGCGGAAGCAGCGTGGGTCAGCCTTTTACTATACGGTAAACCGTTTTGCGTTGCGTTTAGCTAGTTGCTAATTCACTACTGCGTGCGCAAATCGTCCGGCGACACTTCCCGCCATTCCCCCGGCATCAGCGGGTGACTGGCCAGCGAAATCGCGCCGATGGCACTGCGCACCAGGCGCAGCGTGGGATGGCCGATGGCGGCCGTCATGCGCCGGACCTGGCGATTCTTGCCTTCTTGTAATGTGATGGCCAGCCAGCAGGTCGGCTGGCCGGCGCGTTCGCGGATCGGTGGCTGGCGCGGCCAGATCCACTCGGGGTCGGCAATGCGCACGGCGCGGCATGGCTTGGTGATGAAGTCGCCCAGGTTCAGCGGCGCCTGCAGGCGGGCCAGCGCGGCGGCGTCGGGCATGCCTTCCACTTGCACCAGGTAGGTTTTGGCTTCCTTGCGGTCCGGGTGGGCAATCTCATGTTGCAGCTTGCCATCGTCCGTCAGCAGCAATAAGCCTTCACTGTCGGCGTCCAGGCGCCCGGCGGGGTAGACGTTCGGTACACGCACATAATCGGCCAGCGTTTCCCGTCCATCCTGGGGTGAGAACTGGCACAGGACCTGGAATGGCTTATTCAGTAAGATCAGCATGGCGCGTGCAAAATCCCGATTGTAACAGCCGGTGTTGTAAAAGCGTGGCGCCCACTACAATAGTGGGGCATAATGCGCCCGATGTCTTATGTCTTATACAAGACTTGGGCCGAGCGGCATACCGTGGCAGCACCCCATACGTGGCAACACCCCATACGTGGCAATACCCCATACCTTTGCGCAATTTCGGAGATCAATGCATGTACCAACACATCAACGTACCAGCCGACGGCCAGCAGATCACCGTCAACGCCGACTTTTCCCTCAATGTGCCAGACCAGCCCATCATTCCGTACATCGAGGGTGACGGCACCGGCGTCGATATTTCTCCGGTGATGATCAAGGTGGTGGATGCCGCGGTCGCCAAGGCGTACGGTGGTCGCCGCAAGATCAGCTGGATGGAAATTTATGCGGGCGAAAAATCGACCGCCGTGTATGGCCCCGATGTGTGGCTGCCGGAAGAAACGCTGAAAGTCCTCAAGGATTATGTGGTCTCCATCAAGGGGCCGCTGACGACCCCGGTTGGCGGTGGCATCCGTTCGCTGAACGTGGCGCTGCGCCAGGAGCTCGACCTGTATGTGTGCCTGCGGCCGGTGCGCTATTTCAAAGGGGTGCCATCGCCGTTGAAAGAGCCGGAAAAGACCAGCATGGTGATCTTCCGCGAGAACTCGGAAGACATTTACGCCGGGATTGAATACCAGGCCGGATCCGAGGGGGCGAAAAAGCTGATTGAATTTTTGACCCGCGAGATGGGCGTCAAGAAGATCCGCTTCCCGGAAACGTCGGGCATCGGCATCAAGCCGGTCTCGCGCGAGGGCACCGAGCGCCTGGTACGCAAGGCGATCCAGTACGCGATCGACAATGACAAGCCGTCGGTGACCATTGTCCACAAGGGCAACATCATGAAGTACACCGAAGGCGGCTTCCGCGATTGGGGCTACGCGCTGGCGCAAAAGGAATTCGGCGCCGAGTTGATCGATGGCGGCCCATGGTGCAAATTCAAGAACCCGAAAACCGGCCGCGACATCACGATTAAAGATTCGATCGCTGATGCTTTCTTGCAACAGATTTTGCTGCGCCCGGCCGAATACAGCGTCATCGCGACCCTGAATTTGAACGGCGATTACATCTCCGACGCGCTGGCGGCGCAAGTGGGCGGTATCGGTATTGCGCCCGGCGCCAACCTGTCCGATTCGGTGGCGATGTTCGAGGCCACCCACGGCACCGCGCCGAAATACGCCGGTAAGGACTATGTGAACCCGGGCTCGCTGATCCTGTCGGCCGAGATGATGTTGCGTCACATGGGCTGGACCGAAGCCGCCGACCTGATCATTACGGCAATGCAAAAAGCCATCGCGTGCAAGCGCGTCACCTATGACTTCGCGCGCCTGATGGAAGGCGCGACACAGGTATCGTGCTCGGGCTTTGGCGACACCATGATCGACCAGATGTGATCTGAACGCTGGCTGCAAAGGCCCTGCGCCGGTGACCCGGGCGGGGCTAGAATAGTTTCCGCTTGGAAATCATTTCTGCGGGGCGCGCGCAATCGGTGTATGCTTGCCAAAAGCAACATTTACAGAGGAGCTGACCATGCAGTGTCCCTTTTGCGGTGACGGCCCCATGGTGCGGGAAACCAAGGATATGCCCTATGAATATGACGGGCAAGAGACGGTGATCCCCCATGTGACGGGCGACCATTGCCAGGCGTGTGGCGAATGGATGTTTAGCGACCGGGAGTCGGATCGGATTGCGGCGGCCATGCTGGAATTTAACCGCAGAGTGGTGGCGGCGCGCAACTGATTGAATGATTTTGCCAATCCATGCTGATTTGCAAAATAGTGCAGACGAAAAAAAACCCCGTTAACTGCGGGGTTTTCACTTCCGGGGTTTCAGCGCGAATTAGGTCGACTGAATGTTGGAAGCTTGCTTGCCTTTAGGACCTTGGGTAACTTCGAACTGCACTTTTTGACCTTCTTTCAGGGTCTTGAAGCCGTTCATGTTAATTGCGGAGAAGTGAGCGAACAAATCTTCGCCGCCATCGTCAGGGGTGATGAAGCCAAAGCCTTTGGAGTCATTGAACCACTTAACAGTACCAGTTGCCATAAAAAGAACTTTCAATAAAAACGAATATCACACGAGCCATAAAAGCAAGAAGCTTCCTGCCCCCTCCTCGACGCCTCACTTCTTATCAGCCTGTACATTGCTGCACGAGTCGATATCGCATTGTTGGCGCAACAATTTTTAATGTCAAGCGCTTTCATCCGGCTATTAGTATTTTTCTTGCAACAGTGTATGCGTACAACCAAAAAGCAACTCTTGAATTTCAGACCTGGATCGCCATCTGCGCCAAGACGAGAAAACGCGTAAGATGGGGAACATTGGGTTTACGGTCATAAATGAACGTTGCAGTAACCCCGAAAGCATTAGAATATAAGCGTATGGCAACCAAGCAAGATACCGAACAACTGCTGGAACGGCAGATACTGAAGCCGCCGCCTCTTTATCAGGTGGCGTTGCTGAATGACGACTATACCCCGATGGAATTCGTGGTAGCGATCATTCAGGAATACTTCAACAAGGACCGCGAAACCGCCACGCAAATCATGCTGAGTGTGCACCGTCACGGTAAAGGCGTGTGCGGCGTCTTCTCGAAAGATATCGCGAGTACCAAGGTGGAGTTTGTATTAACGCATGCACGCAAGGCAGGTCATCCCCTGCAATGTGTGATGGAGGAAGTATGATCGCGCAGGAACTGGAAGTAAGTTTGCATATGGCGTTTGTCGAAGCGCGGCAGGCACGGCATGAATTCATCACTGTGGAGCATTTGCTCCTGGCGCTGCTGGATAATCCATCAGCGGCCGAAGTGTTGCGTGCATGTGCCGTCAATATCGAAGACCTGCGCAAGACCCTGACCAATTTTATTGGCGACAACACGCCGACCGTGCCCGGCACGGGCGAGGTGGACACCCAGCCGACGCTGGGCTTCCAGCGTGTGATCCAGCGCGCCATCATGCACGTGCAGTCGGCTTCCAACGGCAAGAAGGAAGTGACGGGCGCCAACGTGCTGGTGGCCATCTTCGGTGAAAAAGATTCCCACGCGGTGTATTACCTGCACCAACAAGGCGTGACCCGCCTGGACGTGGTGAACTTCATTTCGCACGGTGTGCGCAAGGACCAGCAAACCGACGCCACCAAGGCGTCGGAGGGCGTGGAAGAGGGCGCGCCGGCCGATGGCCAGCAAAAGGAAAGCCCGCTGGACCAGTTCACGCAAAACCTCAACAAGTCGGCCGCCGAAGGCAAGATCGATCCGCTGATCGGCCGCGAAGAGGAAGTCGACCGCGTGATCCAGATCCTGTGCCGCCGCCGCAAGAACAACCCGCTGCTGGTGGGGGAAGCCGGTGTCGGTAAAACCGCCATCGCCGAAGGCCTGGCGTACCGCATCACACAGAACGACGTGCCGGAAATCCTGCAAAATGCCGTGGTCTACTCGCTGGACATGGGCGCGTTACTGGCCGGCACCAAATACCGTGGCGACTTCGAGCAGCGCCTGAAAGCGGTGCTGAAGCAACTGAAAGACAACCCGAACGGCATCCTGTTCATCGATGAAATCCACACCATCATCGGCGCCGGTTCCGCCTCGGGCGGCACGCTCGATGCGTCGAATCTGTTGAAACCTGCCCTGGCCAATGGCCAGCTGAAGTGTGTCGGCGCGACCACGTACACGGAATTCCGTGGCGTGTTCGAGAAAGACCATGCGCTGTCCCGCCGGTTCCAGAAGGTCGATGTCAACGAGCCGACCGTGGAACAGACCGTGCAAATCCTGCGCGGCCTGAAGTCGCGCTTCGAAGAGCACCATGGCGTCAAGTATTCGCAGTCGGCGCTGTCGACGGCGGCCGAACTGGCGGCCCGCTTCATCAACGACCGCCACTTGCCGGACAAGGCCATCGACGTGATCGACGAAGCCGGCGCCGCGCAGCGCATCTTGCCGAAGTCGAAGCAAAAGAAAACCATCGGCAAGACGGAAATCGAGGAAATCATTTCCAAGATCGCCCGTATCCCGCCGCAAACCGTCAACCAGGACGACCGCAGCAAGCTGCAAACCATCGACCGCGATTTGCGCAACGTGGTGTTCGGCCAGGATCCGGCGATCGAAGCACTGGCGTCCGCCATCAAGATGTCGCGCGCCGGCCTGGGCAAACAGGACAAGCCGATCGGCTCGTTCCTGTTCTCGGGTCCGACCGGTGTCGGCAAGACCGAAGTGGCCAAGCAACTGGCCTTCATTCTCGGCATCGACCTGATCCGCTTCGATATGTCCGAGTACATGGAGCGCCACGCGGTCAGCCGCCTGATCGGCGCGCCGCCCGGCTATGTCGGCTTTGACCAGGGTGGCTTGCTGACCGAAGCCATCACCAAGAAGCCGCACGCGGTGCTGCTGCTGGACGAGATCGAGAAGGCGCATCCGGATATCTTCAATATCCTGCTGCAGGTGATGGACCATGGCACGCTGACGGACAACAATGGCCGCAAGGCGGACTTCCGCAACGTGATCATCATCATGACCACCAATGCCGGCGCGGAAAGCCTGCAAAAGCGTTCCATTGGTTTCACGGATTCGCGCGAAACCGGCGACGAGATGGTCGACATCAAGCGCATGTTCACGCCTGAATTCCGCAACCGCCTGGACTCCATCATCAGCTTCCGCGCGCTGGACGAGGAAATCATCCTGCGCGTGGTCGACAAGTTCCTGATGCAGCTGGAAGAGCAGTTGCATGAGAAGAAAGTTGACGCGATCTTCAGCGAGAAACTGCGCAAGTTCCTGGCGAAGAAAGGCTTCGATCCGCTGATGGGCGCGCGTCCGATGTCGCGCCTGATCCAGGACATGATCCGCAAGGCGCTGGCCGACGAACTGCTGTTCGGCCGTCTGGTGTCGGGTGGCAAAGTCACGGTCGACCTCGACGACAAGGATCAGGTTTACCTGGAATTCCCGGAATCGGATGCGGCGCCACAGCCACCGGCGGAAACGGTGGAAGTGGACTGATTGTCCCGATGATGAAAAAACCCGCTTCGTGCGGGTTTTTTTATGGGATATCGGGCAATCAGGTTGCGCTCATGTGCTTGAAGGTGGCGGCGCGCCGGCGTGACACGTCGACCGGCGTGGCGTCATCGCGCAGTTGCAGCGTCAGCCCGCCGGCGTCATTCGATGTCGCGCTGTGAACAAAATCGAGGTTGACGATCTGGCGGCGGCTGGCGCGGAAGAAGCACTGCGGATCGAGTTGCGTCTCCAGTTGGTTCAGTGAGCGCAGCATCAGCGGGCGCTGTTGGCCGAAATGCACGCGCGTGTAATTGCCTTCGGATTCGAACAGGCGGATCTCGTGTGGGGCGACAAACCAGCAACGTTCCCCGTCCTTGATAAACAGTTTGCCCGGTGCCGATGCTGGCGTCAGCCCATTGGCGGCCGCTGGCGGGTCTGCCTCGCCGCCGCGCCGCTGCGCCACGCGCGCCAGCGCCGTGGCGAGGCGCGCCGGCTGGATCGGCTTTTGCAGGTAATCGAGCGCATTGACGTCAAACGCGCGCAGCGCGTATTGGTCGAAGGCGGTGGTGAAAATCACATCCGGTGCGCAGTCCAGCGCGGACAGGACATCGAAGCCGCT
>JAIENA010000363.1 GCA_019751755.1 Burkholderiaceae bacterium | reverse complement strand
AAGCGCACACCGGTCACGCGGTCCGGGCCAGTGATCTCAGCGGTCTGCGCATTGAGCAGGAAACGCAGGCCGCGCGCCTCCAGCGCTTTTTGCAGCAGCGCGGCGGCAGGCTTATCGAGCTGCTGATTCATCAGGCTGTCGGTCACGTGCACCACGGTGACGGCCATGCCCTGGCGCATCAGGCCATTGGCCGCTTCCAGTCCCAGCAAGCCGCCGCCGATCACCACCGCGTGGCGGTGATTGCGCGCCGCGTCCAGCATGGTTTCCACGTCCTGGATATCGCGGAAGGCGATCACGCCAGGTAACTCATGGCCCGGCACCGGAATGATGAACGGCTTCGAGCCGGTCGCCAGCAGCAGGCGGTCATAGTGCACTTGCCGGCCCGACTGGGCGCGCACGACGCGGCGCAAACGGTCGATGTGGACCACCGGATCGCCGGCGTGCAAGGTGATGTGGTGGCGCTCGTACCATTCCCGCGTATTGAGCATGATGTCGTCCACCGTCTTTTCGCCGGCCAGCACGGGCGACAGCAGGATGCGGTTGTAATTGCCGTAAGGCTCCGCGCCAAACACCGTGATGTCGTACAGGTCCGGCGCGAGCTGGTACAGCTCCTCGACGGTGCGCATGCCAGCCATGCCATTGCCGATCACTACCAGCGCGGGTTTCATGATCACGCCCCGACCAGCACTTTGCCGTTTTCAATCCGCGCCGGATACGTGGCGATCGCATGTTCCGGCGCTTCCAGGCATTCACCCGTTTGCAGGTCGAAGTGATGCTTGTAGATCGGCGAGGCCACCACGATGCGTTCACCGAGGTTGCCCACCAGGCCGCGCGACAGCACCGAGGCGTTCGAGTTCGGATCAAAATTGGACACCGCAAACACGCGCTGCGCGCCATCGTTCAGGTGGAACACCGCCACGGCTTCGCCGTTCAATAGCGCACACACGCCGGTGTTGGGCACGATGTCGGCCAGGTCGCAGACGGTGGTCCAGTTGGCGGTCATATTGTCTCGATGCATGATGCACTCCTAGCATGTGGATGCCCGGCCTAAAGGCCCGGCACCCATGTTCTCGAATTTGTGGATGCCCGGCCTGAAGGGCCGATACCCATGTTATGAATTAAGCGGCCTTGATCGGGATAATGCGGGCCTTGCGCTCTTCCAGCGTGGCCGGGCGAATCTGGCCGCGTTCCTCCATGAAGACCACGTTCGGGTCGCCCTTGTCGCTGTTGACGAAGGTCCGGAAGCGCTTGCGGGTTTCCGGGTCCGTCACGGCCAGCTTCCATTCGCACTCATAGGTGTCGACCACGTGCTGCATGTCCTTCTCCAAATCGGCGGCAATCCCCAGCTTGTCGTTGATGACCACCTCCTTCAGGTAATCGAGGCCGCCCTCCATGTTGTCGCGCCAGACGCTGGTGCGCTGCAGGCGGTCCGCGGTGCGGGTGTAAAACATCAGGAAGCGGTCGATGTATTGCACCAGCGTGGCCTTGTCCAGGTCGGACGCGATCAGTTCCGCATGGCGTGGCTTCATGCCGCCATTGCCGCACACGTACAGGTTCCAGCCCTTCTCGGTGGCGATCACGCCGACGTCCTTGCCCTGCGCCTCGGCGCATTCGCGGGTGCAGCCGGAGACGCCGAACTTGATCTTGTGCGGCGCCCGCAAGCCCTTGTAGCGGTTTTCCAGTTCCACCGCCAGTCCGACCGAGTCATCGACGCCGTAACGGCACCAGGTCGAGCCGACACACGATTTCACGGTGCGCAGCGACTTGCCGTAGGCGTGGCCGGTCTCAAAGCCGGCGGCAATCAATTCTTCCCAGATCAGCGGCAATTGCTCGACGCGGGCGCCAAACAGGTCGACCCGCTGGCCGCCCGTGATCTTGGTGTACAAGCCATATTTTTTCGCCACCGTGCCCACCGCGATCAGGCCATCGGCCGTGACTTCGCCACCGGCCATGCGCGGCACCACCGAATAGGTGCCGTCTTTCTGGATATTGCCCAGGAAGTAATCGTTGGAATCCTGCAGGCTGGCGTGCTCTTTCTTCAGCACGAAGTCATTCCAGCACGACGCCAGGATCGATGCCGCCAGCGGTTTGCAAATGTCGCAACCGAGGCCTTTGCCGTGCTGCGCCAGCAAAGCATCAAAGCTGCGCAGATTGCCAACTTTAATCAGGTGGAACAGTTCCTGGCGCGAGTACGCGAAGTGTTCGCACACGTGGTTGTTGACATCCATGCCGAGTTTTTTCATCTCGGCCTTCATCACTTGCGTCACCAGCGGCACGCAGCCGCCGCAGGCGGTGCCGGCCTTGGTGCAGCTCTTGAGCGAACCGATGCTGGTACAACCGCCGGCCACGGCCTCGCACAGCGCGCCTTTCGACACGTCGTTGCAGGAACAGATTTGCGCGCTGTCCGGCAGCGCATCGACACCCAGGCCGGGGCGGGCCTGGCCATCGGCTTGAGGCAGGATCAGGAATTCCGGCGATTCAGGCAACTCCATCTTGTTGAGCATCATTTGCAGCAAGGCGCCGTATTCGCTGGCGTCGCCCACCAGCACGCCACCGAGCAGGTAGCGGCCGCAGCTCGACACGACGATTTTCTTGTACACCTGCTTGCGTTCATCCATGAACTGGTAGGAACGCGCCCCCTCTTCCTTGCCATGCGGGTCGCCGATCGACGCCACATCAACGCCCATCAATTTCAACTTGGTGCTCATGTCGGCGCCGTTGAATTGCGCCGCCTCGCCCAGCATATGTTTCGCAGCCACGCGCGCCATGTCATAACCCGGCGCCACCAGGCCGAAAATCATGCCGCCCCACAGCGCGCATTCGCCAATCGCGTAAATATCGCGGTCGGATGTCAGGCAATTATTGTCGATCACGATGCCACCGCGCGGGCCCACTTCCAGGCCGCATTCCCTGGCCAGCATGTCGCGTGGGCGGATCCCGGCGGAGAACACCACCATGTCGGCATCGAGGTGCGAACCGTCGAAGAATTCCAGGCGATGCGTACCTTCTTCGCCATCGACGATGGCCGTGGTGTTTTTCGCCGTATGCACCGTCACGCCCAGCGCCTCGATCTTCGAACGCAGCATGCGCGCGCCGCCCTCATCGACCTGCACCGCCATCAGGCGCGGGGCGAATTCGACCACATGGGTTTCCAGGTGCATATCGCGCAGCGCCTTGGCGCACTCCAGGCCCAGCAAGCCGCCGCCGATCACCACCCCGGTTTTCGCGCGGGCGCCGCATTCGGACATCGCTTCCAGGTCTTCGATGGTGCGATACACGAAGCAATCCTTGCGCTCCTTGCCCGGCAGCGGCGGCACGAACGGATAGGAACCGGTGGCCAGCACCAGCTTGTCGTAAGGCAGCACATCACCGTCATTGGTCGTCACCGTTTTGGCGGCCGGGTCGATCATGGTGGCGCGGGTATTCAAGCGCAGCACCATGTCGTCGCGCTCGAAGAAGCCGGGCGCCACCAGCGACAGGTCGTCCGCGCTTTTCCCGGCAAAGAATTCCGACAGGTGTACGCGGTCGTACGCCGGACGGGGTTCTTCGCACAGCACCGTCACGTGCATGTGGCTGCCAGTCGCCTTGTGCGTCGCCAGGCTTTCCAGGAACTTGTGGCCGACCATGCCGTGACCGATGACGATGATTTTCATGTCCTTACTCCTTGAGGTTTTTTAAGCCGCTGCCAAAGCGGTTTCTTCTACTTTGTCCGCGCCAAAGCGCGCCGCGATGGCGCACAGCGCGGAAGCCGCCACCAGTACGCCGAGGATGCTGAGGGTTTGCTGCGTGTCGCCGGTGCCCTTCATCAGGAAACCCGCCGCCACCGCGCCCACGTTGCCGCCGGCGCCGATGATGCCGGCCACGCCGCCCAGGGCGCGCTTATCGATGAACGGCACCAGCGCATAGGTCGAACCGCAAGCCATGTGGGTGAACAGGCCGAAGATCAGCATCGCGATCACCGCCATCGCCACGCTCTCGGCTTGGGCGAACCACAGCAGGCCGATGCCTTCGCCGATCATCATGATGAACAGCACGGTCACACGGCTGTTCAGCGTGCCTTTCAGGGCCACCTTGTCGGACAAATAGCCGCCCAGTGCCCGGGCAAACAGTGCCAGCAGGCCGAAGCTGCCCGCCGCCATGCCGGCCTGGCCGATGCTCAGTTTGAAGTGATCGACGTAGTAGGTGGCGGCAATGTTGTGGATGAAGATCTCCACGCCGAAGCAGGCGCCGTAGGTGATAAACAGCAGCCACACGCGGTAGTTGGTGGCCGCCAGTTTGAAGCTGTCCCAGCCGCCTTTTTTACCGCCTTCGATCGGCATGCCGGCAGCGCGCAGGTCGCTGTAGTTGCCTTGCGGGCAGTCTTGCGTAAATTTGTAGTACACCACGGCCATCACCAGCATCAGCACGCCCGGCACCATCAGCGCGGCGCGCCAGCCCAGTGATTCGTGCACGCCCAGCATCACCATCGCGCCCATCAGCAATGGCATCACGGCCTGTGCCGCGCCGCCACCGGCGTTGCCCCAACCGGCCGACGCCGCGTTGGCGGTGCCCACCACTTTCGGGGCGAACATCACCGACGTGTGGTACTGCGTGATCACGAAGCTGGCGCCGACCGCGCCGATCAGCAGGCGGAAGAACAGGAAGGTTTCATAGGTCTGCGCGAACGCCACGCCCAGCACCGGAATCGCGCCCAGCGCCAGCAAGCCGGTGTAGGCCTTGCGCGGGCCAATGCGGTCGCACAGCGGGCCGATGATCAGGCGCACAAGGATAGTGATCGCCACCGCCGCGATATTGATGTTGGCGATCTGCGCCGGGGTCAGGCCGAATTCACCTTTGATGATCGGCATCAACGGCGCACAGGCGAACCAGGCGAAGAAGCAGACGAAGAACGCCAACCACGTCAGGTGGAAGGCCCGCATCGGCGCCGAGGAGATGGAAAACAAGTTGATGCTGTTAGCTTTGCTGGCCATTTTTTTATCCCGAAATAAAAACGGCGTCCGCACAGCACTGATCTATAACCAGTCTGGGCGGACGCCGTTGTCCTTAGCTGTTCCTCCGTTGGACCAGCAGAATGTTTGGGCGGATCGTCTTTGATCCTGCCTTCACTGTTGCAAGAGCTGTGCCAGGCGTTTTAGGGTGTTTTACTGCTTAACGATCAACGAAAAGCGCACTTGCATGCCTATTGCGGTGCAACAGCGCACGCTTATGGTGCATCAATCTGGTGCGGGCGTAGGGCGGATCGTGATCCGCCATGCGTGCGCTGTGGCAAGCGCAGGCGGGGATGCCGGATGACGGCGCGATGCGCCTCATCCGGCCTACGGGATATCGGGATATCGGGATATACGGGATGTACGGGATAGAGAGGATCAGGCGGCGTGACGGGTGGCGGTGGCGGCGACGGCATCGACCTCGCCCGGCCACGCATCGGCGCAGCGCACCACATCGCCCACCACGATCACGGCCGGGCTGCCGATGCCGCTGGCGGCCAGTGCTTCGGGCAGCGCGCCGAGGGTGGTGATCAGTTGGCGCTGCGCGCTGCGGGTGGCCGATTGCACCACGGCGACCGGCGTGTCCGGCGACGCGCCGCCCGCCAGCAAGCCGGCCTGGATCTGCGCGCAGCGCGCCACGCCCATATAAATCACCAGTGTCAGCCGGCTTTGCGCCAACGCGGGCCAGTTCGGTTCCGATTGCGCATCCTTGCCGTGGCCCGTGACGAACACCGCGCCCTGGCTCCAGTCGCGGTGCGTCAGCGGAATGCCGATCGAGGCCGCGCCCGCCAGGCCGCTGGTAATGCCAGGCACCACATCAACGCTGATCCCCTGCGCCAGCAAGTGCGCGCGTTCTTCGCCACCTCGCCCAAACATATATGGATCGCCGCCCTTCAGGCGCACCACGTGGTGGCCCGCGCGCACCTCCGCGATCATCAGGCGCTCGATAAATGCCTGCGGCGTTTGTGCGCAGCCACCGCGCTTGCCGACGTGGACGATGCGCGCCGACGCCGGCGCAAGCGCCATGATGGCGTCGCTGACCAGGTCATCGACCAACAGCACCTCGGCCGCCTGGATCGCCTTCACGGCCTTGACCGTCAACAAATCCGGATCGCCGGGACCGGCGCCGACCAGTGTCACTTTACTCATCTGCTATTCCTTACGCTATACCGCCTTGGCCAGGGCGGTTTTTACCATCGCGTCGATCTCGCCCGTGATGCTCGACATCACACCCGCCACCACGGCGAATTCCTTGCCCACCGGGCCGGCCCGCGCCGCCACCACGCTGGCATTGAACGACACCATGCGCGCCTGCCTGGCGATGGTCTCAATGTCGGTGATCACGGTGCGCAACTGGTTTTTCATGGTCAGCGCATGGCGCTTCGATTGTTCTTCATAGATCGCCGTCACCTGGTTCAGCAACGCCAGCAGCGGCGTGGTGCTGTCCACCAGTTCGGCCAGCAAACCTGGCGTGCTGCGCAAACCGTTTTCCGCCGCGTTCAGCGTACGTTCGGCCAGTTCGATGAAGGCGCGGATCTGGCGGTCGCCGCCGGTGCGGCCAAAGTACGCTTCTTCCAGTGCCGGACAAAAAATGCCGGGCAAGGTGTCGTTGCCATTGACCAGCACCTGGTGCGCATCGCGAAACAGGCGCAGTGCATCGCGCGCCACCGCCACCGCACCTTCCTGGCCCTGGCCCGCCAGCACCGCATACAGCACCAGCCGTTGCGATGTGAACCGGCGGCGGCCTGACAGGTTGATCAATGCGCCAAACACTTCGCCCGATAATAAGGGCGTGTCCTTGTTGATGGCGACTGCTGCTGATCCGTATGCCATATGTAGCTCTCCATGAATTACTGCCTGATGGCAAACGACGCCGCATAGCGGGCCGGGTCGCGCCCGTCCCATACCTTGCCGTCCATCAGGGTTGAACTGCGTAATACGCCTTGCGGCACCGGTGTCTCCGTCCATTCCGCCGCCTCGCGGTACAGGCTGGTCTGGTGAACTGCGCTGGCCACGTCATGGTAATCCGGGTCGGATTTCAGCAGGCCCCAGCGGCGCTGCTGCGTCATGAACCACATGCCGTCCGACAGATAGGGGAAATTGACGGCGCCTTCGTGGTGGAAGCGCAGCGCGTGCGCATCTTCCCAGCAGTGCCCCATACCGTCCTGGTAATGACCGAGAATGCGCTGGCTGATCGCATCCTTGCCGGTGTTGACATACGCCGCGCCGGAAATGATTTCCGCCATCGCCATGCGGTTGGCGGCCGACGCATCGATCCAGCGGCTGGCATCGAGCACGGCGGCGATCATGGCGCGGCAGGTATTGGGGTGGCTGCGCACGAAGTCGCTTGAGGCCGCCAGCACTTTTTCCGGGTGTTCGGGCCAGATGTCCTGGCTGGTGGCGACCGTGACGCCGACACCATCCATGACCGCCTTGTGGTTCCACGGTTCCCCGACACAAAAGCCATCCATATGGCCGGCTTGCAGGTAGGGCACCATTTGCGCGGGCGGCACCGTGATGACGCGCACGTCGCGCAGCGGATCGACGCCATGCGCGGCCAGCCAGTAATACAGCCACATGGCGTGGGTGCCGGTCGGGAAGGTCTGGGCAAAAGTGTAGCCGCGTGGTTGGGCGGTCATCAGCGCGGCCAGACTGGCGCCATCGGTGGCGCCCTGCTCCGCCAGTCGGTGCGACAGCGTAATGGCCTGGCCGTTGCGGTTCAAGTTCATTAGCACCGCCATATCGCGCGCCGGGCTGCCGATCCCCAATTGGGTACCGTACACCATGCCATACAGCGCATGGGCCGCATCGAGTTCGCCCGTCAACAGCTTGTCGCGCACATTGGCCCACGACGATTCCCTGCTGGGCACAATCTTGACGCCATACTTTTCATCGAAGCCCAGCACGGCGGCCATGACAATGGAGGCGCAGTCGGTCAGCGGATTGAAACCAATCCTGACCACTTGTTTTTCCGGACTTGCCTTACCTGCCATTACCGTCGCCATCGTCATCGCTCCATTGCAAAATAAAAAAGCGTCCCTACGGCACGAAACCCTTCGTACTGTCGAGACGCCATTGTCTGTTGGGAGGCGACCGCCGTTGGCCACGTCCACACTTTTTTATTTGCAAGGAGCGTGCCAGAAAAAAGCGAGCAAAACCGCACCATCGCGGTGCAATTGTGGTGCAATGCACCAAATCAGCCCAATAAATCTTCCACGTCGAGCACGCGCTGGGCGATTTCCGCCAGCCGCAAATTCTTGTTCATGGCCATGGTGCGCAGCTTTTGATAGGCCTTCTCTTCCGGGATGCCATGGCGCGTCATCAGCAAGCCCTTGGCCCGTTCGACGACTTTGCGCTCGGCCAGTTTCATGCGGGTATCGTCGAGTTCCGCCAGCAGCTTTTGCTCCTGGGCGAAACGGGCCAGCGCCACATTGAGCACCGGCTTGATGCGTTCCGGCTGCAGGCCCGCCACGATATAGGCGGAGACCCCGGCCGCCATGGCCGCCGCCATGCTTGATTCCGTCTCATCTTCGGTAAACATGACAATCGGGCGGCGCTCGTCGCGGGTCGCCACGACGATATATTCGAGCACGTCGCGCGCGTCCGATTCCGCGTCGACAATGATCATGTCGGGCTGGATTTCGGCAATCCGTTGCGTTAAATGAAAATCGGCCGGCAGTGAGGCGACCAGCTGATATCCGGCTTTGTGCAGGCCCGCCTGGACGGCATGGGCCCGCAGCGAGGCGTCACTCTCGTCAGGCGGATGAACTAAAACGATGCGTAATTTGCGGCTCATGCCTCATTTGCAAGCAATAAACGCGCCAAGTAAGGGCACGTCAGGCCGTTTTACGCTGATTCAGCCGTCGCGCCTCCCGCTTGACGCAAGCCCGCCCGCTTAGCGCTGCATGCCCCAACGGCGCACCGTCATGCGTTCCACGGTGCGGAACACCAGTCCGTCGACCAGCAAGCCAATCAGGATCACCGTCGCCAGGCCGGCAAACACCTTGTCGGTATACAGTTCATTGCGGTTCTGGAAAATATACCAACCTAATCCCCCTTTGCCGGACGAGGCGCCAAACACCAGTTCCGCCGCGATCAGGGTGCGCCAGGCAAAGGCCCACGCGATCTTCAGGCCGGAGACAATCGCCGGCAGGGCGGCCGGCACCAGGATCTGCAACACGAACGGCAATCCGCGCAAGCCGTAATTGCGGCCGGCCATGCGCAAGGTTTCCGGCACGCCCTGAAAACCCGCATACCCACCCAACGCCAGCGGCCACAAGACCGCGTGCACGATCACGAACAGCAGGCTGCCCTGCCCCAGCCCGAACCACAGCAAGGCCAACGGCAGCAAGGCGATCGCCGGCAGCGGATTGAACATGGAGACCAGGGTTTCCAGCACATCGCGCCCCAGCCGCGTGGTCACCGCCAGCGCCGTCAACAGGAACGCGGCCGCCGTTCCCAGCAGATACCCCTGTAACAGCACCGCCAGCGACGCGCCGGTCTTGTCCAGCAGCTCGCCACTGGCCAGCCCGGCGCCGAACGCCCGCGCGGTCTGCAGGAAGGTCGGGACCAGCAAATCATTGTTGGCCCAGCGCGCCCCCACTTCCCAGGCGCCGGCCAGTACCAGCAACACCAGTGCCTTGCGCAGCCAGTCCAGCCGCCACAAGCGCTGCACCAGCGGCAACGCGCGTGACGGCGGCAGGCTGGCGGACGGCGCCGCCGGGTAGTCAATTTCCGGTCTGACCGGGGGTATCAGGACACCACTCATATCGCGAAACTCCTTGCTTTGCGGTCGATCGCACGATGCTCCGCCAGCGCAACCGGCGGCACCGTATCCGATGGCACGGCAACGGCTGCCGGCGCCGGGTCAAACAGCAGGCCATGGATGCGCGCGGCGGCCTGCTGGAACGCCGCGCTTCCCATGCTGTGCAAGCCAAACTGGTGGCTGTTCAATTCCGCCCGCACGCGCCCCGGATGCGGCGACAGCAGCGCGATGCGGTTGCCCACCACCAGCGCTTCTTCGATCGAATGCGTGACGAACAGCAGCGTAAAACGCGCCTCTTCCCACAGCAGGCCCAGCTCTTCCTGCATCTTGCGGCGCGTCAGCGCATCGAGCGCGGCAAACGGTTCATCCATTAGCAGCACTTGCGGCTGCATCGCCAGCGCCCGGGCGATCGCCACGCGCTGCTTCATGCCGCCCGACAGCGTGTGCGGATACGCGTCGGCAAACTGCGCCAGGCCGACCCGCGCGATCCAGTGCATGGCTCGCTCTTCGGCTTCATGGCGGCCGGCGCGGCGCGACGCCAGCAGCGGAAACATGACGTTTTGCTTGACTGTTTTCCACGGTGGCAGCTGGTCGAATTCCTGGAACACCGCCACCCGGTCCGGCCCCGGCCCCGCCACCTGGACGCCATCGAGGGTAATGCTGCCCCCCACCGGCGTAATAAAGCCGCCCACCGCCTTCAACAGCGACGACTTGCCGCAGCCGGATGGTCCCAGCAGCACAAAGCGGTCGCCCTGGTGCACATCAAAACTGACACGGTCGGCAGCGCGCACCACTTGCGCGCCGCTGCGGTATTCCAAGCTGACATCTTGCAGGCGCAACAGCGGCGCGGGCATGTGCTGCGTATCAAAGGACGGGAACGGCTGACCCATGATCAGCCGCCCTGACCGATCACGGGATCGTCAAAGAAGTAGTCGCGCCAGGTGGCCGGCTGGTTTTTCAGCACGCCAACGCGGTGCAGGAATTGCGCCAGCGGATAGGTGTTTTGCGGCGCGACCTTGAACTGCACTTGCGGGTTTTTGAGGATTTTCAGCAGCAGCGCGCGGTCGACATTGCTTTTGGTGACACGCAAATACGTGTCCGCCGCGCCTTCCGGATTGGCCGTGGCGTACTTCGCCGCGTCGGCCAGCGCCGCCGTGAAGGCGCGATAGGTTTTTGGATTGTCGTTGCGGAATTTCTCGGTGGCGTACAGCACGGTCGATGAACTCGGCCCGCCCAGCACGTCATACGAATTCAAGACCACGCGCGCATTCGGGTTTTGCGCCAGTTCCTGTTCCTGGAACGGAGAATTGCCGAAGTGCGCATTGATTTCGGTGCCGCCGGCAATCACGGCGGCCGCCGCGTCCGGGTGCGGCAGGGTTTGCGTGAGCTTGTCGAGGCGGGTGAAGTCCTTGTCGCCCCACTGCTTGGCCACGGCCATTTGCAGGATGCGGGCCTGTACCGAGACGCCCACGGCCGGCAAGCCGATGCGGTCTTTTTCCGTAAAATCGGCCAGCGACTTGACCTTCGGGTTGGCGCTCACCAGGTAGTAGGGGAAATTACCCAGCGACGCCACGCCCTTGACGTTTTGCTTGCCGGTGGTGCGGTCCCAGATCGTCAGCAGCGGCCCGACACCAGCGCCCACCACATCGACCGCGCCGGACAACAGCGCATCATTGGCGGCAGGGCCGCCGGAAATCTGGGTCCATTCGACCTTGATGTCGAGGCCTTGCTGGCGGCCGTGTTTCTCGATCAGTTTCTGGTCTTGCGCGATATTGAGCAACAGGTAAGTCACGCCATATTGTTCGGCAATGCGCAGGCGCCCTTCGGCATGCGCGGGAATCGTGGCCAGGGCCAGCGCGGCGGCGGCCAATGCACCAGCGGTACGTTTGAGGTTCATGCAATACTCCGTTGATTCAGAAAGGGATGTCGCCTTCGATGGTGGTGCGGTACAGCTTGCGCCGCAGGTGCGCGGGGCAGCCGGCCGCCAGGTGCATCAGCGAGCGGTTGTCCCAGAACACCATGTCATGCGGCTGCCAGCGGTGGCGGTAAATGTGTTCCGGCTTTTCACTGTGTTCAAACAGTTCGGCCAGCAAGGCGCAGCTTTCATCTTTCGGAATGCCGATGATGCGTGTGGTGAAATGTTCGCTGACAAACAGCGCGCGGCGACCGGTCTCGGGATGCACCCGCACCACCGGGTGCGTGACGGGCCGCACTTCGTCGATCTGCGCCTGCGTCAGCGCCGGGCGATACGGGTTGCGGGCGCGCAGTTCTTCATATTGCGCGAGATAACTGTGCTCGGCGCGCAAGCCCTGCACGGCGCGGAGCAACGCCGGCGGCAGCGTGTCATAGGCCAGGTGCATATTGGCGAACAGCGTGTCGCCGCCCTGCTCCGGCAATTCCTGCGCGTGCAGCAGCGAACCCAGGCTCGGCTTTTCCTTGTATGACAAATCCGAATGCCAGAAGTGGCCCGCATCGCCCAGCCCGATCGGCTGGCCATGTTCCAGAATGTTCGACACCACCAGCACTTCGGGATGGTCGGCCAACTGGAAATTGCGCAGCACATGGATTTGCAACGGCCCCCAGCGGCGGCTGAACGCCACTTGCTGGGCCGGCGTGATGCGCTGGTCGCGGAACACCAGCACGTGGTGGTCGAGATGGGCGCGGTGCAAGCGCTGGAAATCGGTGTTGGACAGCGGTTGCGACAAATCCAGTCCAATCACTTCCGCGCCCAGCGGCGCGTCAAAAACCTGGAGTTCGAACGTGGTGAAGACGGCGGACATAAACTGATCCTTGCAGTGGTGTGCCACCAGTCTAAGCGTGCCGCCCCAGTTGGAAAACGAAGCTTATCGGCTATTGATATGCGTTTCTGTAACAAAAAAGCCCGTCACCGCATCGCGGCAACGGGCTTGGGCACATGCGCGCCGCAGCGCGCAGGAACCGTTTATCTTTCGATTTCAGCGTACAGCGACAGGCGCTGTTGCTGCGCCGGCGCCAGCTGCTCCAGGCTCGACACGGCCAGCTGGTCGCGCAGGTGGCCGTCTTGCAGGCCATAGACCCAGCCGTGCACGGTCAGTTCCTGGCCACGGGTCCAGGCATCTTGCACGATCGTGGTCGAGCACACGTTGACCACCTGCTCCATCACGTTCAGCTCGACCAGGCGGTCGGCGCGCGCGCCTTCCGGCAGCACGGCGCCCAGGTAGCGCTCATGCTTTTGGTGCACGTCCTGCACGTGGCGCAGCCAGTTGTCGGCCAGGCCGACACGGGTATTGGTCATGGCGGCGTGCACCCCTTTGCAGCCATAGTGGCCGACGATGATGACGTGCTTGACCTTCATTTGTTCGATCGCGAATTGCAGCACCGACAGGCAGTTCAAGTCGGTGTGCACCACCACGTTGGCGATATTACGGTGCACGAACACTTTGCCTGGTGGCAGGCCCAGCAGTTCATTCGCGGGAACGCGGCTGTCCGAGCAGCCGATCCACAGGTATTCCGGCGTCACCTGGGTCAGGTCCTTGAAATAATTCGGGTCGTGCTGAACCTTCAAGTGCGCCCAGGCGCGGTTATTCTCCAGCAGGTTGGCCAGTGGGGAAGTCGTGTTGATGTCGCTCATTGATATATGTCCTCTCATATACGATGCATGGATCGGCTCTTACGCACCGGTGATGTACGGGCGCGCAAAAAACCGCCTGTTGCCGGTAAAGCAACAGGCGGTCCGGGGATTCGCCGCTATGGTACCTCAATCAGGCCGATGACTCATCGGTGCTGACTGATCCCACTTATTCAAAGAAGTCTTTGACCTTGTCGCGCCACGTTTTCGATTGCGGCGAATGCTTGGCGCCGCCTTCGGTCATCGATTGTTCAAAGTCGCGCAGCAAGTCTTTTTGCTTGTCGGTCAGCTTGACCGGCGTTTCGACCGCCACGTGGCAGAACAGGTCGCCCGGATAACCGGAACGCACACCCTTGATGCCTTTGCCCTTCAGGCGGAACGTCTTGCCCGACTGGGTACCTTCCGGAATCGTGAAAGCGACTTTGCCGGACAGCGTCGGCACTTCGATTTCACCACCCAGCGCGGCACGGGCAAACGAGATCGGCATTTCGCAATGCAGGTCGTCGCCTTCGCGCTGGAACACCTGGTGCTGCTTGATGTGGATTTCCACATACAGGTCGCCCGGTGGTCCACCATTGGTGCCCGGTTCGCCGTTGCCGGACGAACGGATCCGCATGCCGTTGTCGATACCGACCGGGATCTTCACTTCCAGCGTCTTGTTGCGCTTGATCCGGCCCGCACCGCCGCACGGCGAGCACGGGTCGGTAATGATCTTGCCGGTGCCGTGGCACTTGGGGCAAGTCTGCTGGATGCTGAAGAAACCCTGCTGCATGCGCACCTGGCCGTGGCCGCCGCAGGTCGAGCACGTGACCGGCGACGTGCCCGGCTTGGCGCCGGAGCCGTGGCAGGTGTCGCACTTGTCCCACGAGGGCACGCGGATAGTGGTGTCGAAACCATTAGCCGCCTGCTCCAGCGTAATCTCCAGGTTGTAGCGTAAATCGGCGCCACGGTAGACTTGCGGACCGGCACTGCGGCCGCCACGGCCACCGCCAAAGATATCGCCAAAAATGTCGCCAAACGCATCGCCGAAACCGGCCCCGCCAAAGCCGGCGCCACCGCCGCCACCCATGTTCGGGTCAACCCCGGCATGGCCGTAGCGGTCATAAGCCTCGCGCTTTTCCGGATTGGTCAGCATCTCGTAGGCCTCTTTGACCTCTTTGAACTTCTCTTCCGATTCTTTGCTATCCGGGTTGCGGTCCGGATGGTATTTCATCGCGAGTTTGCGATAGGCTTTCTTGATCTCGTCTTCGGCCGCATTCTTTGCGACCCCGAGAATCTCGTAAAAATCACGCTTTGCCATGTTCTAGGCCTGATATGTGGCTGCCCGGCCCTAAGGTCCGGCACCCAAGTTGTCTAACTTACCGATGTACTGATTATGCGAAAAAGCCGAGCCGGCCTGAAAAGGAACTCGGCTCGGCATCGGCGAACCCGGAGGCCCGCCCTACACAAACTGATTACTTGCTGTCTTTGACTTCTTTGAAGTCAGCGTCAACCACGTCGTCGTCTTTTTTCGCTTCGCCGCCCTGCGCACCGGCGCCTGGTTGCGCGCCAGCATCCGCGCCGCCGGCAGCCGCTTGCTGCGCCTGCATGTCAGCGTACATCTTTTCGCCCAGCTTTTGCGAAGCGGTCGACAGCGCCGCCACTTTGGCGTCGATGTCCGCCTTGTCACCGGTCTTGATCGAAGCTTCCAGATCGGTGATGGCCGCTTCGATTTTTTCCTTCTCGCCGCCGTCCAGCTTGTCGCCGTATTCGGTCAGCGATTTACGGGTCGAGTGCACCAGCGAGTCGGCCTGGTTGCGGGACTCAGCCAGTTCTTTCAGCTTCTTGTCTTCTTCCGCGTTCAGCTCGGCGTCCTTGACCATCTTCTGGATTTCATCTTCCGACAAGCCCGAGTTGGCCTTGATGGTGATCTTGTTTTCCTTGCCGGTGGCCTTGTCTTTCGCGCCCACGTGCAAAATGCCGTTGGCGTCGATGTCGAAGGTCACTTCGATCTGTGGCGTACCGCGTGCCGCTGGTGGAATGCCTTCCAGGTTGAATTCGCCCAGGCCCTTGTTGCCGGCGGCGATTTCACGCTCGCCCTGGTAGACCTTGATGGTCACCGCAGGCTGGTTGTCGTCCGCGGTCGAGAACACTTGCGAGAACTTGGTCGGAATCGTGGTGTTCTTGTGGATCATCTTGGTCATCACGCCGCCCAGGGTTTCGATACCCAGCGACAGTGGCGTCACGTCCAACAGCAGCAAGTCTTTGCGGTCGCCCGACAGCACCGAACCCTGAATCGCGGCGCCCACGGCCACGGCTTCGTCCGGGTTCACGTCCTTGCGTGGATCCTTGCCGAAGAATTCTTTGACCTTTTCCTGCACCTTCGGCATACGGGTCATACCGCCGACCAGAATGATGTCATCGATGTCCGAGACCTTGACGCCGGCATCCTTGATGGCGGTGCGGCATGGTTCGATGGTGGCGTTGATCAGTTCTTCCACCAGCGATTCCAGCTTGGCGCGGGTGATCTTCAGGTTCAAGTGGACTGGCGCACCGTTCGCCATGGCGATGTACGGCTCGTTGATTTCAGTCTGCTGCGACGACGACAGTTCGATCTTCGCGCGCTCGGCCGAAGCCTTGATGCGCTGCAGGGCGATTGGATCTTTTTTCAGGTCCAGGCCGTTGATCTTCTTGAATTCGTCGATGATGTAGTCGATCACGCGCTGGTCGAAGTCTTCGCCGCCCAGGAAGGTGTCGCCGTTGGTCGACAGCACTTCGAACTGCTTTTCGCCATCGACGTCGGCGATTTCAATGATCGACACGTCGAACGTACCGCCACCCAAGTCGTACACGGCGATCTTGCGGTCGCCCTTGTCGGTCTTGTCCAGGCCGAATGCCAGTGCGGCGGCGGTTGGTTCGTTGATGATGCGCTTGACTTCCAGGCCAGCGATACGGCCGGCGTCTTTGGTGGCCTGACGCTGCGAGTCATTGAAGTAAGCCGGCACGGTGATCACGGCCTCGGTGACTTCTTCACCCAGGTAGTCTTCGGCGGTTTTCTTCATCTTGCGCAGCACTTCCGCGGAAATTTGCGGTGGCGCCAGTTTCTTGTCGCGCACGCCGATCCACGCATCGCCGTTGTCGGCTTTGGTGATTTCGTACGGCATCAGCGAGATGTCTTTTTGAACTTCTTTTTCTTCAAACTTACGGCCGATCAGGCGTTTTACCGCGTACAGCGTGTTTTTCGGGTTGGTGACCGCCTGGCGTTTGGCCGGCGCGCCAACCAGGATTTCACCGTCTTCCTGATAAGCAATGATCGAAGGCGTGGTACGCGCGCCTTCCGCGTTTTCAATCACTTTTGGCTGACCGTTTTCCATGATGGAAACGCAAGAGTTGGTCGTGCCGAGGTCGATACCGATGATTTTGCCCATGATTTATTTTCCTTGTAAGCGAAGTTTCTGTTGTAGCGTATATTGGGAATTGCCGTGTGATTTCAAGCGTTTAAGTGACGCTGGACGCTTATTTTGCTTGCGCGGCAGTCACGATGGCCGGACGCAGCAGGCGGTCGGCAATCATGTAACCTTTTTGCAATACCGTCACAACGGTATTCGCTTCCTGGTCGGCCGGAACGACCGATACAGCCTGGTGTTTATTCGGGTCCAGTTTCTCGCCCTGGGCCGGCAGGATTTCCAGCAGGCGGTTGCGCTCGAAGGCCGAGCTCAGCTGTTTCAGCGTCATTTCAACGCCTTCCTTCAGCGATTCCAGCGATGGGGTTTCCACTTTCAGCGCCATTTCCAGGCTGTCCCGTACTGGCAACATAGCTTCGGCAAAGCTTTCAACAGCGAATTTGTGTGCCTTGGCCACGTCTTCCTGGGCGCGGCGACGGATGTTCTCACCTTCCGCTTTGGCGCGCATGAATGCTTCATGCATTTCAGCCAGACGCGCTTCGGTGCTGGCCAGTTGCTGTTCCAGCGATGGGGTGGCGTCTGCCTGGGCGTCGGCGGGAGTCGATTCGGCCTGGGCCTGGTTCACCTCTGGATTAGGGACCGTTTGATTTTCCTGATCTTGCATCTAAAAGACTCCTACAAATCGTGTTTGTTTGATGTTACTGCTTGCGGCACGGGCACCAAATGGGGCTATAACCTTGCATTTCAAGGGGTCTTTCCCCCCGGCGTCCACGGTAACCGACGCATGACGTCAGTTTGGCAAGTCCTGCGAAGCGGATATTTTAACAGGCTGGCACTCACCGGCGGCAAGTGCTAACAATCGTTGTTAATTTTCTGCGCCAAGCTTGAGGGCGGCGGCGCGGGCTTTTTCCAGGTCTTTCTTGACGCTGTCCTGCTGCGCACCGGTCACCATGGTCGGCCAGCCGATCATTTGATGTTCGGCAAACTCGGCCAAGGCCGCGATCCATGCCGGCGATTCATTCAGGCACGGGATGTAATGGAATTCCTTGCCACCTGCCGACAGGAAATCGTGACGCACCTCCATCGCGATTTCTTCCAGCGTTTCCAGGCAATCACTGGTAAAGCCGGGGCAGATCACGTCGACGCGGCGCACACCCTGTTGCGCCAGCGCCTGCACGGTGGGCGCGGTATACGGCTGCAACCACTCCGCCTTACCGAAGCGGGACTGGAACGTGACCAGATAGTCGTCGTCCTTCAATTTCAATTTGGCGGCCAGCAGGCGCGCCGTCTTGTAGCACTCACAGTGGTAGGGGTCGCCCAGCAACAAGGTGCGCTTGGGTACGCCATGAAAACTCATCACCAGTTTATCGCCGCGCCCATTGGCTTCCCAGTGCGCCAGCACGGTTTTTTTCAGGGCGTCGATATAGCCGTCGTCATCGTGGTAATTGCGCACCATGCGCAACTCCGGCACATTGCGCACCGTTTGATAGTGGTCGAACACGGCGTCGTAGATCGAGCCGGTGGTGGTGCCGGAATATTGCGGATAGGCCGGCAGCACCACGATGCGGGTGATGCCGTCGGCTTTCAGGCGCGCCAGCACATCGGGCAGCGAGGGCGAACCATAGCGCATCGCCATCGCCACGGTCACATCGCGGTGGCCCCGTTCGCCCAAGGCGCCGCGCAGCAGTTGGGCCTGCTTTTGCGTGTGAATTTTCAGCGGCGACCCTTCTTCAGTCCAGATCGACGCATATTTCTTGGCCGACTTGCCGGAACGGAAGGGCAGGATGATCAGGTTCAGGATGCACCACCAGATCGCGCGTGGAATTTCCACCACGCGCGGATCCGACAGGAATTGCTTCAGGTAGCGCCGCACGGCGGAGCGGGTCGGCGCATCCGGCGTGCCGAGATTCACCAGCACCACGGCACTGCTCGCGCCGGTGCCGTGCGTATGAGGGGGTTCTTTTTGGAAGGCCATGGATCTGCAATGACGGGAGGGAGTCGCCATTATAGAGTGGCGTTCTCAAAAACCAAGTGCAACACCCATTTGCTGTAAGGTGCTGCAATGCCAAGAAACTATGTCCATTTGACA
>JAIENA010000043.1 GCA_019751755.1 Burkholderiaceae bacterium | reverse complement strand
GGCGGCCGCGCCGGCGGCTGCGCGCGCCGCTTCCGCGTGGGCGCCCAGCAGGCGGATGCCGCGCGAGGTGCCGGCGGCAATTTCAATCGCGCCTTTGCGCGCCAGCGCCTGCAAATGTTCCTCGGCCGCATTGGCGGACTTGAAGCCCAGCTCCGCCGCGATTTCCGCGCGGGTCGGAGGGAAGCCGGTGTTGTCGATGGCATCCTTGATCAGGTTGAGAATTTGTTCCTGGCGTGCGGTGAGCTTGATCATGATGCGGGAGCTTTAAAGGCTGTGGATATAGACAGTCTGTATTTTTGTACAGTGCGAATGCTATTGCAAGGGTTTTTCGCTGTGCGGAACAAATTATTTTCATGGTGACGCACCATGGCGCCACCATGCGCGGCGCGGCGGGATGTTGCGGTTGCTCAGAAAGCAGGCTATAATCATCGGCTTACCTCTTCCCACACCCGTCTTGACGCCGGGGTGGGCACTTATCACAGTCCTTAAGGGAGTTTTCATGCGTCACTATGAAATCGTATTTATCGTCCACCCGGACCAAAGCGAGCAAGTTCCTGCGATGATCGAACGTTACAAAGCCAGCGTGACCTCGCGCGGCGGTAACGTACATCGCGTGGAAGATTGGGGCCGCCGTCAAATGGCTTACTCGATCCAGAAACTGGCTAAAGCACACTACATCTGCCTGAACATCGAATGCGACAACGAGACCCTGGTCGAGTTGGAAACCGCCTTCAAATTCAATGATGCCGTGCTGCGTCACCTGACCGTGAAAATGAAGAAAGCGGAAACCGCTCCTTCGCCGATGATGAAATCGGTACAACGTGAAGACGCGGCCAAGAGCCATCGCGCCGAAGCACAGGCTGCCGCTGCCGCCTAAGTACTGATCAGGAACCACACTGGATAACCAGCTCGTTGTCACGGCCCTCATCACCGAAAGGGATCTGGTCCGTTACACCCCCGCAGGACTGCCGATTGTGAATGCCACGTTGCAGCACAGTTCGCAGCAGACGGAAGCCGGCATACAGCGCCTGGCCGAGTTTGAAATTGCCGCTGTTGCAGCGGGTGAGATTTCAAGCCGGTTCAACCAGGCGCCGCTCGGCGGGTTGTACCAGTTCAAAGGGTTTCTGGCCAAGAAAAGCCGCAATAGCAAAAGCCTGGTGTTTCACATCATTGATTTTCGTTTATTAGATACAGGAGCCTAAAATGGCATTCGGTAAAAAGTTCGACAAAAACAAGCTCAAGCTGAAAGAAAAACGCAAACAGCAAAACCCGCTGTTCAAGCGTAAGAAATTCTGCCGCTTCACCGCCGCTAACGTTGAGCAAGTGGACTACAAAGACGTAGACACTCTGAAAGATTTCGTTCAGGAAAACGGCAAAATCATGCCAGCACGCCTGACCGGCACCAAAGCACACTACCAGCGTCAAGTTGATACCGCGATCAAACGCGCTCGCTACCTGGCCCTGCTGCCGTACACCGACCTGCACAACGCTTAATTGCGGCAGTCGATAGAATCTGGAGAATAATATGCAAATCATTCTGTTGGAAAAAGTTGTCAACGTCGGCAACCTGGGCGACGTGGTGAAAGTCAAAGACGGCTACGCACGTAACTTCCTGATCCCACAAAAGCTGGCTCGCCGTGCGACCACCGCTGCTGTGGCTGAATTCGAAGCCAAGCGCGCCGAACTGGAAAAAGCTGCTGCTGTTAAGCTGGCCGCTGCCCAAGCTCAAGGCGAAAAGCTGAACGGCATGACCGTGACCGTATCGCAGAAATCGGGCGTTGACGGCCGTCTGTTCGGTTCCGTGACCAACTTCGACATCGCTGAAGCCCTGACCAAAGCAGGTTTCGCTGTTGAAAAAGCAGCTGTTCGCATGCCGAACGGCCCGCTGAAAGTCACCGGCGAGCACGCTGTGTCCGTCGCGCTGCACACCGACGTGGTGGTCGACGTGACCGTCGCCGTCGTTGGCGAAGCTGCTTAATATTTCCCCAAGGGAATATTAAAGGTAGACTTGTTGTATAAATAGAAAAGCCGGGCTAGTCCCGGCTTTTTTATTGCAACCAACCAAGCCCAGTTGTGGTTTTTTAACGTGAAATGCGCAACTGTTAGCAGGTATAATTCGCGACCATGAACACCCCAGCATCCGATCCCCAGGTAGATTCGCTACGCATTCCGCCGCATTCGATCGAGGCGGAACAGTCCGTTATTGGCGGCCTGCTGCGCGACAATGCCGCGTTTGACCGTATCGCGGATTTGCTCAGCGCGGATGATTTTTACCGCTATGACCACCGCATCATTTACGAGCAGGTGGTGCGCCTGATCAACTCGTCCAAGCCGGCCGACGTCATTACCGTGTTTGAGGCGATGACGATGTTGGGCAAGCAGGACGATATCGGCGGCCTCGCGTACCTGAACGCGATGGCGCAAAACACGCCGTCCGCCGCCAACATCCGCCGCTATGCCGAAATCGTGCGCGACCGCGGCATCTTGCGCAAGCTGGTGACCGTGGCGGACCAGATTTCCGGCGATGCGTTCAACCCGCAAGGCAAGGAAGTCAAGCAAATGCTGGACGAGGCGGAATCCAAGATTTTCGCCATTGCCGAGCAGGGCGCCCGTGGCGCCGTCGGCTGGTTGCCGGTGCAGCCGTTGCTGACCCAGGTGGTCGAGCGCATCGACGAACTGTACAGCCGTGACAATTCCAGTGAAATCACCGGGGTGCCGACCGGCTTTGCCGACCTCGACAAGATGACCTCCGGCCTGCAGCCGGGCGACCTGGTGATTGTCGCCGGCCGTCCGTCGATGGGCAAGACCGCCTTCTCGGTCAATATCGGTGAAAATGTCGCGATTGAAGCCGGCTTGCCGGTGGCGATCTTCTCGATGGAGATGGGCGGCGCCCAGCTGGCCATGCGTATGCTGGGTTCGGTTGGTGAGCTCGATCAGCACCGCCTGCGCACCGGCAAGCTGATCGATGAAGACTGGCCGCGCCTGACCATGGCGATCCAGAAGATGAATGATGCGCAAGTGTTCATCGATGAAACGCCGGCATTGAACCCGATTGAAATGCGCGCCCGCGCGCGTCGCCTGTCGCGCCAGTGCGGCAAGCTGGGCCTGATCATCGTCGACTACCTGCAGCTGATGCAAGGTTCCAAGGCGGGCGACAACCGCGCGGCCGAGATTTCTGAAATCTCGCGCTCGCTCAAGGGCCTGGCCAAAGAATTGCACTGCCCGCTGATCGCGCTGTCGCAGTTGAACCGCTCGCTGGAACAGCGTCCCAACAAGCGCCCCGTGATGTCGGACTTGCGTGAATCGGGCGCTATTGAGCAGGATGCGGACGTCATCATCTTCCTGTACCGCGATGAAGTGTATAACCCGGACTCACCGGAAAAAGGCACCGCTGAAATCATTATCGGTAAGCAGCGGAATGGCCCGATTGGCGCGATACGTTTGACCTGGCGCGGCATGTATACCAAATTTGGCAATTACAGCGGTAGCTTGAGCACGTATCAGGGCGACTGATCCGGGCCACTGAATTACCTGAACTTATCCCCGCAATACCCCGCCGGCCGCCTCCCATGGCGGCTGTCCGTAGTACTGATGTCCCTGAATGGAGAATGAAATGTTTGGACGCTTGATGCCCACCGAGGGCAAGTTTTTTGACCTGTTCAACCAGCACGCCGAACTGTGCGTCAAAGGCTCCAAGGAAATGGTTGCCCTGATGACCAACTTCGACGACCTGGAGAATCGCGTACATGCGATTGAAGGCATCGAAAAGCAGGCTGACAAAATTACCTACACCGTGGTCGACCTGCTGCACAAAACGTTCATCACCCCGATCGACCGCGACGATATCCACAAGCTGATCACCAAGATGGACGACATCCTGGACTTGATGGAAGACGCCGGCCAGACCGTGTCGCTGTACGACCTGCACTCGGTGACGCCGGAAGCGAAGCGCCTGGCCGAACTGGCGCTGGCCTGCACCGAGAAGGTCAAGGAAGCCGTGGCCCTGCTGCACAACATGGATAACTCGCGCCAGATCGTCAGCATTTGCGAAGAGATCGATCGCCTGGAATCGGATGCCGACCATGTGATGCGCGCCGCCATGTCCAAGCTGTTCCGTGACGAACCGGACGTGCGCAACCTGATCAAGATGAAAGCCATTTACGAAATCCTGGAAACGGTGACGGACCGCTGCGAAGATGTGGCCAACATCATCGAAGGCATCATCGTCGAAAACGCGTAACGCCCGCTTAACCCAAAAGAATATTTCATGCAAACTCTGGAAATAAGCATCTACGCGCTATCGATCCTGATCTTCCTGGCGCTGGTGTTTGACTTCATGAATGGCTTCCACGACGCCGCCAATGCGATCGCGACCGTCGTGTCGACGGGCGTATTGAAGCCGCAGTCGGCCGTGGCCATGGCAGCCTTTTTCAACTTTGTCGCGATCTTCGTGGTCGGCCTGAAAGTCGCGACCACCATCGGTAAAGGCACCATCGACCCCGCCGTGGTGGACCACTATGTGATCTTCGGGGCGCTGGTCGGGGCCATCGTCTGGAACCTGATTACGTGGTACTACGGCATTCCATCGTCGTCGTCGCACGCGCTGATCGGTGGCCTGGTGGGCGCGGCGGTGGCCAAGTCCGGCACCGGCGCGCTGATCTCCGGCGGCCTGATCAAGACCGTCACCTTCATCGTGGTGGCGCCGCTGCTGGGCTTCGTGCTCGGCTCGGTGATCATGCTGGCGGTGTCCTGGATGTTCGTCCGTTCCACGCCGCGCAAGGTCGATACCTGGTTCCGCCGCCTGCAACTGGTGTCGGCGGCCAGCTACAGCCTGGGCCACGGCGGCAATGACGCGCAAAAAACCATGGGCATTATCTGGATGCTGCTGATCGCTTCGGGCCACGTGGCCGCCGATGCGAAAGCGCCGCCGGACTGGGTCATCATTGCCTGCTATGGCGCGATTTCGTTCGGCACGCTGTTCGGCGGCTGGCGTATCGTGAAAACCATGGGCCAGAAAATCACCAAGCTCAAACCTGTGGGTGGCTTCTGTGCCGAGACCGGTGGCGCCATCACCTTGCTGATGGCCTCGTTCTGGGGTGTACCGGTCTCGACCACGCACACCATCACCGGCGCGATCGTCGGCGTGGGCTCGTCGCAGCGCTTGTCGGCGGTGCGTTGGGGTGTCGCCGGCAACATCGTGTGGGCCTGGGTCTTCACCATTCCCGCCTCCGCCTTTGTGGCGGCGATCGCGTGGTGGGTCGGTCGTCACATCATGTAATGGGTCAGGCCGGGCATCCGGAGATCAAAAAGGGAGCTTCGGCTCCCTTTTTTTCTTGGCTGCTACAATGGCGGCATGTCTGCTTCCCTTTTGAGCCGGATCAAGCCGGATTCCTTCACGCTGGCCCTGCTGGCCACCGTTGCCATTGCCACCGTGGCCCCTTGCACCGGCCAGGTCGCGGTCGTGTTTGGCGATATCACCGCCGTTGCCATCGGCGCCTTGTTTTTCCTGCATGGCGCCAAGCTGCCGCGCGAAGCCATCGTCGCCGGTATGACGCACTGGCGCCTGCATCTGACCGTGCTGTGTTTCACGTTCGTGCTGTTCCCGCTATTGGGCCTGTTAATGACGCCGCTGATGCGCGCCATGCTGACGCCCGAGCTGGCAATGGGCATGCTGTTCCTGTGCATGCTGCCGTCCACCGTGCAGTCGTCGATCGCCTTTACCGCGATGGGCCGGGGCAATGTGCCGGCCGCCATTTGCAGCGCCTCGGCATCGAATTTCGCCGGCATCTTTTTGACCCCGCTGTTGGTGTCGGCCTTTGTCATGCAGGGCGCGGCGGGACGCTCCGCGCTCGATGCGGTGCTGGCCATTGTGGTCCAGTTGCTGCTGCCGTTTATCGCCGGCCAGTTGCTGCGGGGCTGGATCGGCGCCTGGGTCGATCGCCACAAGCCGGTCTTGAAATATGTCGACCAGGGCTCGATCTTGCTGGTGGTGTATACCGCGTTTTCCGACGCGGTCAGCGAAGGTATTTGGAGCAAGCTGAGCGGGCCAACGTTGGCCAGCCTGCTGCTGGTGTGCTGTGTGCTGCTGGCGGTGGTGCTGTGGCTGACGGGGACGGTCAGCCGCCGGCTCGGCTTTTCGCGTGAAGATACCATCACGATCGTGTTTTGCGGGTCCAAGAAAAGCCTGGCGTCCGGTGTGCCGATGGCCAAAGTGCTGTTTGCCACCTCGTCGCTGGGCATGGTGATTTTGCCGCTGATGCTGTTCCATCAAATCCAGCTGATGGTGTGCGCCGTGCTGGCGCAGCGGTTCGGCAGCCGTCCTCCAGGAGATTAAATGGGTAACTCGGCAGGGAAATTGGTGATCGCGGCGGAAGATCCGGCGTCGCCCGACGCGGTGCGGCTGATGGCGGAATTGTCGGCCGTGCTGGCCGCCATGACCGGCGACAGCGGTCTGTCGTCGTTTGGGCCGGATGATGTACGGGTGCCGCGTTCGCGTTTCCTGGTGGCGCGCGACGACAAGGGCAGGGCGGTCGGCTGTGGCGCACTGCGTCCGCTGGAGGGCGCCGCGGCGGAAATCAAACGCATGTATGCCGCGCTGGGGGGCAGCGGCGTGGGCGCCGCCCTGTTGGCGGCGCTGGAGCAGGAAGCCGAGGCGCTGGGTTACCATGTGATCCGCTTGTCGACGCGCATCGTCAATACCCGCGCGGTGACGTTTTACGAGCGACATGGCTACCGCCTGATCCCGAACTTTGGTCGCTACATGGGCAGCCATGATTCGGCCTGTTTTGAAAAGCCCTTAATCAACCACGAATGACGCGCCTCCTGAAATTGGCCATCCCCGCCATCGTGCTGGCGGCCGGCGCGTGGTTGTACGCCACGCCGTACCTGGCTGTCAACGGCATGCGCAGCGCGGCCCAAGCGCGCGATGCGCAGCGCCTGTCCGGCTATATTGATTTCGCCACCGTGAAGGAAAACCTGAAGGGCACGCTGAACGCGAAAATCACCGGCAACGCGCGCGCCAGCGATAATCCGCTAGCTGCCATGGGCGCGGCGCTGGGCGCGATGCTGATCAACCCGATGGTCGACCGGTTGGTCACGCCACAAGCGATTGCGGAAATAATGAAGGGCAACCCGCCTGCGCTGACCGGCAACGGTCACGGCCAGGGTGGCGGCGCGCCAGCCGAGGCCAGGGCTGAAACCACGCTGGGCTATGAGGGTATGAACCACTTCTTGGTGTCGGTGCGCAAGCAGGGTGACGACAGCGAACCGGTCACCATGGTGCTGCGGCGCGACGGTCTGGCGGCCTGGAAGCTGGTGGCGCTGCGCTTGCCGTAATCAGCGCGACCGCAGCAGTCCTGCGGGTGGCAGTTATGCCGTCGGCTTACTTGATGCAGACCGCCCGCACCATCTTGATGTCGGTAATTCCGAGCAGCACTTTTTCTATGCCATCCATTTTCAGCGTCAGCATGCCGTCTTCCAGCGCGCACGCCAGCAACTGGGCCACGCGGGCGTGTTCCTGCAACAGTTTTTTGACCTTGTCGGTGCCCAGCATCAGCTCGTGCAGGCCGACCCGGCCCTTGTAGCCCCGGTTGCATTCGTCGCAACCGACCGCGCGGTACAGGGTGAACTTGCCGTCCTTGTCGGCATAGCGTTCGCGCCAGCCTTTGAGGACGGCGGCGCGGCCGGCCTTGGCGTCTTTTTTGAAGTGCTCCGTATTCTGCAATTCCTCGCAAAACTCGGTCAGCAGCAATTCCAGTTCGATCTCGGACGGGTGGTAGGCCTGCTTGCAGTTGCCGCACAGCCGCTTGGCCAGGCGCTGGGCCAGGACGCCCAGCAGCGCGTCGGCAAAGTTGAACGGGTCCATGCCCATGTCGAGCAGCCGCACGATCGATTCCGGCGCGCTGTTGGTGTGCAGGGTGGCAAACACCAGGTGGCCGGTCAGTGACGCTTCGATGCCCATGCCGACGGTTTCCTTGTCGCGCATTTCACCGACCATGATGATGTCCGGGTCGGCCCGCAGGAACGCCCGCATCACGGTGGCGAAGTCGAGTCCGGCCTTGCGGTTGACCTGCACCTGGCGCAAGCCTTTTTGCGTGATTTCGACCGGGTCTTCGGCGGTCCAGATTTTCGTGTCCGGCGTGTTCAGGTAATGCAGCACCGAGTGCAGCGTGGTGGTCTTGCCGGAGCCGGTCGGGCCGCACACGAAGAACAGGCCGTACGGCTTTTCTATCGCCGAGCGCAGCCGGTCCAGGTTGAACGGCAACACGCCCAGCTTGTCGAGCGGGATCGGTTCGCCGGCGGCCAGGATCCGCAGTACGATGTCTTCCACGCCGCCGGTGGACGGGATGGTGGCGACCCGCAATTCAATGTCGAGCGGGCCATACTTCTTGAACTTGATCTTGCCGTCCTGCGGCTTGCGGCGCTCGGAGATGTCGAGGTCGCACATGATCTTGATGCGCGCCACCAGCGCGCTGCGGTACGCGTGCGGGATTTCGATGTACGGCACCAGCGAGCCATCTTTGCGGAAGCGCACCCCGGTCTTGCCCTTGCCCGGCAGTGGTTCGATGTGGATGTCCGAGACGCCCTGGCGGTAGGCGTCGATGATGATCTTGTTGACCAGCTTGACCAGTTCGTTTTCGACCGCTTCCGACACCTGTTCCGGTTCGCCGCCCTCGTCATCCTGCTCGTCCAGGCCGGACAGCAATTCGCCGACCGTGCCGCTGTCGCTGGCGGCGCCATAAAACTGGTCGACGGTCTGTTCGAATTCCAGGTTGGTGGTGACGCGGTAGACGATTTTCGAGCGCGGGAAGATCTGGTTGACGATGCGGGTATTGGCCACCTGTTCCGGGTCGGTCGCCAGCACCAGCAAGCCATCCTTGCTTTCTTCCAGCGGCAGCCACCAGCACTCTTCAACATACTGGCGCTTCAGGTTGCGCAGCAAGTCGACCGGCTTGATGCGGTCGCCTTTATAGGGTTCGTACGGCACGTTGAAATGGCGCGCCAGGGCTTGCCCCAGCACCGGCAGCTTGACGTGCATGTCCTTGAGCAGCACTTCCTCGACCGGCACATCGTTCTTGCGCGCGGTGCGCGTGGCCATTTCCAGGTCGGCGGTGGAAATCACGGCGTCCGATACCAGTCCGTCATATTTGGTGCGCACATATTGCGGCGGCTTCATGCGCTGGCTGAGCGCCACCGACAGCGTGTCGCACAATTCCTTGACGCCATCGAGCGCGATTTGCGAAAACGAGCCGCCTTCGCGGTTGTTGATGAACTGGACCACGCCCAGCAATTCCTTCGACTGCACCGAAACCAACGGCGCCACCAGCATTTCGCGCGTGCGGTAGCCGGTGCGCTGGTCGACGCCCTGCTGGAAGCGCAAGTCCGGCGACAGCCGCTTTAATTCGTTTTCATCATAGACGTCGGTGATGTTGACGGTTTTGTGGGTCAGTGCCACGTAGCCGGCAATCGAGTGCGGCGTGACGGCCAGTTTCAGGTCGCGAAAGGTGGTCAGCCCGGTCTTGACCTTGGAGACGATGTAATCCTTCTCATGGTCCATCGCGTACAGCGTGAAGCGGTCGCAATTGAACAGGTCACAGAATTCCATGCCCAGGTCGAGCATGATTTCATCGAGGTTGTTGGTGGCGTGGATCTTGGTGGTTACCGCATGGAGCTTTCTGAAGAACGCCAACCGCAGGTCAACCTCGCTGGGTTTTTGACTGGAATGGCCGGCGTCGTTCATCAGTTTCCTTATAGTTCCACTTCCAGTCCCTCGTAGGCCAGGAAGACCTGCAAGCCTTCCGGGAGGATGGCGGCGTGGCGTTCCATCACTTCCGCGAACACGGCTTCGAGTTCGTCGTCGCTGCGGGTGGGTTCGTGGTGCGTGCAGTACAGCCGCTTGGCGCCGGCCTTGATCGCCATCGCCAGCGCGGAATCAAAGGTGCCGTGGCCCCAGCCCTGCTTGGCCGGATATTCTTCGCGCGTGTAGGAGCAGTCTACGATCAGCGCGGTGACGCCGCGCACCATGTCTTCAATCGCGCGCGTCCGTTCCTCGATATGCAGCTGGTACGACGCATGGTCGGGATGGTCTTCCGGATAAATGTTGTAGTGCGGCTCATGGTCACCCGTGAAAAACACCGATTTGCCATGGCATTCGATGCGGTAGCCCAGGTCGATGACCGGGTGGTTCATCACCACATTGCTCACTTGCGCATCGCCCACCATGATGGCTTCACCCAGACCCAGGGTGCGGTATTCAATGGTGGCATCCATCTGCGTTTCGCTGACGGGGAAATAACTGTTTTGTAATTGCACGCCCATCACATGCTCGATGCCATTGCCGGTGTCCGGGTCGGTGGTGCCGTGCAGGCGTACGCGGCTGCCCTTGATGAACAGCGGCGTGAAAAACGGCAGGCCGTGGATGTGATCCCAGTGGCTATGCGTGATGAAAATGTTGGCGTGGACCGGTACTTTTTTTTGCGCGATCAGGGACTGCGCCAGCGCGAAAATGCCGGTGCCGCCGTCAATCACAATCAGGGTGTCGTCATCACTGCGCACTTCGATACAGGTGGTATTGCCACCGTAACGCGCGGTGCGTGGTCCGGGAGAGGGAATGGAACCCCGAACCCCCCAAAATTTGAATTTCATGCTCTAAGCCCCTAACCGTTCTTATTGTCCCGCACTTGCTCAGCTTCATCTTCATGGTTGAACAGGCAAGTGACAGTCAAGACCGATGATAGCCTTTTTTTCATGAAATCTGGGCCAAAAGTTGCGAATTTGAAGTACAACCCGCCACTCGGACACGGCAATGGGGGTATAACGGTAATTCCATTGTACAGCGGGCGGCACGGGAGCTAAACTGTCAATAATTACGTCTGGGCATCAAATTAAACCATGCAAGAGCTGAACCATATCCAAATTGCGCAGAGGCTGGACCAGCTGACCGAATTGAGCGTGGCGCTGGGCGCCAGCTACAATACGGACGAGCTGCTTGAGCGCATCTTGATGGTGGCCAAAAGCATGACCCACGCCGACGGCGGCACGCTGTACCGGCCCAGCGACGACGGCCGCAGCCTGTGCTTCCACATTTCCGTCAACGACACGCTGGGCATCCGCCAGGGCGGCGCGCATGGCGACAAGATCGATATCCCCGCCGTGCCGCTGTATGACGAGTATGGCGACAAAAATCTGGCGTCGGTGGCGGCGTATTCCGCCAACTTCCGCTTGTCGGTCAATATCGAGGACGTCTACCAGGCCGACGTGTTCAATTTTTCCGGCATGCGCATGTTCGACCAGCAGCGCGGCTACCATTCGCAATCGTTCCTGACCGTGCCGATGGCCGACCACGAAGGGGAGCTGGTCGGGGTGTTGCAACTGATTAACGCCAAAGACCCGGTCAGCGGCGCGATCCTGGCCTTCACGCCGACCGACCAGCGTTTTATTGAAGCGCTGGCGGCCCAGGCGGCGGTGGCCATCACCAACCAGCGCCTGATCCTGCAGCTGGAAAAATTGCTGGAGTCGCTGGTCAATCTGATCAACATCGGCATCGATGAAAAGTCGCCGTACACCGGCCGCCACTGCCAGTTCGTGCCGGAATTGACGATGATGCTGGCCGAGGCGGTGCACAACGCCGACAGTGGCCCGCTGGCCGACTTCCGCATGACCGACGCCGACCGCAAGGAATTGTGGCTGGCCGGCTTGCTGCACGATTGCGGCAAGATCACCACGCCGGTCCATGTGGTCGATAAAGCGACCAA
This sequence comes from Burkholderiaceae bacterium, assembly GCA_019751755.1. Classification (GTDB taxonomy): domain Bacteria; phylum Pseudomonadota; class Gammaproteobacteria; order Burkholderiales; family Burkholderiaceae_D; genus Rugamonas. The sequence continues at coordinate 7,074 of JAIENA010000043.1, read as the reverse complement.
GCTGGAAACCATTTTCGACCGCATTCACATGGTGTCGACGCGGTTTGAAGTGCTGATGCGCGACGCCGAAATCCGCGCCCTGAAAGCCAAGCTGGCCGGCGGCGACCATGCCGCCATCGACGCCCAGTTGGCAGAGGAACTGGCGCGGATCGAAGCGGACCGCCAGTTCTTGCGCATGGCCAATATCGGCGGCGAGGGCATGAAAGCGGAAGACCAGGAACGGGTGCGTCAGTTGGCGACAGTGCGCTGGCTGGGGCCGGTCATCCAGAAGAAGGAGCCGGGCGGCGAAGAGCCGCCGTTCGTGCGCGAGGAACAGGATTTCCTGACCCGCGAAGAAGTCGATAATCTCACCATCCGCTTCGGCACCTTGACCGATCCGGAGCGCAAGGAAATCAACAACCATATCGTCATGACGATCCGCATGCTGGAGTCGCTGCCGTGGCCGAAGCATTTGCAAAACGTGCCGGAATATGCGGGCGGGCACCACGAGCGCATGGATGGCAAGGGTTATCCGCGCGGCCTGACCAAGGATCAAATGTCGGTGCAGGCGCGCATCATGGCGATCGCCGACATCTTCGAGGCGCTGATGGCGCGCGACCGGCCCTACAAGAAGGGCAAGATGATGTCGGAAGCGCTGCGCATCCTTGGCAACTTCAGCCTGAACGGCCACATCGACCCGGACTTGTTCGACATCTTCGTGCGGCAAAAAGTGTACTTGGCGTTCGCGCAGCAAAACGTCGATGAACGGCAGCGCGACTTCATCGACGAATCGAAGATCCCCGGCTATACCCCCTGACTGACTGCTAAGGAACCGGCGTGTCCCTGAAAATTTCCGGATTTGCGGACAAGGCAGTCAAGGCGCTGCAAAAGTATTATCAGCGCTGGCTGATGGGCCTGGTGCTGACGCTGCTGGCGTGCGCCTACCTGATCAATTATTTGCCGTCGGAAACGCTGGACCGGATGGAAACCTCGGTGGCCGACTTGCGCATGCGGCTGGAAAAGCCCGAGCTCGACCCGCAGGTGGTGATTGTCGATATCGACAGCAAGAGCCTGACCGAAGTGGGGCGCTTTCCGTGGAGCCGTAACCACGTGGCGGACCTGGTGCGCCAGTTGACGGAAAAATACAAAGTCCGGGTGATCGGTTTCGACGTCTCGTTCCCGGAACCCGATACCAGTTCCGGCTACGGTGTGCTGCAAAAGCTGGCGCAAAATGAGTTGAAGCAGGTGCCCGGGCTCACCGGCCAGTTGCAGCGTCTGGAGCAGCAGATGGATTATGACGGCTTGCTGGCGGCCGCCATGAAAGACCAACCGGTGGTGCTGGGCTATAACCTGTCCGGCACGCAAACCAAGGGCGTGTTGCCGGCGCCCGCATTTACCGAAGAGGTTCTCAACGGACGCGAATTGACGGCGATTCAGACAGTCGGATTCGAAGCCAATATCGAGCGTTTGCAGGAAGCCGCCGCCACTGCCGGCAGTTTTAGCGTGGTGACCGATCCCGATGGCGTGGTGCGCAGCACGGCGTTGCTGCAAAAGGTGGGCAAGGGGTATTACACCACGCTGTCGCTGGCAACCGTGGCGGTCGCCACGGGGGCGACGGCGATCAACCCGATTTTCGAGGACACGGTCGATACGCTGTCGGACAGCCAGAAGGCGGCCGGCGGCGTGGACAAGATCGCCATGTTCACACCGGAAGGCAATCGCCTGATCCCGGTGGGCGAAGCCTTGACCACCACGGTGCAATTCCGTGGCAAGGGCGGACCGGATGGCGGCGCTTTCCGCTACGTGTCGGCAGTCGATGTCATCCGGGGCACGGTGCCGCAGGACGTACTGGAAGGCGCCATCGTTCTGGTCGGCACCACGGCGCCGGGTTTGAACGACTTGCGGGCCACCCCCGTCAGTGCCGAATATCCGGGGGTGGAAATCCACGCCAATATCATCAAATCGATCCTCGACGATCAGTTCAAGGTGCGTCCGGCCGATGCGTTTGTGATGGAGTTGATGTTGACGCTGATGGTCGGTCTGGTGCTGGCGTTCGCCTTGCCCGCGCTGTCGCCACTGTGGTCGGTGCTGCTGTCGCTGGCGGTGCTGGGGGCCGCCGCCGCCGTGAATTTCTATATGTACAGCCAATTCGACACGGTGCTGAAAGTGGCCGTGATCCTGCTGCTGGGCGCCGTGCTGTTTGTTTTCAACGTCGCCTGGGGCTACTTCTTCGAAGTGCGGCGTGGCCAGGCGCTGGTGTCGCGTTTCGGCGAATACGTGGCGCCGGAACTGGTGGCGGAAATGGCGGAAGATCCGGCCAAGTACAACATGGATGGCGAAAGCCGCGAACTGACGGTGCTGTTTGTCGACGTGCGCGGCTTCACCACGATTTCCGAAGGCCTGACGCCGAAACAGCTGCGCGAATACATCAATATTTACCTGACCGCGATGTCCAAGGATATCCGCGATTATTACCGGGGCACGCTCGACAAGTACATCGGCGACGCCGTGATGGCGTTCTGGGGCGCGCCGGTGGCGTTTCCCGACCACGCCAGCCGGGGTGTGGCCACCGCGCTGAAAATGCAGGAAAGTGCCCATAAACTCAATGACGACTTTATCAAGCGCGGCTGGCCGGAACTGAAAATCGGCATCGGCTTGAATTCGGGCCCGATGCACGTCGGCGACATGGGGTCGGAAATCCGCCGCGCCTACACCGTGATGGGCGACGCCGTGAATCTGGGTTCGCGCCTGGAAGGCATCACCAAGGTGTATGGCGTCGGCATTTGCGTGGGCGAAGTCACGCGCCACGCCGCCAGCGAATTCGCCTACCGCGAACTGGACCTGGTGAAGGTCAAGGGCAAAAACGAACCGGTGGCGATTTTTGAGCCGGTTGCCCTGGACAAGGAATTATCGGAAAGCGACCGCGCCGAAATCACGCGCTGGAACGATGCGCTGGCGCTGGTGCGCCGGCAACAGTGGGATGCCGCCCAGGCCCTGCTGGAATCCCTCAATGCGGCCCATCCCCGCGGCCTGTACACGCTGTACCTGGAACGCATCGCGATCTACCGCGAACAGCCGCCGGGTGAGGATTGGGACGGCGTGACCAAGTTTGAAACCAAGTAGGACGGATTAGCCGGCCAGGGCCGGCCAATCCGCCCTTGGCCCCATCGTACGGGCGTCACTCCTGCCGGAGTGACTTAATAGCCGCAGGCGTCATCCGCCAATGCCGGCAGCGCCGCGACGCCAGCCGGATGACGCGCAGTGCGCCAATCCAGTCTGCGCCGAAAGTGTCGCCCGCCTGCATCAAGCGGCCCGAAAATTGCGGACGACAATGCCAAATCGGACTAAACTTAAAGTAACAACCATTTCTTAACAGCCAAATGGTCAGATGGCTGCCGGCGGTGGTTGCGCTGCTGTCCGGAGGCATCATGAGGTGTCGTATTGTGCACATGCTGGCGGCAACGGCCTTCGCCGTTGCGGCGGGTGCTGTACACGCCGCCCCAGCCGCCACCACCACCCTGGCCGATGCGCCAGGCGATGACAAGGCCGGCCCGACCGGTGCGGCGTTCTTGGATCACAGCGACAGCAAGGTGCGCGCCGGGGTCCAGCTAGGTTACTCCCTTCCTGTGGCCGGCGATACGCTCGATCTTTATGGCAGCTGGTCGCAGGCAAGCGCCGGTTTTGGCGCGCCGGGCGGCCCCGGCGGGGCAGGCTGGCCGGGCCGGTTGAGCGGCGCCGCGCACCCGGTGGGCAATATCAGCGGCATGGCCGACGGCGATCGCCGGCTGTGGGACGGTCCTGGTAACGGGGCGGCGCTCGGGGTGCGTTGGCACCGGATGCTGGCGTCCGGCGGCGGCTATGAGTCGCGCCTCAGCCTGGGTGCCGATGTGCGCGGCTATCGGGCCAACGGGCCATTGCAGGAAGTGGAACCGGGCAATGACGTCACCGTCGCGCCCTTGAGCGTGAATCTCAGCGGCAACTGGACCTTGGACGAGGGCACTGTGAGCGGATCTGTCACCTGGCTGCACAATATCGGCGCCCCGCGCGGCCACCAGGATGACATTGCCCGCCTGCGGCCCGGCGCCAGCCCCCATTACAGTATCTTGCGGCTGGCCGGACAACTGACCCGCGACTTGCCGAGCGACTTCCAGGTCCGGGCCGGGCTGCGGGGCCAATATACCAGCGACGTGTTATTGCCGGGCGAACAGTTTGGCGCCGGCGGCGCCGGTGGCGGCTTGCTGGTGCGCGGCTTCAACGACCGCGCGCTGGCGCGCGACAGCGGCCTGGCGGCGCACCTGGAACTGTATTCGCCGGAATGGTGCGGCGCCTATGTGCGCTGGCGCTGCCGGGCGCTGGTGTTTTACGACAAAGGCTATTTCCGCAGCAACCGCGACTTGCCCGGCGAGTTGCGCAGCAACACGGTGCGCAGCATCGGCGTCGGCGTGCGCATGACTATCTATAAAAACGTCGATCTGCAAGTGGACTACGGCCGCGTGATCCGCTCCAGCATCGTGCCGCAAGAAGACAAGAACCGCCTGCACGTGCGACTCGGCATGCGCTGGTGATCCCGCCACAGCAAACAAGGAGCACAAGCTGATGAATCTCCATCCCGTCCATCATGGACTGCGCCGCAAAGTGCTCGTTGTCCTGATCGCCGCCTGCTATACCTCCGCATCCGCCAACCCGACCGCCCCGCAAGTGATCGCCGGACAGGCCAGCTTCCAGCAAAGCGGCAACCTGTTTTCCATCACCAATAGCCCCAACGCGATCATCAACTGGCAAAGTTTTTCTATCGCGCCCAATGAGATCACGCGCTTTATCCAGCAAAACGCCGACAGCCGCGTCTTGAACCGCATCACCGGGCAAGACCCCAGCCGCATCCTCGGCGCGCTGCAATCGAATGGCCACGTCTACCTGATCAACCCGAACGGGGTCCTGTTCGGCCGCGATGCGCGGGTCGATGTGCAGGGGCTGGTGGCATCGTCGCTGGCGCTGTCGGACACCGATTTTCTGGCCGGTCGCCAGCGCTTTAGCGGTGTCGGCGCCGGCAAGGTGTCCAACGAAGGGGTGATCGTCACGCCGGGCGGCGGGCGCGTGTTCCTGGTCGGCGCCAGCGTCGACAATAGCGGCGTGATCACCTCGCCGCAAGGCGAGGTGGTGCTGGCGGCGGGGCACACGGTGCAGCTGGTCGACTCCAGCGATCCTTCGGTGCACGTGGTGGTGTCGGCGCCGGACGGCCAGGCGCTGAACCTGGGGCAGGTGCTGGCTGCGGGCGGGCGGGTTGGCATTTATGGCGCGCTGGTCAACCAGCGCGGCAAGGTCAGCGCCGACAGCGCGGTGCGCGGTGAGAACGGCAAGATTGTCCTGAAAGCGTCCGGCACCACCTTGCTGGAAAAAGGCTCCATTACCAGCGCCGTCAACAGCGCCGGGCAGGGCGGCGACATCCGGTTGCTGGGCCAGCGCGTCGGCTTGATGGACGATGCGCAGGTGGACGCCAGCGGGCAGTCCGGCGGCGGGCAAATCCTGATCGGTGGCGGCTACCAGGGCCAGGATGCGTCGGTGCCGAATGCGCAGCAAACCTATATCGGCGCGCAGGTGCAGGTGCGCTCGAACGCGCTCGACAACGGCAACGGCGGGCGCATCATTGCATGGGGCGACAATGCCACGCGCGTCTATGGCAGCCTGTTTGCCCGGGGCGGGGCGCACGGCGGCGATGGCGGCTTGATTGAAACCTCCGGCCACTACCTGGATATGCAGGGCCATGCCGACACCCGCGCGCCGTTCGGAAAAACCGGGCAACTACTGCTGGACCCGACCAATATCACGATTATTTCGGGATCGCCATCGGGCGGCAGCAATGTCCAGGTGACGGGCAACGTCTTCGCGGAAACCGGCAGCAGCACCGACAGTGATCTCGACACCGGCCGCCTGATCTCGGCCCTGAGCAGCAACAACATCACCGTCAGCACCGCCAGCAGCGCGGCGGCGGCAGGCAACCTGACCGTCACCGGCGCCATCGCCTGGAGCAGTGCCAACAGCCTGACCTTGTTGGCGCAAAACAATATCGCCATCAACAACACCATCAGCAATGCCAATGCGCCGCTGGTGCTGAGCGCCACCAACGGCTCGATTACACAGTCCAGCGCCATCACGGCCGCCTCGTTGACCGCCTCGGCGCCGGCCGGCAGCATCACGCTGAACCACGCCTCGAACGCCATCAGCGGTGCGGTGACGGCATCGGCCGCCAGCAATATCTCGCTGGCGGCGCAAACCTTGACCACCGGGGCGGTGAGTGCCAGCGGCAGTGGCATCATCCAGGCGACCAGTTCGTCCGGCGCACTGACCATCGCCGGCAATATGAGCACCAATGGCGGCGCCATTACGCTGGAATCGAATTACCTCAATGGCATTGCGACCGGCAGCAGCACGGTCATTTCCAGCGCCGGCGGCCTGGTGATCCTGCGTGGCGATAACATGGACTTGCAGGGCACCATCAATGCCGGCGCCGGCGGCATCACCACGATCGCGCGCAGCACCAGCCAGGCGGTGCACCTGGGCGGCACCGAGGCTGATTCCACCAATATCCTGGCGCTGACGGAAGCGGAAATCCAGCGTTTCAATACCACCGGCTCGATTACGCTGACAAACCATGGCGTGACGGGCAGCCCGGACATCGAAGTCGGTGCGCTGAACGTGGCGTCGTCGCACCCGAGCGGCACCCTCAATATCGTGGCACAGGGCGATGCCGATATCAATGTGCTGGGCAATCTGACCACCAATGGCGTGCTGGTGGTCACCAGCGGTGACACCGCCACCTCGCGCATCACGCTCGATGGCGCGCTGACGTCAGCCAACAGCGTCGTGCTATCCACCGGTTTCCTCAGCGCGAACCAGAACATCACAGCGCCCACCATCGGCCTGGTGTCGAAAAATTCCATCGATGTGGGCGCGGTCAATGAAACAGCGGGCGTGCTCAACATCCCAACCGCCAAGTTGTCGCGCTTCAATACCAGCAGCCTGCTGCTGCAAGTGGACGACAGCATCAGCAGCGGCGATATCACGTTCAGCCAGCCATTTTCGTGGACCGGCAGTTTG
>JAIENA010000413.1 GCA_019751755.1 Burkholderiaceae bacterium | reverse complement strand
CACAATGGCCATTCTTTACTCATAACTTTATCTCCTTAAGCCGCAGCCTTTGATCAGTACTACCTGACACCTTCGGTCTCAGGCAGCAGCCTGTTTAGATTCCTGTTTATCTGCATAGGCGCTCAGCGCGTCGCGGAACCACTCGCCATCGTCCCAGGCTTTGACGCGGGTGCGCAGGCGCTCCTTGTTGCACGGACCATTGCCTTTTAAAACCTGATGGAATTCTTCCCAGTCGATTTCGCCGAAATCGTAGCTGCCACGTTCCGCGTTCCATTTCAGGTCAGGGTCGGGCACGGTCAGGCCCAGGTATTCGGCTTGCGGCACGGTCTGGTCGACCATGCGCTGGCGCAGTTCGTCATTGGAGAACAGCTTGATGCGCCATTGCGCCGATTGCGCGCTGTTGACGGAGGCGGCGTCGGACGGGCCGAACATCATCAACGACGGCCACCACCAGCGGTTCAGCGCATCTTGCGCCATCGCTTTTTGCTCCGGCGTGCCTTGGGCCAGCGACATCATGATGTCGTAGCCCTGGCGCGCGTGGAACGATTCTTCCTTGCAGACGCGGATCATGGCGCGCGCATACGGGCCATACGAGCAGCGGCACAGCGGGATCTGGTTGATGATGGCGGAACCGTCGACCAGCCAGCCGATGGCACCCATATCGGCCCAGGACAGGGTCGGGTAATTAAAGATGCTCGAGTACTTGGCTTTGCCGCTGTGCAGGGCCGCCAGCAATTCATCGCGCGACACGCCCAGCGTTTCCGCCGCGCTGTACAGGTACAAGCCATGGCCGGCTTCATCCTGGATCTTGGCCAGCAAGATCGATTTGCGTTTCAGGGTCGGAGCCCGGGTCACCCAGTTACCCTCTGGCAATTGGCCAACGATTTCCGAGTGTGCGTGCTGCGAAATCTGCCGGATCAGGGTCTTGCGGTAAGCCTCGGGCATCCAGTCTTTGGCTTCGATCTTCACGCCGGCATCGATACGCGCTTGAAACTCGCGTTCTTCCGCGCTCATGTCGTCGCTGGTCTGGACTTTCTTCAGACCGGTTTCCACCATCTGTGCGTACATGACTCATGTCTCCTTCATCAAGGTATGGCTGAATATTACGATACAAAATTTCAGTTGGCTACAGATTTTTTGACTCAAATCATTTTTATGTATCCAGTTAACGCGCAACATGGCTGGTTGGGCCGCTGGGGTGATATATAAGAAAAATAATGCTGCGCCGAACCCAGAGCAAAGTAAACTCCTGCCTGACGAGACCTTATATATTGCACTGCAAGATGAACATCCTGAACAGCAACGAATGGATTGCGCACTTCCTGGCCACCGACCCACCCCGCTCCAAGTCGCTGGTCATGACAATCTTCGGCGACAGTATCGTGCCGCATGGCGGGACAGTCTGGCTAGGCAGCCTGATCGAATTACTGGCGCCGTTCGGCGTCAATGACCGGCTGGTGCGCACCTCGGTGTTCCGGCTGGCGCAAGAAGGCTGGCTGGCCTCGCAGCGCGACGGCCGCCGCTCATCCTATGCGGTGCCGTCGGACACCATCGCCCGCTTCACCCGCGCCTACCGCCGCATTTATGCGCCGCTGCACGCGCACTGGGATGGCCAGTGGACGCTGGTGATGCACACCAATAGCGGCCTGACGGCATCCGAGCGCAGCAACCTGCGCAAGGAGTTGCTGTGGCAGGGTTACAGCATCCTGGCCCCGGGCCTGGCCGCGCACCCGGCCGGCGACCGCGAAATCCTCGATGAATTGCTGGTGCGCACCGGCACCCAACATAAACTGTTTGTCTGCCAGAGCGCCGACTTGCCGGGCGTACGCTTTTCCCGGCCGCTGCGCGACATGGTGGCCGATGGCTGGGACTTGTCGGGTGTGATGAGCGGCTATGAACAATTCACAGCCCTGTTCCAGCCGCTGCTGGCGCTGCTGAAAGCCGGCCCCGCGCCACAGCCGGAACAAGCGTTCGTGATCCGCACGCTGCTGATGCACGCCTACCGCCGCGTCCAGCTGCACGATCCGCAATTGCCGATGGAATTGCTGCCGGAACCATGGCCGGGCGCAAAAGCGTATGACTTGGCGCGCGCGCTGTACCTGCACGTCTACCAGGCGGCCGAAGAGCACATCACGGCTGTGTTGCGGCGCGAAGATCCGGAAGCGCCGCAGGCCGATGGCAGCTTGTATCAGCGCTTTGGCGGCTTGCAGTAACTCGCCGGATGGCGGACGCCCGGCCTGAAGGCCCGGCATCCATGCGTAAATTGGTCGATACAATTCGACACGTTATACGGCGGGACCCCATGCTAAGCTCGGAGCTTTCTTGCTCCGTCGAAAGAATTATCATGCCGCGTCCCGCCCGCCTTGCCCTGCTCTTGTCCACTGTGCTGTTTGCCTCCGCCGCCACGGCTGCGCCCGTCACCCTGGTGCAAGCCGGCAAGCTGCTGGACAAACCCGGCCAAACGCCGCGCGGCGCCGCCACGCTGGTGATCGAAAACGGCAAAGTCAGCGCGGTGCTGGACGGCCACGTGGGCGCCGATAAATATCCCGGTGCGACCATCGTCGATTTGCGCAGCCGCTTCGTGCTGCCGGGCCTGATCGACAGCCACGTGCACCTGGTCTCCGACCGCGCCGGCGCCGAAGGCGCGCTGGCCAACGTCAACACCAATGCCGCCAGCTGGGCCTATGAAGCGGAACAGAATGCCCGCAAAACCCTGAACGCGGGCTTCACCACCGTGCGCAACCTGGGCGATGGGCCGGACGGCATCACGCTGGCGCTGCGCGACGCCATCAACAAGGGTTGGGTGCAAGGCCCGCGCATCCTCGATGCCGGCATGCCGATTTCCACCACCTCGGGCCACATGGATGGCCGCCTCGGTTATGCCGACTGGGTCCAGCACGGCATCACCGAGGACAACCTGTGCGACAGCCTTGAAAGCTGCCGCCGCGCCGTGCGCAAGCAAATTGGCCGGGGCGTCGATGTGATCAAGATCGCCACCACCGGCGGCGTCAACAGCCGGGTCGGCGCCGGCCTGGCGAAACAGATGTTTGACGATGAAGCCAAGGCGCTGATCGAGACCGCGCACCTGTATGGCAAAAAAGTCGCGGTGCACGCGCACGGCGACGGCGGCATCAACCTCGCGCTGGCGGCCGGCGCGGACTCGATCGAACACGGCACCCTGCTCGATGACGAGGGCATTAAATTGTTCCTGAAATCGGGCGCGTACTACGTGCCGACGCTGTCCACCGTCAACGGCTACAAGGAACGCATCGCCGCCAACCCGAACGCCTACGAACCGGAAGTGCGCGCCAAGATCGACTGGCGCATCGGCATCACCGGCAAGGCGTTAAAAATCGCGCACGCCAAGGGCGTCAAAATTGCCTTCGGCACCGATGCGGGCGTGTCCAAGCATGGCCGCAATGCCGATGAGTTTGAATTGATGGTGCAGTATGGGATGTCGCCGATGGAGGCGATCAAGGCCGCCACCGTCAATGCGGCCGATTTGCTGGGGGTGTCGGCGCTGGCGGGCACCTTGGAGGCGGGCAAGGCCGCCGACTTGATTGCGGTGGAGGCTGATCCGCTGAAGGATGTCACGCAACTCAAGCGCGTGAAGTTCGTGATGGCGGGCGGGAAGGTGGTGAAGGCCGAGCCGTGAAACGGGCCGGGCGCCTCGCCATTGCCTCAGCGGACGCCTTGCTCAGTAACGCGGCTCGGTGCGATTAAAAGCGCACAGTGTGACGAAGCCGCCGCCAGCCAAGGGCTTGACCAGCGCTGCGGTCGGGCGCATCTTGTTGTTGGTGGGGTAGGCAAAGAAATACAAGGCCCCATCAATCATCTGCGGCACCTGATGCACATAGCGCGATGAAACACCGGGATAGAGCTGTTTCTGCCCACCCGAAATCAAGGTCACACCCGGCGGAGCCTGGGATCCGGGCCAACTGTCGATGTCGTCGAACGGGTAAGCTGCGACGATCTCCCGAATCGTCATCCAGGGCGGCGCGATGGCGATCACGGTGCCGTCGAAATAATGCGTGTCGCTCTCCCAAATGAACAGACGCCGCGTATCGCCGGGCAATAAGTTGACCACGCCGGACCGCATCCAACCATGCTCAAGACGCGTCGGTTCAGTAAATGTTTCGTCGTCAATCGAGAGCGAGGTCTGTCTGCCGTTCAGTGCGTCTTTCAACTCCGGCTTGATCCGGCTGAGATAGTCGGTACAGAAGCGCTGATTGCTGGCACCTTGGGCGATCACCGAGATATGCCCAACCGGCGGCTGGCGTGGGCTGGAAGGATATTCGGCGCGGTCGATCGGTGCTTTCGCCAGATTCAGCGGCCGGCTGCTGCAGCGCTGTGGCTTGCCTTCGGCGGTGGCGCAAATGGTGATGCGCTTTGCCGTGACCAGCGCACCGTCATAGATGGCCGGATTGGTGATCGTTTTTTCATAGCCCGGCTTCCATACTTCGCGCGAGATGACCTTGCGCTGGTTGATCCAGAGGCTGAAGAAAGCGGGGGGATTGGCGCCGCCCTCGCCATAGCCAAAGGCTTGTTCCACACCGCCGCGCACCCGGATCATGGTCCCGTCAGCCAAGGTGCATTCGGTGAGGCTCGGCGCGTAGCTGTCGGCAAGGCCATGATCCAGCGCTGCTGGCACGCGGGGCACGGTGGCCGCCTGCCAACTGGTGGAAAAGCGCACCACCGCCAAATTTTTTGCCTCATCGCACACCAGATCGACATCCTCGCTTGCCACATCGGCCCATGCCACGGCGGGCGTCAGCAGCAACGGCGCCAACGCCAGGCAGCACAAGCCAAACGCGCGCAGTGGATGCAGCATTTTATTCACACGCATCAGCGCTCCTTCAACACCGTGGGAAATCATGGTCCGGCAAAGCCGGAGGCCATGTAGCGCCTTACTTCCGGCCCATACTGATCAGGAAATTCTGCATCGTCGATTCCGCCACCGACGCCCACTGGTTCTGCTCATGGCGGAACTTCTTCCACGGGTCGTAAATCTTCTTGAACTTGGCGTTCTTCGCGGCTTCCTCTTCCATCACGGCCACCGCGTTCTGGTACGCGGTATCCATGATGTCTTTCGGGAAGGTGCGGATTTTCGCGCCACTCTTTTGCAGACGGGCCAGCGCCTTTGGGTTGCGCGCATCGTATTCGGCTTGCAGCCCCACATGGCACTCATAGCTGGCCGCTTCAATCGCCGCCTGGTATTCCTTCGGCAGCTTGTCCCACTCTTTTAAATTCACATAGAACGACAATTGCGGCCCCGCCTCCCACCAGCCCGGCGCGTAGTAATACGGCGCGACCTTGGCCAGGCCCAGTTTTTCATCGTCATAGGGACCGACCCACTCGGCCGCGTCGATGGTGCCTTTTTCCAGCGCCGCATAGACGTCGCTGGCGGCGATTTGTTGCGGCACCGCGCCCATGCGTTCCATCACGCGGCCGGCGAAACCGGCGATGCGGATTTTCATGCCTTTGATGTCGGCCACGCCCTTGATCTCCTTGCGATACCAGCCGCCCATTTGCGTGCCGGTGTTACCGCCAAAGAAATTGATGATGCCGTAGCCTTTATAGAACTCGCGCAACAGTTCGCGCCCGCCCCCCTGATCGAACCAGGCCGTTTGCTGGCGCGACGTCAGGCCGAACGGCACCGCGCAATCAAAGCAGAAGGTCGGGTCCTTGCCGAAGTAGTAATAGGCCGGCGTGTGGCCCATTTCCACCGTGCCCGCCTGCACCGCGTCCATCACCTGCAAACCCGGCACCACTTCGCCGGCGGCGAACTGGCGGATCTGGAAGCGGCCGCCCGTCAAGTCCGCCACGCGTTTGATAAACCGCTCGGCCGAACCGTAGATCGTGTCCAGCGTTTTCGGGAAGCTCGACGCCAGGCGCCACGTGATGGCCGGGCCCTGCGCCAACGCCGGGGCGGCCAGCGTGGCGCTGACAGCGGCGCCGGCCGTGGCTTGTTTCAGGAAGGAACGACGCTGCATACGGATCTCCGATCGTCACATATTAGAATTAAGAAAACAGTTTATGTCTGAAATGACAAGCTTGCAATCCCGGCGTCTGTATAGCGCCGATCAAAGCGGTTATCATATCGGCCACGCTTCATTTAACAACCCAGGATTTCCATGCCTATCAAAATCAGCCACCAATTCGATGCTGGCGCCATCGAGGTTCTGCGCGCGGATGACCCGTCCGCGATCGATCTGAACATCCGCAAGGATTCCGCCGCCGACATCATTCAGTGGTTCTATTTCCGCGTGCAGGGCGCCAAAGCGACGCCGCTGACCATCAATTTCAAGAACGCCGGCCAGGCCGCTTACCCGGACGGCTGGCGCGACTACCAGGCCGTGGCCAGCTATGACCGCAGCAGCTGGTTCCGCGTACCGACCTCGTTCGACGGCCAGGTCATGACCATCGAGCACACCCCGGAATACGACAGCGTGTACTACGCGTACTTTGAGCCGTATTCGTGGGAACGCCACCTGGCCCTGCTCGACAGTGCGCAACTGTCGCCACACGTGCGCATGGAAGACCTGGGCTCGACGCTCGATGGCCACGACATGAACTTGCTGGTGATCGGCGAACCGGCCGAAGGCAAAAAGAAGGTCTGGGTCATCGCGCGCCAGCACCCGGGTGAAACCATGGCGGAATGGTTTGTCGAAGGCATGCTCGATGCCCTGTTGGACGACGCCAATCCGCACGGCCGCCAGTTGCTGAAAGAATCGGTGTTCTACGTGGTGCCGAACATGAACCCGGACGGCTCCGTGCGCGGCAACCTGCGCACCAACGCGGCCGGCGCCAACCTGAACCGCGAGTGGATGAACCCGACCATGGAACGCAGCCCGGAAGTGTTCCTGGTGCTGAACAAGATGAAGCAGACCGGCTGCGACCTGTTCCTCGACGTCCACGGCGACGAAGGGCTGCCGTACGTGTTCGTGGCCGGTTCCGAATCGCTGGAAACCTTCGGCGACAAAGAGTTGGCGCAGCAACAGCGCTTTATTGACGATTTCAAGATCGCCAGCCCGGACTTCCAGGACGTGCACGGTTATGGCGTGACGCCATTTACCCCGGAAACCCTGAGCATGGGTTCGCCGCACATCACGCACGCCTTCGGTTGCCTGTCGCTGACGCTGGAAATGCCGTTCAAGGATAACGCCAACGATCCCGATCCGGCCGTCGGCTGGGATGGTGCCCGCAGCGCCCGCCTGGGTGCTGATATCCTGCAAGCGGTATTGCAATCGCTGCGCGCCTGATCATTCATCGGCGCTGCCGCATGGCGGATTACGCGGGCTTCGCCCGCTAATCCGCTCTCCCCCTCCTGACGTTACCCCCCATATGAAGCCTATCGCCCGCCCTTCCCCCGCCTTGCTGCGCCTGCTCGCGGCGACGCCTGCCTTGCTCGGCGTCCTGCACGCGCACGCCGCCGATCAACCAGCGGCCAAGAAAGAAGACAAGATCCAGCAAGTGGAAATCAAAGGGGCGGCCACGGCATACGATGCGCGCCGCAACGATACCGCCACCAAGATCGTCGTGACACAGGAAGAGATCCTGAAAAGCGGTGACACCACTATCGGCGACGTATTGAAGCGCCTGCCCGGCGTGACCATCGGCGGCGTGCAGGGGCGCGGTGGCGATATCCGCATGCGCGGCCTGGGCGCCGGCTATACGCAAATCCTGTTGAACGGCGAACCGGCGCCGCCGGGCTTTTCACTCGATTCGATCGCGCCGGACATGATCGAACGGATTGAAGTGATGCGCGCGGCCACGGCGGAATTCAGTACCCAGGCGATTGCCGGCGGCATCAACATTGTGCTCAAGCGCGCGGTGCAGACCGCCCAGCGCGAACTGAAAGTCGGCTTGCAGGACGACAACGGCAAGATCGGCACCAATACTAATTTCCAGTTGTCCGACAAAAGCGGCATCATGTCCTACGCCATCGGCGGCAATTTCACCTATGGCAAATTCAACCGCCCGTCCGAACTGGTACAGGAAGAATTCAACCTGGCCGG
This sequence comes from Burkholderiaceae bacterium, assembly GCA_019751755.1. GTDB lineage: Bacteria > Pseudomonadota > Gammaproteobacteria > Burkholderiales > Burkholderiaceae_D > Rugamonas. The sequence continues at coordinate 10,686 of JAIENA010000413.1, read as the reverse complement.
CAAACGCACCCAGTTGCGCAGCGCCGACCAGACCAATCTCGGCGTCTTCAAAGGCCTCGGCTTGTCGCCGCGCGTCAATGTCAACCTGGGACCGGGCGACATCGTCACGTGGCAAAGCTTTATCAATGCCAACCAGTTCCGCACCACGGTGACGGAGCGCTTCACCCAACAAGAAGGCGAGCGGCTGGCGCGCTACGTGGGTACCGACCTTGGCGTGCGCTCCGACTTCGTCATGGCGCGCAGCGACCTGACCTGGACCCGCAAGCTCGACGCCGGCGCCAAGCTGGAAATCAAAGGCGGCGTCAACTATAACAAGCGCGACACCGACGCACCCAGCCTGCAATATGCACCGGGCATGCAATCGGCGATAGACCGTCTGGTGACATCGGCCTTGACGGAAAAAGGCTATTCCAGCACCGGCAAGTATGCGACGCCGATCATTGAGCATCACGCGCTGGCCATCGGCTGGGATCTGGGTTGGAGCACCCGCGATGAAGACCGCATCCAGCGCGAAACGGATCTGCTGCCGCCACCGGCGCCGCCGCAGGCGCAAAACCTGAACCAGGTGTACAGCGCGGACATCAAGCGCCTGGCGCTGTATGCGCAGGACGAATGGCAAGTGACGGAGCGCTGGTCGGTCTACCTGGGCATGCGCTGGGAAGGCATCGAGACCACCAGCGAAGGCACTGGCTACGCCGCCGTGGATAGCAAGTCCAGCGTCTTCAGCCCCTTGTTCCAGACCCTGTGGAAGCTGCCGGACACCAAGAACGACCAGGTGCGCCTGGGCCTGTCGCGCACCTACAAGGCGCCCGGCGTCAACCAGTTGATCCCGCGCCGCTTTGCGTCCAACAACAACTCGTCAACCTCGCCCGATTCCTCGGGCAATCCGCAGTTGAAGCCGGAACTGGCCTGGGGCCTGGACCTGGCCTATGAACACTACCTGCCGGCCGGCGGCCTGCTGACGGCCAGCACTTACCTGCGCCGCATCGACAACAGTATCCGCAACCGCGTCGACCTGATCGACCGCCTGTGGGTGTCGCGCCCGGTCAATGCCGGCACCGCCAATACCCATGGCATTGAACTGGAAGCCAAGCTGCCATTGCGTTCGCTGTATCCGGCGGCACCGGCCATTGAAGTGCGCGCCAATATCGCGCGCAACTGGTCGACACTCGATACCGTGCCGGGCCCGAACAACCGCCTCGATGGCCAGACGCCGGTCAGTGGGACGGTGGGTTTTGATTACAAGATGGACTCCCTGCCCGTGACAACCGGCGCCAGCTTCAGCTTCCAGTCGGGTGGCCCGGTGCGGGTCTCGGATAAACAGTTTGCCTGGTCGGCGCCGAAGCGCACCCTGGACTGGTATGGCCTGATGAAGTTCTCGCCGAAGACGCAATTGCGCTTGTCGGCCTCGAACCTGCTGCACCAGACCAACGTGGCACAAAACGCGTTCATGACGCCCGACGGCTTGCACGCCGATACCACGCTGACGCCGACTACGGCGGTGGTGCGGGCGCTGCTGGAAATGAAGTTTTAATGAAAATGAGCCGGATCACCCGGCCCATTTGATTGACTAATTTACGGCCTTATTTGCCGCCGCGTCCCGCCGAAATCAGGAAGTTCTGCATCGTTGATTCCGCCACCGACGCCCACAGGTTCTGCTCCTTGCGGAACTGTTTCCATGGCTCGTAGATCTTGGCGAATTTCGCATTCTTCGCCGCTTCCTCGTTCATCACGTCTTGCGCCGTCTTGTAGCTCGCTTCCATGATGTCTTTCGGGAACAGGCGCAGTTTGACGCCTTTCTTTTGCAGACTGGCCAGCGCTTGCGGATTGCGCACATCGTATTCCGCCTGCATCACCACGTGCGCCTCATACGACGCCACTTCGATCGCGGCCTGGTATTCCTTCGGCAGTTTTTCCCATTCTTTCAAGCCGACATAGAACGAGAACGAGGCGCCGGCTTCCCACCAGCCCGGATAGTAGTAATACGGCGCGACTTTATAGAAGCCGAACTTTTCATCGTCGTAAGGACCAACCCATTCCGCCGCGTCGATCGTGCCTTTTTCCAGCGCCGGATAGATGTCGCCACCGGCCAATTGCTGCGGCACCATGCCCAGGCGCTCCTGCACCTTGCCGGCGAAACCGGCGATGCGCATCTTGGTGCCCTTCAGGTCGGCCAGCGACTTGATCTCCTTGCGGAACCAGCCGCCCATCTGCGTGCCGGAGTTACCACCGAGGAAATTGATGACGCCGTAGCCCTTGAAGAATTCACGGGTCAGTTCGCGGCCGCCGCCCTGGTCAAACCACGCGGTATGCTGGCGCGAGGTCAGGCCGAACGGCACCGCGCAGTCAAACGCGAACGTTGGGTCTTTACCAAAGTAATAGTACGACGCGCTGTGGCCGCACTCGACGGTGCCAGCCTGCACCGCGTCCAGCACTTGCAGGCCGGGGACGATTTCGCCGCCGGCGAATACGCGGATATTGAATTTGCCGCCGGTCAGCTGGGAAACGCGCTTGACGAAGGTGTCGGCCGCGCCATAAATGGTGTCCAGCGTTTTCGGGAAACTGGACGCCAGGCGCCAGTTAATGGTGGGAAGCGACTGCGCCATCGCCGGTGTGACAATCGCCCCGGCGCCGGCGCCTACTGCGGCCTTTTTTATAAAGGAACGGCGTTCCATACTTTGGTCTCCTCAGTGGTGTTTTGCCCGAGACAGTGTATGGAAACAACTTTAAGGTTGCAATGAAAATATCATTGCGCCGTGCAGCATACGCCGTGCAACCGATCAATTCCCGGCGATCACCATTTTCTCGATCAGGATCGAACCGGTCTGCTTGGTGCCACGCACCAACACGTCGGTGCCGACGGCGACGATGTCCTGGAACATGTCTTTCATGTTGCCGGCAATGGTGATTTCCTCCACCGGATATTGGATTACGCCGTTTTCCACCCAGTAGCCGGACGCGCCGCGCGAATAATCGCCCGTCACGTAATTGGTGCCCTGCCCCATCAATTCGGTCACCAGCAAGCCGGTGCCCATTTTCTTCAGCATGCCAACGAAATCGTCATCCTGTTGGGTAAGGCTGGACGTCATCGACAGGTTGTGCGAACCGCCGGCATTGCCGGTGGTCTTCATGCCCAGCTTGCGGGCCGAATAGGTCGACAGGAAATAGCCTTGCAGCACGCCGTCCTTGACCACGTCGCGCGCCGAGGTGCGCACGCCTTCTTCATCGAACGGGGCCGAGCCGACGGCGCCGATCACATGCGGGTCTTCGCTGACCTGGATGTGCGACGGGAAGATCGCCTGGCCCAGGCTGTCCAGCAGGAAGGTCGATTTGCGGTACAACGCGCCACCGGACGTCGCTTGCACCAGCGCGCCCACCAGGCCGGCGGCCAGCGGCGCCTCGAACAGCACCGGGCAGGTGCGGGTATCGAGCTTGCGGGCGTTCAGGCGCGCCAGCGCGCGTTCCGCCGCATAGCGGCCGATGGCTTCCGGCTGCGCCAGCTTGTTTGCGTCGCGCACCGAGCTGTACCAGTCGTCGCGCTGCATTTTTGCGCCCTTGCCGGCAATCGGCGCGACCGAAATCGTGTGGCGCGAATACGGATAGCCGCCGATAAAGCCACGCGAATTGGCGGCCACGAAATGCGATTGCTGCACGTGGACGCCGGCGCCTTCGCTGTTGGTCACGCGCGGATCGACGGCAAACGCGGCCGCTTCGGCGCGCTGCGCCAGCACCACCGCTTGCTCGGTGCTGATATCCCATGGGTAGAACAACTGCAAATCGCGCGGGTTCTTTTCCAGCATGTCGTCATCGGGCAAGCCGGCGCAATCATCATCGGACGTGAAGCGGGCAATGTTGTAGGCCGCTTCCACCGTGGCGCGCAGCGAGGCGGCGGAAAAGTCCGAGGTGCTGGCATTGCCGCGTTTTTGGCCAATAAAGACCGTCACACCCAGGCCTTTGTCCTTGTTTTGCTCGATCGTCTCGATCTTGCTCTTGCGCACCGACACCGACAAACCGCTGCCTTCGCTGATCTCCACCGCCGCATCGGTGCCGCCCTTCTCGCGCGCATATTGCAGTACATCGCGTGCAAGCTGTTTCAACTGGTCCTGGCTATGGGTGAAGAAAGAATCGCTCATGAGGTGGCTTTTTTCAGGGGTAACGTATAAAGGAGGTATCATAGCAGTCGTTTACTGTTTTTACAGGTCAGGTACGCCTGGCCTTTTGTCATTATGCCAAATGCTAACCGGGGCGCCGTCGGCTTCAATTCCTCCGAATTCGAAGAAAAATACGAGCGCCCGTCTAAAACCGAACTGAAACGCCAGTCCGATGCGCTGCAAGATCTGGGCACGGAACTGGTCAATGCGCCACGCGACCGCGTCAAGCGCATGCAGATGCCGGACGATGTCAAGGACGTCATCCTGGAGACCCAGAACATCAAGGACCACGAAGGGCGCCGCCGCGCGCTGCAATTCGTCGGTAAAAAGATGCGCTCGCTGGACGAGGAAGAAGTCGCCGTGATCCGCCGCACCATCGCAGGCTGGACCGGCGCCTCGAAGGCCGATACCGCCGCGCTGCACGCGCTGGAGCGCCGCCGCGACAAACTGCTGGCCGACGACAATGCGCTGACCGTGCTGCTGTCCGAGCACCCGGAACTGGACGTGCAGCACTTGCGCGCGCTGATCCGCAATGCCCGTAAAGAGCAGGCGGAAAGCAAGCCACCAAAGGCCTACCGTGAAATCTTCCAGATCCTGAAGGACCTGGCGGCGAAAAACGCCAAGGCGGCCAGCGACGACGACAGCGCCGACGATGGTGAAGGCGATGACGAGTAATGCGTCGCCGGCGCCAGTGCCGGCAGTTGAAGCCGCGCTGGTGATTGGCCTGGTCTCGATTTCCGACCGCGCCAGCGGCGGGATCTACCAGGACCAGGGTATTCCCGCGCTGCAGGACTGGCTGGCGGCCTGCGTGACCACGCCATTCCGGATTGAAACGCGCTTGATTCCCGATGAGCGTGCGCAAATCGAAGCGACTCTGGTGGAACTGGTGGACAGCGCACGCTGCCACCTGGTGCTGACCACCGGCGGCACCGGGCCGTCGCGGCGCGATGTGACGCCGGAAGCCACGCTGGCGATTGCCACCAAGGAAATGCCGGGCTTCGGCGAACAGATGCGCCAGGTCAGCCTGGCGTTCGTGCCGACCGCGATCCTGTCGCGCCAGGTGGCGGTGATCCGCGAGACCCCCGACCACGCAAGCCTGATCATCAACCTGCCCGGCCAGCCGAAAGCCATCAAGGAAACCCTCGAAGGCCTGAAGGACGCCGACGGCAAGCAACTGGTCGGTGGCGTGTTTGCCGCCGTGCCGTATTGCGTCGATTTGATCGGCGGCCCGTATATGGAAACCAACCCGGCGGTGAGCCAGGCCTTCCGCCCGAAATCCGCCCTGCGCAACAAGGACCAAGCCTGACATGACGACTGTTCTGGAATCGATTGAAATCAACACCTCGGCCAACCCTGAGCTGGCCGTGATCTGGATGCACGGCCTGGGCGACAGCGGTGACGGCTGGGCGCCGATCGTCAATGAGCTGGACCTGACCGGCTTGCCGGGTATCCGTTTTATCTTCCCGCATGCGCCGATGCAGCCGGTCACGCTCAACAACGGTTACGTGATGCGCTCCTGGTATGACATCGTGAGCCTGGATGCCAACACCCGGCGCGAAGACGAAGGCGGCTTGCGCGAGTCGCAAGCGCGGGTCGAAGCGCTGATCGCCCGTGAAATCGCGCGCGGCATTCCTGCCAGCCGCATTGTGCTGGGCGGCTTTTCGCAAGGCTGCGCCATGACCTTGCAAGCCGGCTTGCGCCATACGGACAAGCTGGCCGGCCTGATGTGCCTGTCCGGCTATGTGCCGCTGGCCGACAAGGTCGCCGCCGAACGCGCCGCCGCCAACCAGGACACGCCGATCTTCATGGTGCATGGCACGATGGACCCGGTGATCCCGATCAGCCGCGCCACCGCCTCGCGCGACTTGCTGGCGCAACTGGGCTACCAGATCGAGTGGCACGACTATCCGATGCAGCACTCGGCCTGCGCGGAAGAAGTAGCGCACATTTCGGCCTGGCTGAAAAAAGTATTTTTGAAGTAAATCTCAGTACCTGGCAGTGCCGGCGGCTTAGCCCGCCGGTAGTTCCGGCAGCGGCGCGGCAGTTGACACCGGCGCCGCCGTCCGCGCCCCATTCATGACCATCGCCAGCAACGTGTAATAGCCGCACAAGCCCATCAAGTCGACCACGCCCTGCTCACCAAAGTGTGCCAGCGCCGCCGCATAGGTGGCATCCGAGACGCGCTTGTCGCGCTGTAGTTCAACGCAGAAATCCACCACCGCCGCGTCCTCGCCGGCCATGCCGTCCGGCCTGCGCCCGTGCGCAATCGCGTCGATCACTTCCGCAGCAATCCCCTCCTGCGCCGCAATCGGCGCATGGATCGCCCATTCGACCGGCTGGTTCCAGTGGCGCGCCGTGACCAGGATCGCCAACTCCGACAGCCGCGTCCCGATCGCGCTGCGGTAGCGCAGGTACTCGCCCAGCCGCTGTGCATGCTCCATCAGTTCCGGGCTGCGCAACAGCGGAACGAAGGGGCCGTACAGCGCGCCGCGCGGGCCGTCGATGATGGATTGCGCGGCTTGCTGTTGTAAGGGCGTCAGTTGATCTTGGGGAATGGGGCCGAGGCGTTCAGTCATCGGGCCATATTCGCATACCGCTAGAGAAAAATCAAAAGACGGCAAGATGGCGCGGGCTATCGTCCGAATTTCCTACCAACAATAAGGGGACACAATGAGCCACATCATCCACCGCAGCCTGCGCCGCACGCCGCCTGTCGCCGTCAGTGGCGAAGGCATCATCATCCGCGACAGCAAGGGCAATAGCTACCTCGACGCCAGCGGTGGCGCCGCCGTGTCGTCGCTGGGCCATGGCCATCCCGACGTGATCGACGCCATGCATGCGCAAATCGACCGCCTGGCGTATGCGCACACGGCCTTCTTCACCACCGATGCGGCGGAAGAACTGGCGGCCCGCATCGCCTATGACGCGCCGGGCGACCTCGATCATGTGTACCTGGTGTCGGGCGGATCGGAAGCCATGGAAACCGCGCTGAAACTGGCGCGCCAGTACATGGTGGAATGCGGCCAGCCGCAGCGCCGCCTGTTCATTGCGCGCCGCCAGAGTTATCACGGCAATACGCTGGGCGCGCTGGCGCTGGGCGGCAATGCCTTCCGCCGCAAACCGTATGCGCCGCTGCTGATGGACGTGGCGCGCGTGGCGCCGTGCTATGAATACCGCGACCGCGCCGCAGGCCAGAGCGTGGCCGATTACACGGCCGGACTGCTGGCGGAACTGGAAACGGCCATCGTGGCCGCCGGGCCGGAAAACGTGATCGGCTTTTGCGCCGAGACGGTGGTCGGCGCCACCGGTGGCGCGATTCCCGCCACGCCCGGTTATTTCAAGGGCGTGCGGGCGCTATGCGACCAGTACGGCATCTTGTTCATCGCCGATGAAGTCATGTGCGGCATGGGCCGTACCGGCACCTTGTATGCGGTGGAACAGGAAAATGTGTTGCCGGATCTGGTGGCGCTGGGCAAAGGCCTGGGCGCCGGCTACCAGCCGATCGGCGCGGTGGTGGCGCGCGATGCCATTGTGCAGCGACTGCGCAACGGCAGCGGGGTGTTCCAGCATGGCCATACCTATGTCGGCCACCCGGTGGCCGCCGCCGCCGCGCTGGCGGTGCAGCGCGTGATCCAGCGCGATTGTCTGTTGGGCGCGGTCACTGTGCGCGGCGCGGCGCTGCGCCGCATGCTGCGCGATGCCTTTGGTCAGCACCCGCACGTGGGCGATATCCGGGGCCGGGGGTTGCTGTGGGCGCTGGAACTGGTGCGCGACCGCGACACCAAAGAGCCGTTTGCGCCGGCCCTGAAGCTGCATGAAGCGGTGCGCGCGCAAGCGATGGCCTGTGGCCTGATGGTGTACCCGATGGGCGGCACCATCGATGGCGAACGGGGCGACCATATCCTGCTGGCGCCACCGTTTATCGCCACCGAGGCGGACCTGACGGAAATCGTGTCACGTTTGCAGGATGCGCTGGAGCGGGCGCTCGGCAGCATCGGGGTGGCGGCGCATGCCGACGCCTGCAAGCGCGCCGCCTAACCCGTGATCAGTATTGCTGGAACGCGATCACGTCCTGCTGCTGTTCACCGAGACCGGCGATACCGAGACGCATCAAGTCGCCCTTCTTCAGGAAACGCTTCGGCTTGCGGCCGTTGCCCACGCCGGGCGGCGTGCCGGTGGCGATCACGTCGCCCGGTTCCAGGGTCATGAATTGCGACAGGTAGCTGATGATCTGCGGCACCGAGAAAATCATGTTGTCGGTGCTGCCGGACTGCATGCGCTTGCCGTTCAGTTCCAGGTACAGGTCCAGCTTGTCCGGGAAATACACTTCATCGCGCGTCACCAGCCACGGGCCGACCGGGCCAAAGGTATCGCAGCCCTTGCCCTTGTCCCACTGGGAGCCGCGCTCCAACTGGAATTCACGCTCGGAGATGTCGTTGACCACGCAATAGCCGGCAATGTACTGCTCCGCTTCCTGGACGCTGACGTGGCGCGCGCGGGTGCCGATGATGACACCGAGTTCCACTTCCCAATCGGTCTTCTTCGAGCCCTTGGGCAGCATGACCGGATCGTCCGGGCCGGACAGGCAGCTGATCGCCTTCATGAACACGATCGGCTCGGTCGGAATCGGCAATTCCATTTCGGCGGCGTGGTCGTAATAGTTCAGGCCAATGCCGATGAACTTGCCGATTTTCGCGACCGGCACCCCGAAGCGGGGATTGCCGCGCACCAGTGGCAAATCTGCCTGCGCGATCTTGGACAGCTTGCGCAACGCCTTGTCCGACAATTGCTCGGGACCGATGTCATCGATCACACCGGACAAGTCGCGCAGTTTGCCTTCATCATCAATCAGGCCGGGCTTTTCTTTGCCAGGGCGGCCGTAACGAACCAGTTTCATCACATATCCTTCAACGTAAGGGCAATATTGTAACGGATGCCCGGCGGCGCCATGCGAACGCCAATAATCCCGGCAATTGCAGCAGCACCAGCACGCCAAACGCCACCTGGTAAGCGATGGCGGGATAGCGCTGCAAGGCGTCCGGCTGCCACCATCCCACCACCAGGCCGAAGCCGGCCTGCACGCCAAACGCGGCAAGGAAAATCAACAGGTTCAAGCAGGTCGACGCACGTCCCGTCAGTGCCGGCGGCATCGCTTGTGCGACGATCGCGTAATCCATCCCGGTGATGGTGCCGGCCAGCGTGAACAGCACCGCCAGTTGCGCATAACCAGGCCGCCAGTCCAGCACCAACCCCAGTTGCACCAGCACGAACAGCGTGATGCCGCAGGCCGCCACCGACAACGGCGCCATGCCGCGCCGTGCCGCCCACTCCGTGATCATGCCGGTGGCAACCGCCCCCAGCACCACCGCCGCCATGCCCAGGTACAGCAGCCAGGCGATCGCCTGCGGCGAAAACCGGCCGACATCGTGCAGCCAGCGCGCGATCCACAGTCCTTGCACACCAAAAAACACGGCATGCGGCAATAGCATCAGCGTGGCGGTGGCGCGGAACACCGGGTGCGTGCACAGCTCGACCAGCATGCGCCGGTTGAACGGTGTCGGTGGCGTGGCGGGCGGGGTCGGCGCCAACAGCCAGATCAAGAGCGCGGTGATGGCGCAGCCCGCCGCCAGCACGATAAACAGCCAGCGCCAGTCCATGTAGTGCAAGGCCAGGTTCACCGGCAAGGTGGCGCTGGCCGCGCCCAGTCCGCCGACGGCAATCAGGTAGCCTTGCACCGAAGGCAGCTTGGCGGGCGCAATCCAGGTCGACACGGCTTTGACGGCCGCCATAAAGCAGCCCGCCAGGCCGATACCCATCACGGCGCGGGCGATCACCAACTGGTTGAATTCACGGCTACCGGCAAACGCCAGCGCCCCCAGCACGGCCAGCCACAGCATGCAGCACTGCACCCGGCGCGGGCCGAAGCGGTCCAGCGCCATGCCGACCGGCAGTTGCGCCAGGGCGAACGTGAAGAAATACGCACTGGTCAGCAAGCCCAGTTGCGCCGGCGTCAGCCCCAGCGCCTCGACCAGTTGCGGCGCCAGGATCGCATTCACATTGCGCAACAGGCTGGACATGAAGTGGCCCAGTGCGAACGGCACGAACACCAGGCAAAACATCGCCGCCGGCGACAGCGTGCCGGGCAGGCGCACGCGGCCGATAAACGCGGGGACGCCGTATTGCTGCCATTGCGGCGGCGGCGCGACAACACCGGCGGCGGCGGGAGAGTCGCCGCCACCGGCCATCTGCAAGGCGGTCCCGTGGGCGGCGGACGCGCCGCCATGCTGCTGGTCCATGGCACGCGCCTCATGCGGCGTGGCTGTGACCACATGGGCCGCCGGCCTGCGCCGGGTCGGCGCGCACGGCGGCCATTGGAATCACCTTGCGCGGCATCGCTTCGTCGTCCTCGAAGAAGAAGCGTTCCCGGCCAAAGGCCGGCACCAGCTCATCCATCCAGCTGGCGTTCGGATCGAACCTGGCATAGAACGGCCGGCGCACCCAGTCCGGATTGCGCGCCTGCAGGAACTGCAGCGCG
>JAIENA010000406.1 GCA_019751755.1 Burkholderiaceae bacterium | reverse complement strand
TTCGGCCGCCTGCACGGCATGAGCGCGCCCTACCTGGCGCGCCGCTGCGATGAACTGTTCACGCTGCTCGGCATGCACGACTATGCGCACAAGCGCGCCGACCAGCTGTCGACCGGCATGAAACAGAAGTGTGCGATTGCCCGCACGGTGGTACACGAACCGCGCCTGGTGATCCTTGATGAACCAACCACAGGACTTGATGTCATGTCGGCAAAAATCCTGCTGGACTTTATTGCCGGCTACAAGGCGCTGCGGGTGCCGCTGATCTTTTCCACCCACCATTTGCACGAAGTGGAAAAACTGTGCGACCGGGTCTGCATCATCAACCGCGGCAAGACCGAGTTCAACGGCACGGTCGAGGCCTTGCGCCATCTGGGCGGCAGTGCCGACCTGTACGATGCGTTTGTCAGCGTGATCAACCAGCAAGCGGCCTAATATGTGGACCATCTACCTGAAAGAAATCCTGGAGCTGGCGCGCGACCGCAAGACGTTTATTTTCACGGTCTTGATCCCGATCTTCGCGATGCCGCTGATCTTTGCCGCCTTCGGCTATTTTTCATCGACCATGTTCGACAAGGCGCGCCGCGCGCAATTGCCATACGCGGTGTTTGGCCAGGAAAACGCGCCTGAGCTGGCGCAGCGCTTCGCCGCTGAAAAAGGCTTCCGCGCCGTGCCGCTCGCCAGTGAAGCGGAGATCCGCCACGCGATCGACCAGGATGTGATCAAGTTCGCGCTGGTGATCCCGCGCGGCTACCGCGACCGCCTGGACGGCCAGCGCCAGGCCGTGGTGGTGCTGCACTATAACAGCGCGGTGATGGTCGACCTGATCCGCAAGCGGGTGCAAGCGGTGGTGGAAGCCCATAATGCGGCATTACGCGAAAGCGCACTGTCGGCGCTGAACCTGAACCAGCAGCAATTGCGCTTTGCCCTGAACCCGATCCGCCTCGACGAACACTCGACCGCCGGCCAGCGCGAGCAGGTCGGCGCGCTGGTGGGCGGCATGCTGCCCTACCTGTTGCTGATGGGCTGCCTGATGGCGGCCATGTATCCGGCAATCGACCTGGGCGCGGGGGAAAAGGAACGGGGCACGCTGGAAACCCTGCTGTTGGCGCCGGTGCCGCGCAGCGCCATCGTACTGGCCAAGTTCCTGGTGCTGTTTACGGTCGGCCTGCTGTCGTCGCTGCTGATGGTGGGCAGCATGAGCGCGCTGCTGTTGATTGCCAGCGCCACCGCGCTGGGCCAACCCGCGATGGGCAACCAGAGCGGCAACCCGTCCGGCATCGCCGACCTGGTCGCGATGATGCAATCGATCAGCGCGCTGGACATGGTGATGGTGGCGCTAATGCTGGCGCCGACCGCTGCCATGTTTGCCGCGATCTTGCTGGCGCTGTCGATCTACGCAAAAAGTTATAAGGAAGCCGCCGGCCTGATTTCGCCACTGATGCTGCTGTCGCTGCTGCCAACCATGGTGGCGCTGTTGCCCGGCGTGGAAATGAACTGGATGTGGGCCATGGTGCCGCTGACCAACGTTTCGCTGGCCATGAAGGAATTGGTCAAGGGCACCATGGATTACCGCATGTTTGCCGTGATCCTGGCCTCCACCACCATCACGGCCGGCGCCCTGCTGGCCTTGTGCCGCTGGTGGTTCACCCGCGAGCAAGTGCTTTTCCGGAATTAAGCCCGGCATTGAAGCTCGGAGTATTCCTGCCGCCCTTCCCGCCATTCCACACTCTGGTGGCCGGATTCGGCTGACTGTCGCAATGAGGCAACCGCTGTGTCGCAAATTCAATACAATGCGAGCATTGAAAAGTGGTAGTCACTGTTGCAGTGCAGCAGGGTACAACAGGAGTCAGCATGGAATTACGCATCCGCAATTTGTCCAAAACCTATAGCAACGGCGTGGTGGCTTTGGACAATATTTCGCTCACGATCCCGGCCGGGATGTTCGGCTTGCTGGGCCCCAACGGGGCCGGCAAGTCGACGCTGATGCGGACCCTGGCGACGTTGCAGGAATGCGATGCGGGTGCCGTGTTCTTTGGCGACCTCGACGTGCTCGATGAAAAAGACGAGATCCGCCGCCTGCTGGGCTATTTGCCGCAAGACTTTGGCGTGTACCCGAAGGTGTCGGCCTATGAAATGCTGGACCACTTCGCCATCCTGAAAGGCTTGTCGCACCGTGGCCGGCGCCGCGAAGTGGTCGATGGCCTGCTGCAGCAAACCAATTTGTTTGAAGTGCGCCACCAAAAACTGGGCACCTTTTCCGGCGGCATGCGCCAGCGCTTCGGCATTGCCCAGGCCCTGCTGGGCGACCCGAAACTGATCATCGTCGATGAACCGACGGCCGGCCTGGACCCGCAGGAGCGGGTGCGCTTCCACAACCTGCTGTCCGATATCGGCGACGAGCGCACGGTGATCCTGTCGACCCACATCGTCAGCGACGTGGCCGACCTGTGCGCCAACATGGCCATCATCAACAAGGGCCACTTGCTGGTGGCCGGCGCCACCCAGCAACTGATCGACGATGTCAGTTGCAAGATCTGGGCGCGCTTTATCGATAAGCGCGATTTGCAGCAATTCCAGACCCGCCATGCGGTGATTTCCACCCGCCTGCTGTCCGGCCGCACGCTGATTCACGTGTACAGCGACGACGACCCGGGCGACGGCTTCGAGGAAGCCATCGGCGACCTGGAAGACCTGTATTTCGCCACCATCACCGGCCGCCACCACGCCGCCGACCGCTGCGACTAAGCGGAGCCTCCTATGTTCAACATCGCCTATTTCGAAGCCCGGCAGCGCCTCAAGCTGTTGTCCACCTGGGTGTATTTCGGCATGTTCATGCTGCTGGCCATGCTGTGGATGGCGGCGGCCGGCGGGGTGTTCAAGGAAGCCATCGTCACATTCGGCGGCCGGGTCGCCATCAATGCGCCCCGTTCCATCCTGCTGACCACCAGCTTCCTCGGCTGCCTGGGCGTGATCGTGATCGCCGCCATGGTGGGCCGCTCGGTGCAGCAGGATTTTGAATATGACATGCACCATTTCTTCTTCAGCGCGCCGATCCGCAAGTACCAGTACATGTTCGGCCGTTTCTTCGGCGCCACGTTCGTGCTGGCGGTGGTGTTTTCCAGTATCTTGCTGGGCGCGTGGCTGGGCACCTTCATTCCCGGCATCGATCCGGAGCGGCTCGGCCCCACGCCGCTGGCCACCTGGCTGATCCCGTATGGCTTCACCTTGCTGCCCAATATCTTCATCTTCGGCGCGGTGTTCTTCGTGGTGGCCGCGCTGACGCGCCGCATGTTGCCGGTGTATATCAGCAGCGTGGTCATGCTGATCGGCTATCTGGTGGCGCCGGGCCTGGCGCGCGACCTCGACTATAAAACCCTGGCCGCGCTGATCGATCCGTTCGGCACCACGGCGGTGATCCGCCTGACCGAATACTGGCCGATCGCGGAACGCAATACCCGCCTGGTCTTGCCGGAGGGCGTCTACCTGGTCAACCGCCTGATCTGGACCACCTTCGCGCTGGTGACATTGCTGCTGGGCTACTGGCGCTTCCACTTTGTCGCCACCATCGACAGTGGCCGCAATGCCGGCCGCAACGAGGGCGACGAAGCGCCGCGCCTGTCCGCCACGGCAGCCGATACCCGTGAAAAACCGGACTTCCAGGCCCGCAGCCTGGGCTTGCTGCTGCTGCGGAACAGCTGGCTGAACCTGCGCGAGACCGTCAAGAACGTGTATTTCGCCGTCATCGTGCTGGCCGGCGTGCTACTGATGTTCGCCACCGCGCTCGATCCGCACACCATGGGCGTGAAAACCTATCCCGTCACCTACCTGGTGCTGGAACAGATCTCAAGAATGTTCACCCTGTTCATGCTGGCCATCACCGCCTTCTATGCGGGCGAACTGGTGTGGCGCGAACGGGACAACCGCACCGCGCAAATGTTCGACGCGATGCCGGTGCCGAACTGGCTGCCACTGCTGGCGCGGCTGTTCGGCCTGATCGGCTTGCAGGGTTTGCTGCTGGTCGTGGTCATGCTGTGCGGCATGCTGATCCAGCTGTTCAAGGGCTACTTCGAACTCCAGCCCGGCCTGTACCTGCACAACCTGTTCCTGGTGCAGTGGCCGCAATACGCGCTGATGGCGGTGCTGGCCATCGCGCTGCAAGTGCTGATCAACCATAAGTACCTGGCGTACTTCGCGATGATCCTGTACTACGCGGCCACCATCACGGCGTCCACGCTGGGGCTCGACCACCCGATGCTGATTTACGGCATGACGCCGGAATTCACCTATTCCGACCTCAACGGCTATGGCCACTTCCTGCAGCGCGACCGCTGGTTCCTGCTGTACTGGAGCGGCGCGGCGCTGGCGCTGATGGTGCTGTCGGTGCTGTTCTGGACCCGTGGCAGCAATGTCGAGTGGCGCCAGCGCGTACAACTGGCGCGCCACGGCTTGACCCTGCCCGTACTGGCCACGCTGGCCCTGGCCACCACCATCTTTGCCGGCGCCGGTGGCGTGCTGTTCTATGACTTGCAGGTGGCGGGCGACTACAAGTCGGCCTACCGCCAGGACGCCGACCGCGCCGATTACGAGCGCAAATACAAGGCGCTGGCCGACGTGGCGCAGCCGCGCATCACCGACGTGCGCCTGGGGGTGGCAATCGAGCCGGAGCAGCGCACGCTGCGCGTCAAAGGCCACTATCTGCTGGAAAACAAGAGCGCCAAGCCGCTGACGGAAATCCACATCACGCAAGACACCCGCGCTACCGTGCAGCCGCTACGCTTCGGCCAGGTGGCCAAACTGGTGCGGGCCGACCACGCGCTGGGCTTCTCGACCTATGCGCTGTCCTCGCCGCTGGCGCCGGGCGCCAGGCTGCCGCTGGAATTCGAGCTGGTGTATGCGCCCAAGGGATTATTCGGCCTGGGCCAGGACTTGCCGGTGATCGGCAACGGCACCTTCTTCAACAACAGCCTGCTGCCGCACATCGGCTATCAGCAGACGATGGAATTGCGCGACCCGCGCGACCGCAAAAAGCATGGTTTGCCGGCGCAGGAACGGGCGCTGCCGCGCGACGACCCCAAGGGCCTGGCTAACAATTACATCGGCACCGATGCCGACTGGGTGACGTTCGACGCGGTCGTCAGCACGGCGCCGGACCAGACCGCGGTGGCGCCCGGCATCCTGGAAAAAGAGTGGAAGGCCAACGGCCGCCGCTATTTCCACTACAAGATGGACAAGCCGATCCTGAACTTCTATGCCTTCCAGTCGGCCCGCTACGCGGTCAAGCACGACTGGTGGCAAGACGCGGGGATTGAAATTTATTATCACCCGGGCCACGAATTCAACCTCGACCGCTTCAACAAGGGCGCCAAGGCGGCGCTGGAGTATTACACCAAGAACTTCAGCCCATACCAGCACCGCATCCTGCGCATCGTCGAATTCCCGCGCTACGCCGCGTTTGCGCAATCGTATCCGAACACGATCCCGTATTCGGAATCAATGGGCTTTATTGCCAAGGTCGATGACCGCAATCCGAAAGACGTTGATTACCCGTTCTATGTGACGGCGCACGAAGTGGCGCACCAGTGGTGGGCCCACCAGTTGGTCGGTGGCAATACGCGGGGCGCCACCGTGCTGTCGGAAACGCTGTCCGAATATTCCGCGCTGATGGTCATGAAAAAGCAGTTCGGCCCGGACCGCATGCGCCGCTTCCTGCGCTACGACCTGGACCGCTACCTGCTGGGCCGCGCACTGGAAAACAGCAAGGAATTGCCGCTGGCCGACAATGAAAACCAGGATTACATCCACTACCGCAAGGGCAGTCTGGCGATGTACCAGTTGCAGGATATCCTCGGCGAGGACAAGGTCAACGAGGTGCTGCGCGGCTTGCTGCAACAGTACGCTTTCCATACCGCGCCCTACCCGAGCGTGACGGTGCTGGTGGACGGCTTGCGCAAGATTACGCCGCCGGAGCAGGCTTACCTGATCGACGACTTGTTCAACAGCATCGTGCTGCACGACAACCGCGCCCTCTCCGCGACCTTGCGCAAGCTGCCGGGCGGCAAGTACGAAGTCACGCTCAAGGTCCATGCCAGCAAATTGCGCGCCGATGAAGTGGGCGTCGAAAAAGACATGCCGCTGGCCGACCTGATCGACATCGGCGTGGACGACAAGGATGGCAACAGCCTGCTGCGGGAACGCAAGCTGATCAAGACCAAGGAATCCGTGTATACGGTGGTGGTGTCCGGGCGTCCCGCCAAGGCCGGGATTGATCCGGACAACAAGCTGATCGACCGCAAGCCGGACGACAACATGATCGCGGTGGAAGCAGAGTAGTGAAACCGAGTAGTAAAACCGAGTAGCGAAACCGAGTTGTCAGCCCTGGCGACGCCAGCTGCAAGGCATGGCGGCCGTCAGGCGTAGGTGCTGAAGGAACTGACGACGGACTGGTTATACGCGTTGGCCACGGCCGTGCCGGCCAGTCCCGGCCGGGCTTTCAAGGTATTGGCCCAGGAAGCGGCGCTCGGCGCGCCATTTAAGGTCGGCAACAGCGGCGCGCTGGTCTCCGCCCCCGAGGTGGTTGCCGACTGCGCCAGGGTGGCGGCGATTTGCTGGTTTTGCAGCACCTGCGCATCGCCCTGCCGCAACGTTCCGCCATCGGGAATGACCGGCTCGCCAGACAAGGCGCCAGCCTGTTGTTGGGAGCTCAGCACGCCGGCCGCCGTGTAGACCTGGGTCGATGATTTCGCGCCGCCCAGGGTCGCCACCACGCTGCCATTTTCCGACAGGCTCACGGCCAGGGTGGGCAGCAGCGCATTGTCATTGCCAATTTCATCGACCGCCTGGGGCTGGCGAACGGTGTAGCCGGGCAACGGATTAATGGGCGAAATCATGGCAACAGTCCTCGCAATGATTTCACTATAGATGGGGAAGCCGCGCAGTCAAGCCTGCGCCGCCAGCGGCGTTACTGCGGCGGCTGCTGCGGCGACTGCGCCACGTTCTGCGCCAAGTGCCGCAGCCATGCCGGCGCCCGCGCGCCGTCGAACACCAGTGCCGCCTGTTCCTGGCAAATATACGCGGCGTCGGTCACGTCGATCCGTACCAGTTCGTCATCGTGCAGGGCGAAATCCGGCAAATACGCGAGGGCCGCACCGGAATGGACGAAGCCCAGCAACAATTGCAGGTCGTCGGTCCAATAGCGGATCTTGCGTGGCCACTGGTCATCGCGCCAGCCGTCCGACCGGGCGCCACGGCCTTCGCCGCACAACAGCGAATGGGAGGGGCAGGCGAAGTCGTACTGCAGCACCTGGGCCGCCGTGGCGCACAGGCGCCGCTCGGCCACAGCGTCGGCGTTGATCTCGGCACCGGCATCGCAGCGCGCATTGCCGGCCAAGCCCCCATTGCCAGTGCCCGGCCCTGCGCGCCGTGGATGGCCCGGGGGCGTCGCCAGTGACTGCAACAGCCGCACCAGCGGATGCCTCCGCCCCGCCACCAGGTGTTGCACCAACACACCGAGCGGCACGGTTTCCCAGGCCTGCGACCAATGCGGCCCTTGGCCATCGAGCACTTCTCCCGTCACGATGGCCGCGTGCGCGTCGCCCCGCGCCAGCGCCGCCAGCGCCGCGTCTTCAAACATGGCTTGCAGGTGCAGACTGGCTTGGGCATAGGAGCGCAAGCCGTCGGCCAAGGCGCCGCCATGGCGCCACAACAGGATGGCCGGACCGGCAATACGGCAGTCGATGACGGCGTGGTCGCCCTGCACATCGGCCCTGGCCTGCTCGGCCAGCGCCAGCAGGGCCTGCGCGCGCGGCAACAACAGCGTGCCGCTGGCGTTGAGCACCAGTTGCCGCGCGCTACGGTCGAACAGCGGTTTACCCAGACTGTCCTCCAGGCGGCGCAACGCCTTGGACACGGCGGACGGGGTCACATGCATGGCCTGCGCCACGTCACCGAGGGTCGGCAGGCGGGCGGCACTGACAAAGATGCGCAAGTCGGCGAGGTTCATGTTTCCAATATGGATATAAAAAGTGAATTTAAGTTGCTTTACGCGACATCAACACCAGCATACCATCGCCCCATGAAAACCTTACTGATGGCCCTTTCCCTGCTGGCATCCCCCACCGCCCTGGCGGCCGCTCCCACCTACGGTCAACATGGCATGGCCCTGTTTGGCGGCAAGGACGGCTTGTATGCCTCGCACTTGCCCATGTTCCACGCGCCGCACGATTACCAGGTGGTGCTGCGGGTGCGCCTGGCCGATCCCCGCCTCGACGCGGCCGTCAAACAACGCCTGGACGGCAACACCGCGCTGTGGACCGTGGCCCCGGAACCGTTCGAATTGGCCCGGTTGCAACCCGGCGCGCCGGCGCCGTTGCTGCGCTTCCAGGCCGACCTGGTGCTGGGCCACTTCGAGCAGGGCGGCCAAACCGTCTACCCGGGCGCCACCGTGGTCATCGATCAGGTCTTGTTGTTCCGCAAGCTGTCGCCCGAGGTCAAAACCAGCGCGGTGGCCCGTTATGTGCAAGTTGGCAACGGTAAGCAACGCTACCTCGTCAAGGAGATCGACAGCCGTCCTGATTTCGATCATATTGTGTCGTACCGCGCGGCGGCTCGCGCTTCGAATGTGCCGGTCTCGGTCGCCAAATCCGGCGTCTCGGCACCCGATGCGAAGGCGCTTGCCGCGGCGCTCCATGCGCTCCCGTCCGCCATTCGCGGCACGGTTTACTATTACACGGACGACTTACGCTGATGACCGTTCCGTCGATTTACCAGGGTTTGTGGCGCCGCACCGGCATCCGGCGCAGCAATGGCAGCACGGACACCACGACGCAAGTGTGGTGGTTCCAGGCTGCCCGTTTCCACATCGACCTGCGTATTCCGATCGACCGCCCCGATCCGGCCAGCCGCACCCACATCGTCAAATATTTGCCGCACCAGCTGTCGCGCTTCGGCGCGCAGACCGGCTTTGCCGGCACCACGGTGGTCGATGGCAACCATTGCGAATGGCTGCCTGAAATCGCCTTTCCCCACGTGAGCGACGTCACCGATGCCGGCTGGATGCGCTTTGACAGCGACGATGCGCTGCACGAAACCGGCGACGACGGCAGCTATGAGGAAGACTGGGAACGGGTGGCAGCCGGCCCGATGGCCGCGGTCCGGCTGGAAGACCCGCACGCGGGCGCCATCGCCTACCTGATCGTGGGCGATTTATGGATGGCCTGGGCCTGTGGCCGACCCGACGACCATTACGACCAGGCCAGTCCGCTGTCGTCGCAGTGGAGCGAATTCACGGTGCTGAAAAAAGGCGCGCACTGGCGCGTGATGGCATCGAATATGCCGTGGCTGGAAGGCACGGAATTCCCCCAGGCCGACCACCTGAACCGTGACCATCTCGGCCAGTGGGCCGTGGGCATGGCGGTACTGTTGCCGTTTGCCCCGGAAATGACGTGGCGGGTGCTGGACGTCAGCGCGGACTAGCGCGCGGCGGTGCGATGTGTTGCACCACAAAAAATTGTGAAATTCGTTAAACTGCTGGTTACA
Source organism: Burkholderiaceae bacterium (assembly GCA_019751755.1). Lineage (GTDB taxonomy): Bacteria > Pseudomonadota > Gammaproteobacteria > Burkholderiales > Burkholderiaceae_D > Rugamonas. The sequence continues at coordinate 9,159 of JAIENA010000406.1, read as the reverse complement.
CTGACTCAGCCGTAATCCTGTTGACCGCCTTAGACCTACGACGCCGCCTGCGAATGGCCACGCGAATGGCCTCGCTATCGGCCCCGCTATTGGCGCTGCTGCGGGCCGCGCTGCCAGCGTCGCCGTTGGCCATCCTGCGCGCTGTTTTCGCCCTTTTTTTCCTTTTCACCACGCCCCTGCCGGCCATGGCATCGCCCCCCAGTCGCCTGCTGGCCGACTATGCCCATACGCGCTGGAATGGGCTGCAAAGCGCGCCGCGCGATGTGCTGAAATTCGCGCAGACGGCCGATGGCTGGCTGTGGCTGGCCACGCCCGCCGGCCTGTACCGCTTTGACGGCGTGGCATTCGAGCGGATGGACAGCGTGCAGGGTCAGCACCTGTTGTCGAGTAACGTGCTGGGCCTGCTGGCGGCGTCCGACGGACGTTTCTTTGTCGGCTACCGCTTCGGCGGCATCAGCCTGTTCGCCAATGGTGCCGCGCGCCATTTCGGCGAAGCCGAAGGACTGCCCGGCGGCATCGTCATGAGCATCACGGAAGGACCCGATGGCGCGGTGTGGGCGGCTACGGGCGGCGGACTGGCGGTGTTGCCGCCCGGCTCGGCCCGGTTTAGCCGCGTGGGAGCGGACACGGGCTTGCCGCAAGGTGTGGCGCGGCAAGTGCTGTTCAGCCGCTCGGGCCGGCAGTGGGTCTCGGTGGTCGGCGGCATTTATTACCGCGACCCGGGCCAGCAGCGCTTTACCCGCTCCTGGCCGCTGGTCGATTTGATGGGCATGGCGGAAAGTCCTGATGGCACGCTGTGGGCGGGCGATGGCGTCAGCCACTATTACCGGGTCCATGCCGCCGCGCCACCGGGGCGGACCGGCGCCGTGGCCGAGTTGGACGGCACGGGCATGTTCTTCGACCGCGATGGTGTCATGTGGCTGCTCAAGTCGCATGGACTGGAGCGGCGCCGTGGCGACTGGCGTCCCGCCCCCGGCGCCGGCCAGCAATTGACGACGGAAAACGGCATCAGCGGCCCGCTGCCGCAAACGTATTTCCAGGACCGCGAAGGCAACCTGTGGTTCGGCACCAGCACCGGACTGGACCGCCTGCGCCGCAACCGCATCCACACCTTGCCGGTGGCGTCGCCATTCGATCATCCCGCCATGGCGCCGCTGTCCGGCGGCGCCATGCTGATCGGCGACATGTCGTCGCCGCACGCGCACATCGCCGATGCCGGCGGCTTGCAGACACCAGCCCTGGATCAGGGCTTTTCGGCCAGTCACCTGGCCGCCGATGGCGCGCTGTGGCTGGCCGGACGCCAGCACGTCTGGCGCATGGAAGACGGGCGGAGCACGTGGCGGCAGGCAGTACCCAATACCGCACCGGGGTTGGCGATGCCAGCGCCGGTGCAGGCGCTGGCGCTGGACGCGCGCGGACGCCCGTGGATTTCGGTGGCGCGCGATGGCTTGTACCGGCTGGAAGATGGCGCCTGGCGCCGCAACGGCGGGCTCGACGCCCTGCCGGCGCAGCCAGGCATGCTGCCGATGGCCATGACGCGCGATGGCAACGGCAATCTGTGGGCGGGCTACCTGCGCAATCGCATCGCGCGCATCGACCGGCAAGACCAGGTACGCCTATTTGGCGATGCCGACGGCCTGCAATTGGGTAACGTGCTGGCGCTGCGGGTGGATGGCGCGCGGGTCTGGGCCGGCGGTGAATTCGGGCTGGCGCTGTTCGACGGCGACCAGGTGTTTCATATCGTCGGCCAGGGCGGCGCGCCGTTTCGCGGCGTGTCCGGCATCGTCCGTACCGCCGCCGGCGAATTATGGCTGCACGGCGCCGATGGCGCGACCCGCATCGCCGCCGCCGACGTGGCGCGCTTGCTGCGTGAACCGCAATGGCCGGCGCCGTTCGAGCGCTTTGATGGCCTCGACGGCTTGCTGGGCGGCGCGGAACAGGTACGGCCATTGCCTTCGCTGGCGCAGGCCGGCGATGGCCGGCTATGGTTTGCCAGCGCCAGCGACATCGCCACTCTGGACCCGTCCGCGATTGCCCGCAATAGCCTGGCGCCACCGGTACAGATCCTTGGCGTGCAATCGGATGGACGGACTTATGCGGCCGACCCCGGCAGGTCAGAAGTGACGCTGCCCAAGGGCAGCAATGACTTGCAACTGTCCTTTACCGCGCTGAGCCTGGCGATGCCGGAGCGGGTGCACTTCCGCTACCGGCTCGAAGGCGTGGACGCCGGCTGGCAGGAAGCCGGTGCGCGGCGCGCCGCGTTCTATACCAACCTGGCGCCGGGCAGCTACCGCTTCGTGGTGACGGCCGCCAACGAGGACGGCGTATGGAACCGCGACGGCGCGTCCGTCCGCATCACGATACCGCCGTTGTTTACGCAAACGCCGTGGTTCAAAGCGCTGCTGGCGGCGCTCGGCGTGCTGGCCCTGGGTGGCCTGTATCTGCTGCGCGTGCGGCACCTGGAAGCGCGCCTGCACGACCGCCTGCAAGTGCGCCTGCGCGAGCGTGCCCGCATTGCGCGCGGCCTGCACGATACGCTGCTGCAAAGCGTGCAAAGCCTGATCATGTTTTTCGACCGCCAGGCGCAGGCGCTGCCGTGCGATGCGCAGGAACGCAAGAAGATCGAGCAAACGCTGGAGCTGGCCGACCAGTTGATGATCGAGGGACGCGACTACATCATGGAATTGCGTAGCGGCGATGCGCCGGGCGACCTGGCCGCCGTGCTGGCCGACTATGGCAGTGTGCTGCTCGGTGAACGGCTGCATACCAGCGTGCAAGGTCAGCCACGCAGCCTGCCGCCACAGGTCCACAGCGAAGTGCACGCGATTGCCCGCGAGGCACTGTTCAACGCGGCGCGCCACGCGCAGGCCGACCGCATCGACCTGGTACTGGAATACGGAGCGGATCGTTTTACGCTGCGAATCCAGGATGATGGCCTCGGGATGGCGGACCGGACCGCACACGACGGCGCCCACACCCACGCGCGGCCCGGCCATTTCGGTCTGCCCGGCATGCGCGAGCGCGCCAGCGCCATCGGCGCCGTCTTCACGGTCGACTCCATGCCCGGCCAAGGCACGGCAATCCACCTGGCGCTGGACGCCAGACTGGCCTATGAAGAGCGGCGCGGCGCCTGGCTGACGCGCCTGCTGCCAGCGCGCGCCATGCGGCATCGCCCATAGACGCTCCCCCGTTCGAGGTAGTACGCCCTGCCCCTTCGGGGCGATGGCAAGCACCAACCATGTTGTTACGCTTTCAAGTGTGTCCATTTCACATTTCAGAGAGCGTCCATGAACCACGAAACTTCACCGACCAATCCACGCCGCCGTCATGCACTGGTGGGCGCAGCGGCCGCTGCAGCCGTTGTCCCGATGGCCGGCGCCGCCACCAAAGGTACTGCCGGCCGCGCTGGCGCACCAGCGGGCAGCATCGTCACGCGCGATGGCGTCACGCTGTATTACAAGGACTGGGGCCCGCGCAACGGCCAGCCTGTGGTGTTTTCCCACGGCTGGCCATTGTCGTCGGACAGCTGGGAATCACAGATGATTTTCCTGGCCAGCCAGGGTTACCGCTGCATTGCCCATGACCGCCGTGGCCATGGCCGCTCCAGCCAGCCGTGGGATGGTAATGACATGGATCACTACGCTGACGACCTGGCGCAGGTGCTCGACGCGCTGGACGTCAAGAACGCGGTGCTGGTGGGCTTTTCCACCGGTGGCGGCGAAGTGGCGCGCTATATTGGCCGCCATGGCAGCAAGCGCGTCGCCAAAGCCGTACTGGTGGCGGCCGTGCCGCCATTGATGCTGAAGACCGCCGCCAACCCGGGCGGCTTGCCCATGTCCGTGTTCGACGGCATCCGTGCCGGCTCGCTGGCCGACCGCTCGCAGTTGTACTTCGATATCGCCAGCGGCCCGTTCTACGGCTTCAACCGCCCGGGCGCGAAAGTGTCGCAAGGCTTGATCAACGCATGGTGGGCGCAGGGCATGCAGGGCGGCCACAAAAACACCTTTGATTCGATCAAGGCGTTCTCCGAAACCGACTTCACGCAAGACTTGAAAAAAATCACCGTGCCGACGCTGATCGTGCATGGCGACGACGACCAGATCGTGCCGATCGACGCGGCCGGCAAAGCGTCCGCAAAACTGATCAAAAATTCCACCCTGCTGGTGTATCCGGGCGCGCCGCACGGCCTGACCGATACCCACAAGGACAAATTGAATGCCGACCTGCTGGCGTTCATCAAAGCATAACGTTTGCCACCAACCACCAAGGAACCAGTCATGACCACCACCATCACCGCCACCGCAACCCCGGGCGCCCTGCTGCTGTCGCCGCAGGACCACACCCTGATCATGATCGACCACCAGTCGCAGATGTCGTTCGCCACCCATTCGATCGACGCCATCACCCTGCGCAACAATGCCGCGCTGGTGGCGCACGCCGCAGCCGGTTTCAAGGTCTCGACCATACTCACCACGGTGGCCGAGAAGAGCTTTTCCGGTCCGATGTTTGATGAAATCAAGGAAGCCTTCCCGCACGCCGAAGCGATCGACCGCACCTCGATGAACACCTGGGAAGACGCCAACGTGATCCGCGAAGTCAACGCGATCGGCAAGAAGCGCATCGTGCTGGCCGGCCTGTGGACGTCGGTCTGCATCGTCGGCCCGGCGCTGTCGGCGCTGGACCAGGGCTTTGAAGTGTATGTGATTGCCGACGCCTGCGGCGACGTGTCGCAAGAAGCGCACCAACGCGCCATGGAGCGCATGGTGCAGGCCGGCGCCCGTCCGATCACGTCGCTGCAATACCTGCTGGAACTGCAGCGCGACTGGGCCCGCACCGAGACCTATGACCTGTCCACCGGCATTGCCAAGAAATTCGGCGGCGCCTATGGCCTGGGGATCATTTACGCGAAAACCATGTTTAACGCACACGAAGGCTGACCATGAAGCTGTACCTCGCCTCGCTGGCTGCCGGTCTGCTGGTCGGTATTATCTACGGCGTGCTGAACGTGCGCTCCCCGGCGCCACCGGTGGTGGCGCTGGTCGGATTGCTCGGCATCCTGCTTGGTGAGCAGTTGCCGCCATTAATCAAACAATGGCGGCAACTGCCCACCGCGCAAAGCGCCGGGCTCGATAAGCAAATGAGACCGCCACTGATTAAACGATGGTGGCTACTAGCCGAAGCACGTACCGCCTGGCTCGATGAACAAGTCAAGCCGCACTGCTTCGGCCAACTGCCGGGGGCCTCGGTCAACAGCACCACCACTTCGGACGTCAAGAACACATGAGTATCCCAGCCCACCCAGACCTGATCCTGCATAACGGCCGCTTCACGACGCTGGACCGCGCCCATCCCACCGCCAGCGCGGTGGCGATCCGCGACGGCCGCTTCACGGACGTGGGCGACGCCCACACCATTCTGGCGCTGGCCGGCCCCGGCACCCGTATCATGGATTTGCAGGGCCGCCCGGTGCTGCCCGGCCTGATCGACAACCACCTGCACCTGATCCGCGGCGGCTTGAACTACAACATGGAATTACGCTGGGACGGCGTGCGCAGCCTGGCCGATGCGATGGCCATGCTGCGCGCGCAAGTGGCGATCACCCCGGCACCGCAATGGGTGCGCGTGGTGGGCGGCTTCACCGAGCACCAGTTCATGGAAAAGCGCCTGCCGACACTGGACGAATTGAATGCGGCGGCGCCCGACACGCCGGTCTTTATCCTGCACCTGTATGACCGCGCGCTGCTGAATGGCGCCGCGCTGCGCGCCGTCGGCTACACCAGGGACACGCCGGAACCGCCGGGCGGACAAATCCTGCGCGACAGCGCCGGCAACCCGAACGGCCTGCTGCTGGCCAAACCCAATGCCTCGATCTTGTATGCGACGCTGGCCAAGGGCCCCAAACTGCCGCCGGAATACCAGAAGAATTCGACGCGCCACTTCATGCGCGAACTGAACCGGCTGGGCGTCACCGGCGCGCTCGATGCGGGTGGCGGCTTCCAGAGTTATCCCGACGATTACCAGATCATTGACGAACTGGCCAAGGAAGGCGCGCTGACGGTGCGCCTGGCCTACAACCTGTTCACGCAAAAGCCAAAAGAAGAAAAAGACGACTTCCTGAAATGGACCGCGTCGAGCCGCTACCAGCAGGGCGACGACTACTTCCGCCATAACGGCGCCGGTGAAATGCTGGTGTTTTCCGCCGCCGACTTCGAAGACTTCCGCCAGCCACGCCCCGACCTGGCGGCCAATATGGAAGACGACCTGGAAGGTGTGGTGCGCATCCTGGCGCAAAACCGCTGGCCGTGGCGCATGCATGCGACCTATGACGAAACCATTTCGCGCGCGCTGGACGTGTTCGAGAAGGTCAATCAGGACATTCCGCTGCAAGGGCTGCACTGGTTCTTCGACCACGCGGAAACCATTTCACCGCAATCAATCGACCGCATTGCGGCGCTGGGTGGCGGCGTCGCCGTGCAGCACCGCATGGCGTACCAGGGCGAATACTTTGTCGAGCGCTATGGCGCGGCGGCGGCCGAAGCGACGCCACCGGTGGCCAATATGCTGCGCGCCGGCGTCAACGTCTCGGCCGGCACCGACGCCACCCGCGTCGCCTCGTACAACCCGTGGGTCTCGCTGTCATGGCTGGTGACCGGCCAGACCGTCGGCGGCTTGCGCATCACGCCGCGCCACAACTGCCTGGAACGCGATGCGGCACTGCGCATGTGGACCGAGAATGTCACCTGGTTCTCGAATGAAGTGGGCAAGAAGGGCCGCATCGCGCCCGGCATGCTGGCCGATTTGCTGGTGCCGGACCGCGACTTCTTCAGTTGCCCGGAAAGCGATATCGCCGACACCACGTCGCTGCTGACCATGGTGGGCGGCAAGGTGGTCTATGCGGCGGGCCCGTTCGCCAGCCACGATGCGCCGATCCCGCCGGCCATGCCGGATTGGTCGCCGGTGCGGCGCTATGGCGGCTATGCGGCATGGGGCGCCACGGCGTCCACCACGGCAAAAGCCTCGGCCGTGCCACATGCGGCCTGCGGCTGCGCCAGCAGTTGCGGCATGCATGGCCACCAGCATGCGACCGCGTGGACCAAATCGCTGCCGGTGGCGGACCTGAAAAGCTTCTGGGGTGCGCTCGGCTGTTCCTGCTGGGCGGTGTGATGCTACAGCGACAGGAAGCCGCGCTGCAGCGCCAGCGTGACCGCATGGGTGCGGTCATTGGCGCCCAGCTTGGACAGGATGGTGCGCATGTGCGCCTTGACGGTTTCCTCGGCAATCGCCAGCTGCAGCGCGATGCGCTTGTTGGAGTTGCCGGCCGCCGCGCAGCGCAGCACTTCAGTTTCGCGCTCGCTCAGCATGGCGTCGCCCATGTGCGCCGCCAGTTCCATCGCGATCTCGGGCGGCACGTGGCGCAAGCCGGCGTGCACGGCGCGGATCGCATCAAGCAGTTCCTTGCGCATGCTGCTTTTGAGCAGGAAGCCGGCGGCGCCGGCCTGCAGCGCGCGGCGGATTTGCGCATCGCCTTTATAGGTGGTCAGCATCAGCACGCGGGCACGGGGAAAATCACGGCGGATCGCCTGCAGCGCCGTGACGCCACACATGTCCGGCATCGCGATATCCATGATGGTGACGTCGGGACGGCAGGCGGCATACGCATTGACCGCGGCGCGACCATCGCCCGCTTCGCCGGCCAGTTGCATATCCGGCTGCGCCGCGATGGTTTCCGCCAGACCGGTGCGCAACATCGGGTGGTCATCGACCACCAGTACCCGGATCGGGGTGATGGCAGTTATCGGATCAAACGGGCTCACGCGATACCTCCTGCGGGCGCTGTGGAATATGTGGGCAATATAGCAAGGCATTGCCTTGGCGGCAATAAAACTCTGGACCGCTACCCCATTCGAGGTAGCGCCCTGACCAGCGGAACTCACCGATGACACGTTATTCGCGCGCCAACGCGCTGCTGCATTCACCCTTGCTGCATTGGCTATGCCTGCTGCTGCTGTGCGCCGCCTACCTGCAGGGCGGCTTGACCAAACTATCCGGCTTTGACGGCGCGGTGGCCGAGATGCGCCACTTCGGTCTGGCGCCGGCGGCGCCGCTGGCCGCGCTGGTGATCCTGGGCGAACTGGGGGCGTCGCTGATGATCCTGAGCGGCCGGGGGCGCTGGCTGGGGGCCGCCTGGCTGGCGCTGTTCACGCTGGGCGCCACCTTGATCGCCAACCGTTATTGGGAAATGCAGGGCATGGAACGCTTCATGGCGGCCAACGCGTTTTATGAACACCTGGGACTGGCGGGCGCATTCCTGCTGGTGGCATGCCAGGACCTCGAGCGGCGCGGGCGCGTTTGATGAAACCGTTGCCATCATCGGACGATGCCCATGGCCAGCGCACGCCGGCCCCCGGCGACGCGGCGCCCGGCGCGGCGCCCGGCGCCAATACGCTGGTCCCGGCAGGCATCCTGCTCAGCTTCCTGGCCGGCTATGCCGACACGGTGGGATTTGTCGGCCTGGGCGGCCTGTTCACGGCCCACGTGACCGGCAACTTCGTGCTGCTCGGCTATGCACTGGTCGGCCCGGTGCAAGGCATCCTGCCCAAGCTGCTGGCCTTCCCGGTGTTCGTGCTGGCAATTGCCGCCACCCGTCTGCTGGTGGCGCGCTGGCAGCGCCAGGGCAAACCGGCGCTGGGCCATGCGATGCTGGTGCAGGCGGCGCTGCTGGCGGCCGCCGCCGCCAGCGCGTGGTTCGGCGGCCCCGTCACGGCGCCCGATACACCACCGGCCCTGGCCTGCGGCATGCTGTGCGTGGCGGCGATGGCGGCGCAAAACGCCTATGGCAAGCTGCTGTTGCCGCACTTGCCCGCCACCACCGTCATGACCGGCAACGTCACGCAACTGGTGATCGCCATCACCGATGCGCGCGGTGGCGCCTGGCCGCCAGCGGCGCGCCAGGTGCTCGGCGGCGTGCTGGGCTTTGCCGCCGGCGCCTGTTGCGGCGCGCTGCTGGGGCACTGGTCCTTGCCGCTGGCCATGCTGTCAGCCTGTGCACCACTGCTGTGGCTGGCCTGGCGGGCGCGGCAGTCCCCCTGAGTCGCCTGCCCTGCCCCCCCGCCAAGCCGGCCTGCGCGCCGGTTTTTTTTCGTTTACACAACACTAGAA